>JBHACV010000022.1:0-26652 GCA_041854705.1 Corynebacterium sp.
GATCCGGCCTTTGGCATTCCGGGCAACAATTTTATTGTCTACTATCTTCAGATGATAGTCTCCCGCAATGATCCAACCATCTTCAGTGGTTTCCAGCGCAGTCATTGGTAGCGTCCTTTATGGTTGTTGGATGAAGTATTGTGTTCATAATATCCAAGGGGTGTGACATCTAAACCACAACTATCGCTTATTTGTTCGAATTATTGACTATGATTGGAGCGGTATCGGTCTGGATAATCACAATTACCGAGCGCTAAGCTGGTGTTTTCTTAAAGATCGAACCTTAAGCAAACTGAAACCTAGCCCAATTACCCCCACTCCCCAAACAACCAGTGGAACTAACCACGCTGACTGGAAATCACTCCATGCATAGGGGTTTGAGGTTGTGATGTTACCTTGGTGTTCTGGTGGAGTAATCAACGTGGGGTTGTCCACAACTTGCGGACAACCCCACATAAACGTAAGGGGTATTTAAGCTAACAAGAGATTTTGCTTCGCAAGTGAACGATAAGTTCCAGGTGGCATACCAAAGTACTGGTTAAACGCATTGGTAGCGCGAGCGCGACTACTCCAGCCAACAGTTTGGGCAACTGTTTCAATGGAAGACTCCGTTTCGCGGAGTAGTTTTGCCATTGCCCCAACCCTAAGGGATGTTAGATAATTAGCTGGCGTAAGTCCGAAGGTTTCTTTGAAAATTCGAGTCAATTGCCGTGTCGAGATGTGAACTTTTTGAGCAAGTTCTTCTAAACTCCAATCGTAATCAATAGCTTCTTCCAGTAATTCTTTGGTATATTCTGCTTCTTTTCTTGCTGGCGTTTGTAGTCTTCTAGGTTGTGGGGAGGATTGCTGTTTCCACTGTTTTAGCGGTTTTTCTAAAACTGGTGGGAAGACAATGGCAAGCAGCCGAAACCAAAGTGATTGCAAGTGACATATATTATGTACTGTTTCTGGTGCGATAGAGGCTTGGCAAATCTCATTGACTGCGGTGTGCGCTGTTGAAATATGATCTTTTGGCAGGCGGAGGTGGTGGACCTGAGCCGAGAAAACAGCGGTACAGAATTGTTTTGCATTGGCGTGGTCAATAAGTTCAGTGGCATAAGACCAGTAGAGTGAATCGACAAGGTAATTGGCATCAATACGCACAATAGATACGGTTGATTTCGAGTTTTTATCAACATTCACTTGGGCTTTGGGTCCAAGAATGAGGATATCGCCAGATCGCAGCTGCGTTTTTTGCTTAGCAATATAGGCGGTTAAAAGCCCAGTATTGACAATAACAGTGCTGAATTGTCCAGGTTTTGTAAGCCTGTCACAATATGGTAGGGAATGGTGAGAACCTGAAACAGGAGTATTAGCTCGAAACGAGAACTTCATAGCTAACTCCTCAGAACTTCCTGAAGCTCAGTAAAATCTCCAATGGCAGGTACCACGATGGATAGATTCCACCACGTGGTTATCAGTGAAGTAGCGATGAAGACCAAGGCAGAAAGAGTTATAGCAATTGGAATCAGCGATGAATGGCTTTCTGAGCATCGACGAGCTTTAAAACCGATGACAATTCCGCACAGCGCCATAATAGGTAGAGCAAAACCAATGATGGGAATGAAACTCAACAGTGGTGCCAAAATCAAAGCGGTAATGGCAAGGATGAGGGAGATTAATCCAAGGTTCTGTTGCTTTTTATCAATTCCAAAAGTCATGGTGTTATTCCTTGAAGCTTGAATCAGACATGCAAGTCTTTGTGGTTGAGTAATGCACTAGAGAGTGAAATGAAAAACAGAGTTAGTACTGCAGTGATTACTAGCAATAAGCCAGCAATTGTTGGTGATAGTTCAACAGCTTGAAAGACTGTGGACTTGCTACCTACAAGCGAGGTGCCTATTTGGGTACTGAAGGTTGCAAGTGCATAAGGGCTTAATAAAATACCAGGGAGCTTTATCATAAGGGCTGCGGTAGATAATCCAGTCGCCACTAGGGCAATAGCTACTGGAAGCGCAAAAGATGATAGCACCATTGACAGCATTGATTGTAATGCTGCAACTGGAATGGTGGCACAAGCAATAAGAACTGAGCTTAGTAAATACTGTGATGGCAAAAAGCCACTGAGCCCGATATGCATTTTTCCAATGATGATCACTGAGATTACTAATGTGATCTGCATGAGCGCGCTTAAAATCCCTACTACTGTAGCTTTAGTGCACACGATGTTCCATACCGATATTGGCTGGGACATGAGTGCCGCCCAATTGCCACGTTGGTGTTCCACTCGCCACACGAGTGATGCGGTAATAGCAATACCCACTGGCAAAATAGCCATGCCATAGAATCCGATGGAACGAATCCATAGCGTATCCCAATCGCTACTAGATGTTAGTTTAATAGAGCCAGCTAAAGTGCAAAGTATTGGTAACCCTAGGGTCACTAACCACACAAGCGAACCAGAAAGTTTAGAAAATTCGGCAAAATAGGTTTTCATGGATCATAGTTCCTTTCGATCAAAATAGGTGCATACTGCTGGGATTAAGATTCCCGCACTTGCTGTCAAAATCAGCATGCTGATTAAGGGAAAATCAAAATAAACCAATTCCAAACCTTGGTAGTCTGCTGGCCGAATCAAGGAGAAATATCCCCAAGGTGTGAGGTGGTTGAGCCAAGTAGGAAATGCCTGTCCAAAGATGGCGAGAAAAAGTCCACCAACTCCAATCGCAAGGCAAACTAATTGATTGTCAATCAGTGCTGATAAAAACAACTGGGTTGCTAATACTACGAAGCTCACTACTAAGGCTGCGGCAGTGAAACCCAGCCATATGCTAGTTGGGAAGCTGCTACCTGCGCCCGTCGAAAAGCCAAAAATAGCGAGGAAAAAACTAGTAGTAAGTGTGGCAATAAATAGCAGTGTGCCTGTAGTAAGGAGTTTGCGTCGCAATAAAGTGCCAGGTAAGGTGCCAGAGCTTGCGAACAGCAACCAGCCTGTGGCTTTATGCTCGGCATCAACAACGCGGCTAGATAACACGGCGATCAATAGTGGATAGACCAGCGCGATGGCGAAACTCATGCTGGCAAGTAGCAGTTTCCAGAGCGTTTCTGGATTCGAAAGCGCCCCTGAGGCAAGTGCGCGAAACAAACTCATTGCAACCACACCAAAGGTCATGAGCACAGGAATTATCCATACTTTGAGATGGCGAAGTTTGAAAAATTCGAGGGTCATAATGCCCCCTGATTTGTGAGATCCATAAAGAGGTCTTCTAGATGTTGTTCCTCACGATGTACCTCATAAACATCGACTCCAGCACTAACTAAAGTTGCCACAGCCTGAGCGGTTTGATGATCGTTATATCGCTTAAGCCGAACAACATTGTCACTAGGAGAATCGGTTTTCAACAGGGAATTTGCGCGCTCATAATCGGAACAACGTAGCAGTACATCTGGTATGGCACTTTGGAATAATTGCTCCCGCGTTCCTTGGAACAGCATGTGACCGCGTGCAATAATTCCTAAATGCGTAGCAACCTTATCAATTTCTCCCAACAGATGAGAGGACACCATGATGGTTACTCCGGTATCTGCGAGGCGGCGAAGCAGCTGACGCATTTCTTCGATTCCAGCTGGGTCAAGCCCATTGGTTGGTTCATCAAGAATCAACAATTGCGGTTTTTTCGCCAATGCTAGGGCAATTCCTAACCGTTGTTTCATGCCCAGCGAATAATTACGTACTTTTTTATCCAGATGCTCTGCCAGCCGCACAGTATCAATAGCATCTGTAATATTTGTGTCTGGCAGATTCAGCATTTTTTGCATGATCTTCATGTTTTCCCCACCGGTTAAATGGCCATAACCTGGTGGGTTTTCAATCAACGAACCGATTCCAGCGAGTAGCTTCTGTCGTGATTGTTGATTCATATGCTGACCTGCAATATAGATCGAACCACTTGTTGGCCGGATGAGATTGAGCAGCATCTTCATCGTGGTGGATTTTCCTGAACCGTTTGGGCCTAGGAAACCATAAATACTGCCAGTGGGAACTTTGAGCTCTAGCTTTTCGACGACATCAACGTTGCCATATCGTTTCGAAAGCTTGTGAGTGTGTACCAAATATGTCATGACTCCATAGTCACAAATATTCAAGGTCAAAAAATTGAGCTTAAGGCATAACTTTATCTATGACTTAAGGCATAGGAGTATCGACAATCCCACTCTGATAGGCCATGATTACCGCCTGTAGTCGATCTCTAACCTGGAGTTTTTCTAAAATATGGCCTACATGCACCTTCACTGTACCGATGGTAAGTACTAGTTCTGACGCAATCTCTGAATTAGATAATCCTTGTGCTAGTAACAACAGCACTTCGGTTTCACGCTCAGTGAGTTGTTCAATTAATGGATGCGACTTCGGTTCTGGTTGTGGGTTTCCTACCTGCTTTAAGAGCCGTTTCGTAGTTGCTGGGGCAATGACAGCATCGCCAGCATATACATGCTTAATTGCTGTTACAAGCTCTGCGATTGGACCATCTTTAATCAAAAAACCACTGGCACCGGCTTTAATTGCTCCAAAAGCATATTCATCCGTATCAAAAGTTGTCAGTACTAGAACTTTTGGTGGTGAAGCGCTGGCAAGGATACGTCGAGTTGCCTCAATTCCATCCATCTGGGGCATCCGAACATCCATGAGCACCACATCAACCTGATGCTGACCCAATAACGCCAGTGCCTTTTTACCGTTATCGGCCTCAGCAACAACTTCCAATTCAGGTTCAGCATTAAGCGCCATGGCCATTCCTAGGCGGATCATTTCTTGATCATCAACAAGAAGAAGTTTAATGGTCATTTATGCGCTCCCAATGGAATTGTTGCGGATAGGAAAAATTGAGGAGGTTTCATTGCAAGCTTTGTGGTCGCTTCCAATTCACCTCCGTAGGCCAAAACTCGCTCTCGCATTCCTGAAATCCCATGCCCTTGCGAGCCTTCAACACTAGGGAGTGGGTGCGTATTAACCATGGTAATCACTAATTTTGTGGTTAAACGATCAATAGAAACAACAACGTGGGTATCAGCTGCAGCATGTTTGCGAACATTTGTGAGGCCCTCTTGAATGATGCGATAAATAGTTAACTGCAAACCAGGGGTGAGATCTTCCAAAGTACCTTTTTGCCGAAAATCAATAGAAGTACCTGTTTCTCGGGCAGAATTGATGAGCTGTGGCAAATCAGTAGCATTAGGTTGTGGTGTTATAGTCTCTGGTTTTGCAGCGCGTAATAAATTAAGCATAGTGCGCATCTCATTCAATGAGCTTCGACTAACATCACCCGCGAGTCGCATTGCTTTTGCAGCTTGTTCTGGATCAGACTTAATGTTGGCTACCGCGCCTTCTGATAATGCCACCACGCTACTCAAACTATGTGACACAATATCATGCAGTTCACGCGCGATATGTTTGCGTTCTTCCTCCTTGGCCATTTGTTCTCGTACTTCTTGGGCAGCCTGTAGTTCTATGGTTCGTTGTTTGAGGCCAGCAATATTTTGGCGATACAGTCTTAAAGTGATTGCCCACGAATAAGACAGCAATACCACAAGAACAATGAAGCCTAATTCCCCAATATTAAGATAACCTGCCTGAAAAGGGTTCCATGTTGCAATGGGAATCCAAGAAATTGTGACAATTAATGGTGCTATAGAGTGTTTCCAGAGTAATTGTGTGGCTACACTGCATAACACAAGTAGTAGCATCACATCCGCTGCGGCAATAGGGATGCCGCAAAAATATTGGATGATGATAAAAATAAAAGTAATTACAAAGACTATTCGTGGATATTTTTTCCGCCAAAGAAAGGGGAGGCATACTCCCAAAAAAACACATATAACTGCTGCAAGAGGTACAGAATGCGTACTTAAAACAATGGGGAGGTTATAACTAAAAATAACTAGTACTACCGCTATGTCAAAAAATAGCTGCCAGCGGAGGATAGGAAAGTGATTAACTAGCTTCATAACGGCATTTTCTAAGTTTTCAGGTAATTCTAGTTGAACAGATCTATCAACGTGATCGGGAACTTAATGGGTAGGGCGAAATTCGTTTTAGTGCATATAATGCGGTAGCAGATCCCACAATAGCCCAAATGGTCATGATGATGATGCTACCAAGAAGATTCCACTGGCCGCTGATTTCTGTAGCTTCAGCACCATGGGGAAGCATAGCAAAGCGAAGGGTATGTCCCATCCAATAGAGTGGGGAAGATTGCCCTATTAATTGTAGTGCGTCTGCTTGTTTTGCTAGTGGGTAGAAAACTCCAGAAATTGACGTCATAACCAGTAGGGATAATGAAATGTAGCTTAAGTGGCGAGGATTTTTGAGTAAAGATCCAAGTGCAACTCCTAGGGGGAGGATGGAAACTATTCCTAGTGGTAATAACCATAAAAGTGTAAAAATTGACTGGAAAAGATTGGGAAAGAGGTCATCAAAAAGAAAGAGCGAAAAGGTGAGGACGACTGTGAAACTTGCCAGCGTGAGCATGATTTGGCAAATAAGTTTTCCAATAAAGTATGCATCAGTTCCATGTGGAATGGCGCGAACTCGCATTAAAATTCCTTCTTCACGCTCAGTTAATAAAGTTGAAGCTATTCCCATCATGCCAGTAAAAAGAATATTCATAGCGATAATACCAGGAATTGAGTAATAACCCAGTGACATTTGTGTATCACTTATTGAATAACCTCGAAGCAAATACATGACAAAAAGTGCGATGCTAGGAAAAAGAACATAATTAATAATCATTGAAAAATTTTGACGAAACTCCAACAATCCCCGGGTGAAACCGCATGTAATTGTGCGTTTAGATAACTGCATAATCGACCTTCTTGTCTCGATTGGATTTATTTTTACTAATGAGATCCAGATAAAAATCTTCCAAACTTGGGCGCACTATTTGTAGTTGTTTGATACTTGGAGATTGGTGGAGGAGGAGGGTGATAAAATGATTTACCTCATTATTTTTTACATGAGTGACAACCTGTTGTTGGTTGTACGTAAAGGAAACTTGAGTGGTGGTTAAACCCTGTGACTTCAACTCATTTGGGGATCCTATTACTGAAATTTTTCCATCAATGAGTACAGCAATGGTGTCAGCAAGGTTTTCGGCTTCATTAAGGTCATGTGTTGTAAGTACAATGGATGTTTGATGCTCTGATGCTATTTCCCGAATTAAATTATGAAAATCTCGTCGTGCCTCTGGATCAAATCCTACGGTGGGTTCATCTAAAAACAGAACCTCTGGATTGCCCACCAAACCAATTGCAACGTCTAACCTTCGCCGCTGCCCTCCAGATAGATTTTTAATTGGAGTATCAGCTTGGTCAAGCAGTCCTACCTTATTAAGAAGGTATTTTGCATCAAAAGGCTTTAAACGTTGTGGAGTGGAAAAAGGTTGATAATAGGAACCGAGATGTTCTAATAAAACTCGGACTGGCCACCGACGGTGATCGCGCCAAGATTGCAGTACTATGCCTATTCGTGAACGCCAGAAATCGTCACCGTGTATTGGGTTAATTCCTAATACTCGAATGTGGCCGAAATCAGGTTTTTGAAATCCTTCAATAATTTCTAAAATAGTGGTTTTTCCTGCACCATTTGGTCCTAATAATGCTAGAATTTCTCCAGTCTTGACCTGAAGGTTAACATTTGTAAGTACTTGTTTGCCTGAATAATTTTTACGGAGTTGTTTTACTTCTATAGTGCTCATAAAAATAATTTCTAGATGTGGAAGCTTATTCAGGTCATTTTCTGGTTCCAAGCTATTGAAGCATTTCGCCTTGGAGTATGGGTGAAAGTGAGATCCATATGCGTTGAGGTTTTCCCAGCGCCTGAATAAGCTTCGTGTTTTTTTAAAAGAGGCCAAACGGCCGTAACGAAGTAGGATTCTCGTCACGGCCATTGTGTTTGGTGTTAGTTACGGTCAGCGATAGGCCACCAGCCTTCATAAGTGCCGCCGATTCCTGCGTTGGTTAGTTTGTCGAAGGAACCAAGAAGTGTGATTTGGGGGGCTTCATAAGTGTTCATGATGTTTTCCTTTCGGTTTGTGAATTGACTTTTAGTCCTAGGCTTAGCCTTCGTAGGAGTGATCCTCGAGCATGAGGATTGCTTCATCGTGTGGTCCGATGAATTCACCTGTGTCTTTGCGGAAAGTTCCAACAAGATTGATAGCTGGGTTTTCATAGTTTGCAGACATGAGTGCTCTTCCTTTCTGTATGGATTGACAGTTGAACTTCTGTTTGATGTTGGCTTAGCCTTCGTAGGAGTGATCCTCGAGCATGAGGATTGCTTCATCGTGTGGTCCGATGAATTCACCTGTGTCTTTGCGGAAGGTACCAACAAGATTGATAGCTGGGTTTTCATAGCTTGCAGACATGACTCTATTCACCTCCTTTCAATGATGCAGTAGTGGATGGACTAGGCGCGGTACATTCAGTGCTATTGGCTGTGACGGTGAAGAAAGTCGTGAAGTCATCTTTCAATAGAGGTTCATCTACAATTTGTCCTTCAGCTTCTAACCATGCATGTGCTGAAAATGGTGGTGCAGTTAGAACACCAACCGCCCATGTCGGCCAAGTTCCATTGAGGCGACAAACAAGTGCTGTAGAAATTGATCGAACAAGACATGCTTGCCCACCTCGGCATAAGGAACTAGTTGTTAACACTTCATCCCTCACCTTGCGAGTTTCTTCGTACGAGGCAGGAATTGCGCCCGATGAAATAGTTCCTAAAATTCCTCGGAGTCGTTGTGGTGAGAGGCGCTGTAGTAGTCGTGCAATTTGCACTGAACTCATGATTAATCCGCGCCTTAGGATTGATACTTGTGCTGGTTGTTCTGGAATTATGTAGGTCACAGTGCTCCTAAGCTTTTTAGTTGTTGCTTTGTGTCTATTACATCTTTTTCAGCGTCGTTAACAGAGATTGAAAATTGACAAACTAATGACTGCGCGATGGTATCAATGCTTGAGCCACTCGCTAATTCTTGGAAGATGTATGCGGCGCTATTATTGAGATGCCAGTATTCGCCGGTGGATTCATTGAGAACAACAGTTCCGTAGTCAGTGTTTACTGTTGAAAGATTTGCTTTTTTCATGGTTCAGTTTTGCTCCTTGTTTAATACACAAGTTGTGGATTGAGGCCTCGCAGAAAAAGCGCGAGATTGTTTTGTGTGCTGACATGCGCTGCTGGAGTAGCAGTTGCCTGAGGTTGTGTATTTTGGTGTAGTAGCTGTTTATTGAGGATCCCGTAGCTGAAGATTCCTGAGTCCTCCCATAGCGCGGTGAGCGATTCTCGATGTGCCGCAAATCCGCGAACTGTCTGCGGTGCACCCCCAATTTTTGTTGTGCGTTTTAAGTAATCGTTTGGAAGCAAACCGGACATGGCTTCTTTCATTAGTGGTTTCCACTCAAGAGGAGTGTCACGTGCTTCATAAGTGGCAGAAAGGACGGCGTTTATGACGTGATCGTCCAGAAGTGGGGCTTCATAAGCGATTCCAAGGTGGTGACCAGCCTGTTCCATAGCTCTAGTTAGACTAGTGGCATCTAAAATGGTTTGAATGTCAAAATGGCCAGCGTGTGTAGTGTCGAATGGAGTTGCTGTTAAAGCTAGTTCGTGTAGAAACTCTTTAGCAGATGCTGCGGTTTGATTATCTATCCACTCTGGTGCAGAAATTGGAACTGACCAATCACTTGTTCGCGGAATTATTTTAGTGCTGTGTTTTTCAAATGCACTGTCAATGGACTGCTTTAGCCACTGTGAATAAGAGGTTCGAGAGCTAAGCTCACTGATTGTTCGTAAAATTCCTACTCCATCAGGTATATCTTCTGCTCGGGCCCGTTTCCATCCAACGATGGGGTTTTCGCGAACTATGGTGTGGTTCCAAATTTTGACTCCTCTAAACAAATGGTCGCCGCCTATCCCATTGAGGTGCATTGTGGTGCCAAGTTCTTTATCTTTATTTAACATGTGCACCAATCGAGGTACCGTCCCAGATGCAGCTGAGGGGAAATCCATTGGAACTAGGACATCAGTTAAATTTTCGAAGAAATCTGGCATATTCTCATTTGAAAAAGCTTGGTGTTCTTTAAGATTGGGCATCCCTTCGAGCGCACGTTTTGCCCAATTCAGATCTTCTAGACCACCTGGATCTTTGGTGTAGTAAGTATGGGCATAGGTTTGATCAGATAAAGTACTAGCGAAGTAACAGACTGGTGTTGAATCCAGCCCTCCCGAAAGATCACATGTTATTGCTGTATGATTAATAGTTCGTGCACGTACACACTGTTTTAGTGCTTTTCGAAGTTTCAGGGCGGCATCGTGGCGATCAAGGGTGGGCGCGGGCCTGTGCCACCACCGATGTGTGTGGCTAGTTACTCCATCAACCGAGACTGTGATGTATTCCCAGCCTGGCAGCGGAATAATGTCATTCCAGACAGGAAGCCCATCTGCTGGGTGAGGTAACCCACGAATCATTCGTAGTGCTAATTTGGTTGTATTGATTGTAAAATCCCCAAGGTCTGCTAAAAGGTCTGCGCGGTCCGAGAGGATTTGGATTCCATTAATTGTGGCAGTGAATATTCTTTTTGATTGAAAGGCAGGACCATTTGCATAGAGGGTTCCGTTGATGGAACCAAATACAAGGTAACTTCCAGCAATTTCTTGGTTAATGAGTTTGAGTTGGTGTGGATTTTGAATCTTGGAAGTTAAACAGTGTAGTTGTTCCGAGTTAGTATCAGCAGAACCAATAATGGTTATGTGGTGAGGGCTTTTAATATTTAAAACAGCATTTTTGTTAAGTTGGCGGGTCATGATCCATGGACGCCCAGAATCATGAGTGAAAACTGTGTCAGCTACTTCAGCCAGTCGCATTGCAATCGGTGTTGCTTTTTCTGAGTCGGGCAACATCACAGTGAAAGTGTTGTATTTATTGAGCACTTATTATCCTTTAGTTTTGTTGGTGTTTCTGTTGTGCTAGGACCTACGGTAATGAGGTATGAGACGAGGGGAAAGAGATACCGTCCACTGCGACCATATGGTGAACACTGCTGTCCATTTACTGAACAATGAAACTTGTTTGAGGGAAAATTATCGTATTCAATGTGGGCAACCCCACCTGGGATGATTCGTTCCTGAAGCTAGAATGCGATGCTCAATCGAAACAACCAAACGACCTTGAGTATCCTAGCCAAACTCCTTCGATACATCTCCAAAATCCCTCACCCACTAAAACAAGAGAAAACCCGAGACACGTCACCGAGTCTGCCAAACCCGACTAGAGCAGCTAGTGTAGTAGCCGTGTATTACATATCTACCCGCGATAACACCCAAACCAAGGCTAAGTTCAGCGACATCCTGCTCGGTGGGCTCGCGCCTGATGGTGGCTTGTACCTGCCAGCAGAATATCCGCAACTAAACGACGCCCAACTATCACACTGGCGTGAACTGCTACGCACCGAAGGCTACGCAGCACTTGCCGGGGAAGTGCTGCAGCTTTTCATTGACGACATTCCCGCTGAGGACCTCAAGGCAATGGCAAAACGTGCCTATACCTATCCAAAGTTCGACAATGAAGAAATCGTTCCAGTGACCAAATTGAACGAACAATTGTATATCGGGCATTTGTCGTATGGGCCGACCGCAGCCTTTAAAGATATGGCAATGCAACTGTTAGGAGAGCTGTTTGAATACGAACTTAATCGTCGCGGTGAAAAGCTCAATATCTTAGGTGCTACCTCTGGTGATACTGGTTCTGCCGCGGAGTATGCCATGCGAGGACGTGCTGGGATCAAGGTATTCATGCTGACCCCGAAGGGGCGGATGACTCCATTCCAACAGGCACAAATGTTTGGCCTTGATGATCCAAACATCTTCAATATTGCGCTTGATGGCGTATTTGATGATTGCCAAGATGTGGTCAAAGCGGTGTCTGCAGATGCTGAGTTTAAGGCAAAACATCGCATTGGTGCGGTTAATTCTATTAACTGGGCTCGGCTACTAGCGCAGGTTGTGTACTATATTTCCATTTGGTTGAAGCTGACCGAACGTAACGATCAACAAATCAGTTTTAGTGTGCCAACTGGCAATTTTGGGGATATTTGTGCTGGCCATGTAGCAAAACAGATGGGCTTGCCGATTGATCGGCTGATCGTTGCTACCAATGAAAACGATGTATTAGACGAGTTCTTCCGCACCGGGGAATACCGAGTGCGTTCATCTGTGGACACCTTTGAAACCTCTTCACCTTCAATGGATATTTCTAAAGCGTCGAATTTCGAGCGTTTTGTTTTTGACTTATTAGATCGTGACCCAAACCGCATCACAGACCTGTTTGGCACTCAGGTAGCCCAAGGGGGTTTCTCGTTAGCTGGTGATCCCGGAATGGCGCGAGCAACCAAGGACTATGGATTCCTGTCCGGCCGTTCAACTCATGCTGATCGGGTGGCTACAATTGGCAAATGCCATGCCGATTATGGGGTGTTAATTGACCCTCACACTGCTGATGGCGTCAAGGTAGCTAGCGATTGGGCGGACCACGTCCTTACTCCCATTGTCTGTTTGGAAACCGCACTGCCGGTGAAGTTCGCGGAAACTATTACTGAGGCGATTGGTTCTGAACCGGAGGTTCCAACTAGATTCGCTGAGATTTTGGCCGCACCGCGGCATATCACTGATCTGCCTAATGATGTTGAAACAGTCAAGCAATTCATTGCAGATCACGCCTAGTAGGCAGTGGCAACGCTACCATTAGGAATCATTGGACATTGGCTAGCATCTGCAAGAGCTAGCTTCAAGGAAGAAGAAAACATGGCACAAGAACAATTTGCTGGGCCGGAGTATTTCACCGAATTTGATCCAGAGCGGTTTGCCAAGCAATTCGCGGAGAAAATAGCGGCAGAGAAGGCGACTGTGGATGAAACTAAAACCGGCCCAGATACTGCTGATTCGGTAATCAACACAACCGAAAAACCGGAAGAGGAGTAAATGCCAACCCCAGATTTTGTTTTGGCGCTGCGGGAAAAGGTGGGCCATGCCCAATTATGGCTACCTGGGGTGACCGCGATCATTATCAAAGATGTTCCTGAGGGCGCACCGATCACCGCAGTGCCAGAGGTATTGTTAGTGCGCCGCGCTGATAATGGTCAGTGGACCCCTGTGACCGGAATCGTCGATCCTGGTGAGGAACCACACCAAGCTGCCGTCCGAGAGGCCAAAGAAGAAGTTGGCTTGGATATCCGTGCCGAAGCGCTATTGGGGGTCGGGGTAGTTGGTCCAGTTACCTATGACAATGGTGATGTGAGCAGTTATATGGACACTGCGCTTCGGTGCAGTGTTATCGGTTCGGATGTACCAGTCATTAGTGACGATGAAAATGTTGAGGTTGGCTGGTTTTCGGTAATGCAGATGCCGCCCATGAAACCTCGATTCCGTTTGGTTGTTGGAGATGCGGTAGCGCAATTACGACGCCCAGAAGGTTTCCGGCCGCGCATGGGTTACTCTAAGCGAGATCGGATTCGCTAACTGCTTTCCTACCCGAACATGAGGGTAAAGAAGAACTGAGCCTAGCCAATCACTAGCTGGAAGAAAGATGAGAAAATCTTCATTTATCGTGAGTTTTCTTTTATCTCTTTGTAGTATCGGTGGGCATGAAGCAGAAAAGGTCATCTCGATGGAATATGCTAGCAGTTTCGCTGGTTGCGGCTATTAGTGTTGTAATCAGCGGGCTGGGGGCTGCCCCAGCTACAGCCGCCGGTGTAGATGCCGCATTAGTTCCTGCTCGCACGCAAATCACGGTTATCAATATTGACGGTCAATTGTCGAGCACGCCTGGTGGGGCAGCTCCGGTTGGCGCCTTATCATTATCCAAGCTCTATTTAGGTTATTGGGTACTGCAACATGGTGCACCTGAAGATAAATTACAGGTGCGGGAGATGATTCGTGTTTCCCACGATGGCATAGCAACTGAACTGGATAGACGGTACCCAGAGGCAATACCAACGGTAATTAATCAGTTTGGGCTTTCAGGCACTAAATACACTGGTTTTTGGGGTGGGACTACTACCACCACTAATGATGTTGCCCGATTTGTGAGTAGCATTCGGTTTGATCCGATTGCACAACCCATGTTGGATGGCATGCGTAATGCAGCTCCCATTGCGGGGGACGGGTATCCACAAAATTTCGGTACTGCTCGGCTTTCTGGGATCGAAGGGACCAAGTTCGGCTGGGCCGATGCACAGAATGAGCATGCCACCGTCAGTATTGGTACCGACTTTGTGGTCGCAGCTCATACCTTTGGTTCTGCACAGGAGCATACCGACGATGTGGTGCGTAGTGTTCATACCATTCCATTTGTTGGGGCAATGCCAGCAACTGTGGATAGTGCCGAGTTACGGGACCGGCTGCAGTGTGTCCAGCCGCAAGAGTTGTTGGATATGATTCCAGATGGCATGGCGTTACCCCGAGAAGTCGTGGACGCAGTTCCTGTGTGTTAATTGGTTGTAGCTGGAAGATGTATGAGGTCTTAGCAGGTCACGCCAAGGTGAAATAAGCTGAAGCAGTTTTAGTAAAAGCCCTCATCTAACACACCACGTCCCGTAATATTATGCAGTATGAATGCTGTATTAATCGCTGTTGTGGTGATGCTCGCGCTGGCATTAGCGCGAGTGCATGTTGTCTTAGCGCTTTTCATTGGTGCGCTAGTTGGTGGTTTGCTCAGTGGTATTGGGCTTGACGCCACAATGGTTGCCTTCCAAGATGGCTTATCTGGTGGCGCCAAGATCGCATTAAGTTATGCATTACTTGGTGCATTTGCAATGGCCGTGGCCAGTTCTGGATTGCCTGCGGTGCTGGCGGGTTGGATCATGGCGAAAATCGGCAATGATTCCGAATCTGCCAACCAACGGGCAGTGGCAGTGACCAAGTGGCTGATGATCCTTGGTATTTTGGCTATGGCGATCATGAGCCAGAATCTTATTCCGGTACATATTGCGTTTATTCCGCTTATTATCCCACCGTTATTGGCTGTGATGAATCGGTTGAAACTGGACCGACGGTTGATTGCTTGTGTGCTTACTTTCGGTTTGGTTACCACTTATATGTGGATTCCAGTAGGGTTTGGTTCGATCTTCCTCAATGACATTCTGCTGGGCAATATCGAACAAGCTGGGCTGGCCACTGATGGCATCAATATCATGCAGGTGATGGGTATTCCTGCGTTGGGTATGATCGTAGGTTTATTGATTGCGGTGTTTTTCAGTTACCGCAAACCGCGAGAATACGAAACTGTCGCGATTGATAAGTCGGCCGATAAGCCTGTTGAGGAAATCACTCACTATAAGTTGATTGTCGCGCTCGTTGCCATTTTCGCCACCTTTATTGTGCAGGTGGTTATGCAATCGATGGACCTAAAGGCCGATAGTCTGTTGGTTGGTGCTCTAGTGGGTCTGGCCATTTTCATGCTCACTGGTGCTGTGAATTGGCGTGAAGCTGACGATGTTTTTACCTCTGGCATGAAAATGATGGCGCTGATTGGCTTCATTATGATTACCGCCCAAGGGTTTGCATCGGTGATGACTGCTACTGGTGATGTGGAGGCCCTCGTCAATTCCTCAGCAGAAATGTTTGGTTCCAACCAAGCTGTTAGTGCGTTTGTGATGCTGCTGGTCGGTTTGATTGTGACGATGGGTATCGGTTCGTCATTTTCCACGCTACCGATTATTACCACGATTTATGTTCCGCTATGCTTGGCCCTCGGGTTTAGCCCAGCTGCGACAGTGGCCATCATTGGTGCTGCTGGCGCCCTAGGCGATGCTGGTTCGCCCGCCTCAGACTCGACCCTTGGTCCGACTGCTGGTTTGAATGCTGATGGCCAGCACGATCATATTCGAGATTCGGTGATCCCTACCTTCTTGCACTACAACATTCCTTTGCTGATCTCAGGCTGGATTGCAGCAATGGTGTTGTAGTAGGAAGTGGGCCTTTGTTAGGCCTTTTTAACCACGCTAGATTTTAATTGCATGGCGCCGAAACCGTCGATCTTGCACTCAATATCATGATCGCCCACGCCTTGGACTAACCGAATATTGCGTACCTTAGTGCCAGCTTTAATGGGTTGGGCGGCACCTTTTACTTTCAAAGTTTTGACTACGGTGACGGTATCGCCGTCGGCAAGCGGATTGCCCACAGAGTCGGTGATGATGTTGGTTGTGTTGGCTAACTCGTCTTCTATCGTCCATTCGTGGGCGCATTCAGGGCAAACCAATAACGGTGGCATCTCATAGGTGTATTCGGAGGAACACTCGGGGCAGGGTGGGTTAGGGTTGCTCATTCCTTATAATCTATTGGTTAAGGAAGCTGAAAGGATAATCCGTGTCCGCGCCTCATCTCACCGTGCAACAATGGGCGGCGCTGCTGTATGTGCTCGACTCTGGCACTAGTCCACAAAAAGTACTCGATTCGCCATTGGGCAGTTTTATTGGAATTGACACGTGGCAAGGTGAAATCCCAACGCATGTTCGCACTATCGCCACGGAATACCTGCGCCGTCCCACTCCAGAATTCCAGCGCTGGCAACACCGACTAGCTCACTGGCCACCTGTTGACCCCACCATCTTGGTCACCGGTTTTGAACCGTTCCGCGGTCTAAGTCGCAATCCATCGTGGGAGGTGTTGGCACACCTAAGCGATGTACATAAGCTACTACTGCCGACAGAGTTTCAGCGCGCTCGCCGCCTGCTTATCGACGCCGTCACCGATCTTGAGCCTGATTTGGTGCTGAGCTTCGGGTTATCTGGGCGCGACCCGAAGATTTGTATTGAAACCACAGGGTGGAATTTCGCTGATGGTATTGACAATTCCAACCATAGTTTTCATTCCCGCCTTGTTGATGACCCCAACGCGCCAGTGTGTCATGACACCACGGTTGATGCAGCGGCCCTAGTGGCGCACGTGAACGCTGGTTCTGGTACTCCAGCACGCATTTCAACCGATGCAGGTTTATTTGTATGTAACAGTGTGATGTTTACGCTCGGGGAATTGAACCGAACCGGAGCACAATTCTTTCATTGGGGGTTTGTGCACATTCCAGCGCGTGAGGATGATCCGCAGTTTGGTCCGAAATATTACAAAGCAAGATTTGCAGCCTTACAGGAATCGGTATCACGGATTGTGACAGGAGCACTAGAGCAGATTAGGGGAGAATTGATGGGTAATTCTAACTGAAATTTGCTGCACAGATCCTTCAGGGAGGGTAGTCACTATTGTTCACTATAACGATCCTGTTTCAGGTTTCTTTCCTGAGTATTGCAGATCGATCTGTCCCCAACGTCAGTGGCTAAAAGACATTAGCATATGAAGACCGCTGTAATTGGTTTCCTTATAATCGAAAACGCACCAACCGCCTCTGTGCTACTGCGCAAAGGCGGTTGGTGTTTACAGCGGTTGGCGTCGAAACGCAAACAAGAATTAGCAGTCGAAGTACAACTCGAATTCCTGTGGAGTTGGGCGCAGGCGCACAGGAGCGATTTCGTTGTCGTACTTGAGCTTGAGGTAGGTATCCAGCAGGTCCTCGGTGAACACACCGGTGTCACTGAGGAATTCGTGATCTTCTTCCAGTGCCTTTAGGGAGGCTTCTAGGGAAGTTGGGGCCTGTGGAATGGAAGCGGCTTCCTCTGGTGGTAGTTCGTAGAGATCCTTATCTACAGGGGCATGTGGCTCGATGCGGTTCTTGATGCCGTCGAGGCCAGCAAGCATCATAGCGGCGAAACCAAAGTAGGGATTGCCGGATGGGTCTGGCGCGCGGAATTCGATGCGCTTGGCCTTCGGGTTGGAACCGGTGATTGGAATGCGGATTGCGGCTGAGCGGTTGCGCTGGGAGTACACCAAGTTGATTGGGGCTTCGAAGCCTGGCACCAATCGGTGGTAGGAGTTCAGGGTTGGGTTGGTGAATGCCAACACTGCACCTGCATGGTGCAGAATGCCGCCGATATAGTAGCGGGCGATGTCGGACAGGCCAGCATAGCCAGACTCGTCATGGAAGAGTGGTTTGCCGTCTTTCCAGAGGGACTGGTGGGCGTGCATGCCGGAGCCATTGTCACCAGCTAGTGGCTTGGGCATAAAGGTTGCTGCTTTACCATGTTCGCGGGCGACATTCTTGATGATGTACTTGAAGGTTTGCAAGTCATCAGCTGCATGGAGCAGAGTATTGAATTTGTAGTTGATTTCTTGCTGCCCACCGCCAACTTCATGGTGGAAGCGCTCGATCTCGAATCCAGCAGCAATGAGGTGTTGGGTCATATCGTCACGCACAGCTTGGGTGTCATCATAAGGTGGTACTGGGAAGTAGCCGCCTTTGGGGCGAGTTTTGGACCCAAGGTTGTAAGAGCCGTCAAGATCGTGCTCGGCACCTCGATTCCACCAGCCCTCGTCGCTGTCAACCTCATAGAATCCAGAGTTCATCTCAGTGGAGTAGCGGACTTTATCGAACACAAAGAACTCAGCTTCGGCACCGAAATAGCAGGTGTCGGCGATGCCGGTGGAGGCGAGGTATTCCTCGGCCTTCAGGGCAACGGTGCGTGGATCACGGCTGAACGGTTCTTGGGTGAATGGATCAACCACGAAGAATTTGATGTTCAGAGTCTTTGCCTTGCGGAAGGGGTCGAGTTGGGCTGTGGCCAGGTCTGGGATCAGGCTCATATCCGACTCATCAATGGAGGTGAAGCCTCGGACGGAGGAACCGTCGAATGCGAGACCTTCGGCAATGGCGTCGCCATCGAGGATGTGAGATGGGATAGTGAAGTGCTGTTCGATACCTGGGACGTCAGTGAAGCGAATGTCGACAAACTCGACGTTTTCGTCCTTGATGAACTTCAAAACTTCTTCTGGAGTACTAAAAGGCACGATTACTCCTCAAGGGGGGTGCGTTAAACATAGTGGGTGGATAGAATCTCTCGCAAGAAATTCTAATGGTTTCACCTTACCCTATTTTCTATAGATCGACCAAAAATAGGGGGAAATATTGATGTTCGTGCAGATCAAACACTAAAAATGGAGTTATAGACCTTCAGCGCGTCTCAGGGGTAGTTATTGTAGAAATGACAATCGGGTTGTCATTTTTTCGACAACCCGATGTTAACTGTGGACATGTTCAGTATGTGATACCTACAGCCGATTAGGCGCAGATCTATTTGATTAGATGCTCAAGGGTGCTGTATGCGGGCTAACTGCTACAGGGAGTGCAGTCTCACCCATTAAATCGGCGTCTACGGCAGCGGCGCATGCCCGACCTTCTGCTATTGCCCACACAATCAGTGATTGACCACGGCCGCCGTCGCCAGCGATATAAACTTTCGATTTGAAATTGGGGAACAGTGGTTTAATTTGTGCCCGGAATTGTTCATCTCGGACCATGCGGCCTCTTTCGTCGAAAGCAACGCCTAATTCGTGGATTACTCCCGAACGTTCTGCGCTGGCGAATCCGAGTGCCAGTAACACCAGGTCCGCTTCCATTTCGAAATCGGTGTCTTCAATGGCGATCCGCCGACCCTCAACAATGCGAATCTCATTGCCACGTAGTGAAGTGACATGCCCATCCTCGCCGTGGAAGGAGACCGTATTTACCGAATAAGAGCGAGTTCCTAGTTCCATGCCCGGTTTCCGGTGGGATAATCCGAGCGTTTCGATTTCCAGGATTGATTCTTCACCACTGACGGTGTATTCGCCTTCTTCGTGTGCGGTTGCGGTCCGATCGAGTAGGGGATACATCGGCCAGGGAGTAGAGGCTGCTCGGTTTTTCGGTGCGCGGGCTCGGATGTCAATTTGAGTTACTGAGGCTGCTCCTTGCCGTAGAGCTGTGCCGAAACAGTCAGTGCCAGTATCGCCGCCACCGATAATGACTACCTTTTTGTCTTTAGCGCTAATTGCTGGCTCAACCATGTCGCCCTCACAGACCCGGTTTTGCAGGTTGAGGTAATCCATCGCGGTGTAAATGCCATTGAGTTCGCGCCCTTCGATCGGCAGTTCTCGGGCCACTGGGGCGCCGGTGGCCAGTACGACGGCGTCGAAACGCATAAGATCAGCTGCTGTGGGGGAGACTCCTGTGCGGAACTCGGTGCCCTCGGCGCGCATTTGCGCTAGTCGGCGATCGATCCATTTGTTTTGCATTTTGTATTCCGGCACGCCGTAGCGCATCAGTCCGCCGATGCGGTCGTCACGTTCAAAAACGGTCACTGCATGTCCGGCACGGGTTAGTTGTTGGGCAGCGGCCAGCCCAGCGGGGCCGGAACCAACTACAGCTACGCTCATTCCAGTATCCAAGGATGGTGGGATGGGCTTGACCCAGCCTTCGGCGAAGCCACGTTCGGCAATCGCGAGTTCAACGTTTTTTATGGTCACAGCATCATCGGAGATGCCTAATACGCAGGCACCTTCGCAAGGGGCGGGGCAGAGCCTGCCGGTGAATTCCGGGAAATTATTGGTAGCGTGCAACCGGTCAAAAGCTTCACGCCACCGATTTTGCCGCACTAAATCGTTCCATTCCGGGATGATATTGCCTAAGGGGCACCCCTCGTGGCAAAACGGCACGCCACAATCCATGCACCGTGTGGCTTGCTGTTCGATTTGACCTTCAGGTGCCTTTTCGTAGACTTCTTTCCAGTCGAGCAGCCGCAATGGCACGGGACGGTGCGCGGGTTCAGCTCGGTGGAATTTCTGGAATCCATGTGGATCAGCCATGATTACACTGCCTCCATGATTGCTTCGTTGACGTCGCGACCCTCATTGGTGGCCGCAGTGATGATGTCGAGGACCTTACGGTATGGAGCGGGCATGACCTTAATCATTTCCGCAGGTTGATAGCTAATCGTGGCTCCGGTCCGGGCTTGGTATTCGGCAAACAGTTCAGTGAGCTTTTCGACGTCTTCCGCATCGAGCGGCTCAATGCCGTCAGCCACATCGTGGTTGAGCTTTGACTCCAATCCGGGTTGTGGCGCGATATAGGCAACACCACCAGACATGCCAGCGCCGAAGTTATCACCAATGGGACCCAAAATGACCGCGGTGCCACCAGTCATGTATTCACAGCCGTGGTTACCCACGCCTTCGACCATGACTGTTGCCCCAGAGTTTCGTACACAGAAACGTTCGCCAACGCTGCCACGGATGAACATTTCACCGCTGGTTGCGCCGAAGCCGACGACATTACCGGCAATGATGTCCGGGTTGTTTTTCAGCTGTTTAGGTGCGGTTGTTGGTGGCCGGACAATGATTCGACCACCGGAGAGTCCCTTGCCCACAAAGTCATTGGCATCCCCAATCAGGTCGAGAGTCATACCAGCTGGGATAAAAGCGCCAAAGGAGTTTCCAGCGGAACCAGTAAAGGTCAGATGCAAGGTATCACTGGGCAGGCCAGCGCCACCAGCTGCTCGGGTGAGCCGGAATCCGGTCATGGTTCCCACGGCTCGATTGACATTGGTGATGGGGTAGCTCAATTGGACCTGTGGGTCTTCGCCTTGGGCCATCCATGCTGGAGCATTAGCAGAGTTTTTTGCTGCAGCAGCATCAATGGTCAATTGGGTATCTTTGATGATCTGCTGATCGAGTGCGGATTCCAGACCGTGTTCTTGACTTCTGGTGCAGCGCAAGTTTTGGTGCCGGAAGAAGGGAGACTCCACTCGTTTGAAGATGGGGCTGAGATCAAGCTTGCCAGCTCGTTCAGTAGCTGCTTGCCCAGTCATGGTCAGCACTTGAGACTGGCCGACTGCTTCATCAATGGAGCGGAAGCCCAGTTGAGCGAGATATTCGCGGACCTCTTGGGCAATGAAAGTGAAGAAATTAACGATGTGTTCAGCCCGCCCAGTGAATTTTTTGCGCAGTTCTGGATTTTGAGTGGCAATACCTACTGGGCAGGTATCGAGGTGGCATACCCGCATCATGACGCACCCTTCGACTACCAGCGGTGCGGTGGCGAAGCCGAATTCCTCTGCCCCGAGCAAAGCCGCGATGACTACGTCACGACCAGTTTTCAATTGACCGTCACATTGGACCCGAATGCGATCGCGTAACCCGTTAAGTAGCAGGGTTTGTTGGGTTTCGGCCAGTCCGAGTTCCCATGGCCCACCGGCATGTTTGAGTGAGGTCAAGGGGGATGCGCCGGTGCCACCATCGTGGCCAGAAATAAGTACCACATCGGCGTGAGCTTTGGAAACACCTGCTGCAACGGTTCCTACGCCCTGCTCAGATACCAATTTGACGTGAATTCGAGCCTCAGGATTGGCGTTTTTCAAGTCGTAGATCAGTTGGGCGAGATCTTCGATGGAGTAGATATCGTGGTGGGGTGGTGGGGAGATTAAGCCAACCCCCGGGGTGGTGATGCGTACCTCGGCGATCCACGGGTAGACCTTGTGCGGCGGAAGTTGGCCGCCTTCGCCAGGTTTTGCCCCCTGTGCCATTTTAATTTGAATATCGGTGCAATTGGACAGGTAGTGGCTGGTTACGCCGAAGCGTCCTGAAGCTACTTGCTTAATGGCCGAGCGACGCCAATCACCATTGGGGTCAATAGCGAACCGTTTCGCGTCTTCGCCACCCTCGCCAGAGTTTGACATAGCCCCGAGGCGGTTCATGGCAATTGCTAATACCTCATGAGCTTCGGCGGAAATGGATCCGTAGGACATTGCGCCAGTGGCAAACCGTTTGACAATATCGGCAACTGGTTCCACCTCGTCTACGGAAATGGGATCGCGGTCGGGGGCAAATTCGAACAATCCGCGGATGGTAGCCAGCCGTTTGGATTGGTCGTTGACCTTTTGGGTGTAGTCCTTAAATACTGCGTATTGGCCAGTTTTAGTGGCATGCTGCAGTTTGAAGATGGTCTCTGGGTTGAACAGGTGATATTCACCTTCCCTACGCCACTTGTACTCTCCGCCAAGGTCCAATTCGCGGTGGGCATTTTCTTCCGGCCGGGGTAAAAACGCTTGCCGATGGCGAGCCTCGACATCGGCAGCAATGTCGTCAAGCCCGATGCCTGAGATAGGAGAGGGGATTTCGCCGAAGTACTCGTCAAGCAAGTCTTGGTGTAAACCAGTGACGTCGGCAAGCTGAGCACCTCGGTAGGATGCGACGGTGGCGATACCCATTTTTGCCATCACTTTTAAAATGCCCTTGGTTGCGGCGGTGATGTAATTGCGGCAGGCATCATCGAGACTGAGGTTTCCGAGTTGGCCTTTCATGCGTAGCTCATCAATGGTTTCGAAGGCCATATAGGGATTGATGGCATCAGCACCAAAAGCGATCAGCATGGCGAGGTGGTGAACTTCGCGTGCATCACCAGCTTCCACTACCAGCGAGGCGTGGGTGCGGGTACGTTCAGCAACTAAATGCTGGTGAACCGCCGAGGTTAAAAGCAGTGTGGGAATTGGGGCGAAACGTTCATCTGATTCTCGGTCGGAGAGGACAATCAGGGTTTTACCATCTCGAATGGCTTCGGAAACTTCCCGACGTACTCGTTGGATAGCTTCTCGCAGACCTTTGCCGTGGTGGGCAACCGGATAAAGACCCGAGATTACTGCGGCACCAAAATGTTCCCATTCATTGGTGTCATTGGCATGAATGAGAGTAGCCAATTCGTGATTGTCAATGATTGGCCGATCCAAGTGGATTCGACGTGCGGCTTCGGCATCGGGATGTAGTACATCAGATTGTGCCCCGAGTAGGGTAAACATGCTGGTGACAGATTTTTCCCGAATCGCATCCAGTGGTGGATTGGTCACTTGGGCGAAGCGTTGAGCGAAGAAATCAAATAACATGCGGGGACGGGCTGAGAGTGCTGCGATGGGAGTGTCAGATCCCATTGATCCAATAGCTTCTTCGGCCTGCAATGCCATTGGTTGGATAATGAGATCAACATCTTCTTCGGTAATACCGAAGACCCGTTGCCGTAGTACTGCTCGATTATGTGGCATGTACTCATAGCGAGTTTGGGGCAGATTTTCTAAATGGACGAAGTTTTCCCGGATCCACTGCCCATAGGGGGCAGCGGTGGCTAGCTGTTGTTTAATCTCTTCATCTTCGATGATTCGCCCTTGGGCGGTGTCAACTAAGAACATGCGCCCTGGTTGAACCCTCGTACGTTTGACGATATGGGCTGGATCGATGTCTAATACCCCAGCCTCAGAAGCCATGACTACCAAGCCATCGTCGGTGATCCAAATCCGACCTGGACGTAATCCATTGCGGTCGAGGGTAGCACCAATGACGGTGCCATCGGTGAAGGCGATTGCAGCTGGTCCGTCCCATGGTTCCATTAAGCAGGAGTGGTATTCATAGAAATCCCGCAGTACTGGGTCGATGGTATCGGCGTGCTCCCAAGCTTGCGGAATGGTCATCATCACCGCGTGGGGGAGACTACGGCCGCCGAGGTGGAGCAGCTCCAATGCTTCGTCGAAACGCGCAGTGTCAGAGCCGCTGGGGGTACAGATCGGTAGCACTCGTTGCAGCGGGCCAAGGTGTTCGGATTGGATCAGGGACTCCCTAGCCCGCATCCAGTTTTGATTGCCAACAATCGTATTGATTTCGCCATTGTGAGCCACAAGTCGGTAAGGGTGCGCCAGTGGCCACGAAGGGAAAGTGTTGGTAGAAAAACGCGAATGCACAATGGCAAGAGCAGTCTCTACTCGTGGATCGGTTAAGTCTTCATAAAACTGCGCCAGCTGGGGAGTGGTGAGCATGCCTTTATACACGATCGTTCGTGCTGACAGGGAGGCAAAATAGACGGTCTCTTCCCCATTTTTAGTGCCGAGCTCACGTTCACAGCGCTTGCGAATAAAGAACATGACTCGATCAAGGTCTAGTCCTTCCTTGCCATCGACAGATAAGAAGATCTGCTCGAAGTGGGGCATGGCGGATTTTGCCATTTCGCCGAGCATACTGGCGTGGCAGGGAACCGTACGCCAACCTAAAACTGTTGCACCTTCTTCTTTTGCAATAGCCTCGACCTCACGCTTGGCATCGATCATGGACATACGTGAGCGCGGTAAAAACGCGATGCCAGTGGCATAGTGGCCCATTGGTGGCAATGGGAAGTCGGTGACTTCGCGATAAAACTTGTCCGGAATCTGGAGTAGGATACCGGCACCATCACCGGTGTTTTTCTCTGCGCCAGCCGCCCCACGGTGGTCTAGGTTAACTAACGCAGCTAGTGCTTTATCGACAAGATCTCGGGTAGCTCGACCGTAGATGTCAGCGACAAAGGCCACGCCACAGGCATCGTGTTCAAAGCGTGGATCGTAGAGACCATTTCTCAACATGTACTCCCCTTCGCAATTCGGACCGGAAATTATATCTATTAATCAACAGGTAGATTTGAAAAATGTAAAATCAGGTAAGCCTAAAAAGCAGCCATATTGGCGGGTGAAAGTGACTCGCGTCACATAAATGGGGTTTGGTTTTTCTGCATGACAAACCACTGATTGGGCGATGCTACATTGATAGACATGGCTAAGGAGAAACGTAGCTGGCTAGATGGCCCAGCAATCCCCGCAGAAATAGAGGATGGTGCCCCCGCTCGGTGGCCAGGGGAGAAGTTGGGACTACCAAAAGAAGGACCCGGCGCGCTCGCCTCGGTAGCTCGACGCAGTGGTGGTGTGGCAATCGACTGGGTAATTTGCTGGATTGTTGCTGGATTTATCCACATGTTCACCGATTCTTTGGGCGGCACTTCAACCATTACCTTGATGCTATTTGTGGTGCTTGGTATTACCTCAGTGACCTTATTCGCTCGGACTCCAGGCCAAGCAGTTTTAGGAATGGGAGTGGCTAGGGTTGATATGCGCGATCAGCGGGTGGGATTAGCACGTGCTGTTGCCCGAACACTATTCACTATTTTCATTCTGCCAGCTGCAATGGTCGATACCGACGGGCGGGGGATGCATGATCGGGCAACGGGTACAGCAGTCATTTTAGGTTAGTCGGGTTTACGCCATCACAGTGTACCGGGACCGGGGTGTGCTGGGTGCGACGGCATACCACCGCTCAGTTTTCTTCTGCGCTCCAGCTGAACCCAGAAACCACAAACGCACCCGATATGCACTCACGAATACCAGGTGCGTTAAACATAGACACCAATAGCCAGACTGTCTGGCTTATTTGCCCCGATTTTGGCGCTCTGCGCTACGCCGAGCGCGACGATTCATGCCGGACACCTTGCCACCTTTGGGTAGTGGCCCCTTGGGGAGACCAGCGGCTTTTGTTTGGTCAGCGGCATCCATAGCTTCGACGCGAGCGGCTATTTCATAGACCTCGTCTTTAGTGTATTTCCGGCCCATTCGAACCAAAGTGGACTGCAATTTACGCAGCGGGACACGGTCTTCGCCTTCACCAACGATAATGGTTTCGACTGGCACTCCTGGAGCAAGCCGATTAAGTCGCTTACGCTGCTGGTCGAACAGTGGCTTGAGGCGGCGTGGTTCACCTTCACCAACTAATACAATGCCGCAGACCCCGATGACTCGGTGGACAAAATCAAGATGGGTGGTGGTGGCAACCGCAGACTTGGTGCGCCACGCCACGCCGAAACCAGAACGCAGGTTATCCAGTGCCCAGCCAGCCGCGCCGGGCTGTTCAGCGGCTTGGTCATAGAC
>JBHACV010000023.1:0-4551 GCA_041854705.1 Corynebacterium sp.
CAAGCAAAAATCAATAACACAAGCGAGACCGCAGTGGCGATGAACCACCAGGTAGGGCGGTTGAGATAACGTACTGGCAGCAGATATACGAGTATCGAAAGTGCAAAGAAAAACACCAAAAGGCGTGTGCTTAGTAGCGCCACATTGGTGTCATTATTCATATCTCAAATTTTAGTAAACGGCAGTCATGACTGTGGTCATGACTTTTGATGACACCAGAGACTTCCGATTGGTTGGCGTCCTTAGGTTCACCTCAAATGCGAGCATTGGAAACCTCGTATGACTGGTTGGGGGGCTGAAGATAGTTTGTCTGTAGTGGCAGAAAATTCATGACGGTGGTCATAGAAGCCAATGACCTTCGCTACTGTCAGCTTGGGTTTGCGCAACATAGCGTGAAGATATGGATACGAAAACTACTCTCAAACCCAAACTTCCCACCAACTGGTGGGGGTTAACGATACGCGCGATCGTAGCGTTTCTGATTTTGCTACTCGGCAATTATCTGCGGTCGCCGATTCCAATGCCAGGAGATAGCTATAATTTCATCATTGTTTTCAGTATGACCACGTTCATTACCTGCGCTGTGGTTGTGCTCTGTGTGTGGGCTTGGATGCGGTGGATAGAAAACAGCAGTATCACAACACTGAGGCTCACAAACTGGCGTGGGCTGGTGACTGGGCTACCTGGTGGCATAGTGCTTGCGGCGATTCCCATCTGTATCATGTGGGTGTTTCTGCCACGTGTTGAAGCCGAAAATTTTACAGGGATACCACTGTGGTTAACCATCATATATATCCTTGCAGGTGCAGTTATTTTGCAAGGTTTCCCTGAAGAATTGATCTATCGCGGTTGGCTTTTTACAGTAACGCAAGTAAGGCCGTGGTTTACATTCGGCTGGACCTCAGCAGCCTTTGCAGTCATCCATTTGATTTCACAAGGTGGACAGCAATCATTGCTGGATCACTTTATATACCTTCTCTCTCCCCTAGGATTTGGAATGCTGGCCGCAGCACTAGTCTTCTGGCGAGAGTCAATCTGGTGGGCAGTTGGTGTTCACGCTGGAGTGCATATTGCCAATGGTTTGCTCATTCTGCGTTATCCGGCAGAGACGGGCGTCGCATTTTTTGCGCTGGTGGGAATTGTTCATGCAATAATGGCACTGTTCATCATGGTGTTATGGTCTCATGCTTCACAACGAAAGCTGGAGCTAGGCTAAATTATTTGGCACCCGTGAAAAATTGCCCCTATATGCTTGTGTGCAATTCACTAGCAGAAGCGAAAATGCTGCTGCTAGTGAATATCTATGTAATGCTTATGACTCGGGTCATGGTACGTGGCGACTGCCAGTACTAATGAAGGGCTTTTTCTGTTATTAGGCTTAAATTATGGATACCGAAAAGGGTGCTCAAACCAAAATTACCCACTAACTGGTGGGGTTGACTGTACATGCGATCGTTGCACTATTGATTCTGCTGCTTGGCAATGTGGCACGAATGATAGTGCCATTCCCGCAGGATGATGTTCACAAGGAACTTATGAAGGGGGCAAGTTCCGCAATTACTTGCGTTGTTGTGGTTCTTTGTGTTTGGGCTTGGATACGTTGGGGGAAATAGGTAGTGATGGTATGGTATTACGAGTGCTCATTGGTATTGGTTATATGGCAATGGCACTGGCTATCCTGGATATTGGCAACGACAGGAAGCTCGAAAAACACCGTGATTTCGCAAACCTAGTGCATTATGACTAGAATCTGAAAAGTTGTTTTGACTCCTTGTGGGTCAAAGCATGCCACTATTAGAAGTTTACGAAACCCAACTCAGGCACGATCTTGGCCAAAGATGGCTGCCAAGAAGCGACCTGAAGTTTCAATCCTGAGGGAATCGGAGAGTTATGAAAAAGGACATCCATCCGGATTACCACCCGGTTGTGTTCCGGGATGCGGGCACTGGTTTTCAGTTCCTAACCCGTTCCACCGTTACCAGTGCGCGCACTGTCACCTGGGAAGATGGTAATGAGTACCCCCTGATCGTCGTTGACGTCACCAGCGAGTCTCACCCATTCTGGACCGGTGCACAGCGAGTGATGGACACCGCTGGCCGCGTCGAAAAGTTCCAACGTCGTTTCGGTGGCATGGCCCGCCGAGCCAAGAAGTCTTCTTAAAGGAGGGAAATAGAAAATGGCAGTTCCAAAGCGTCGTATGTCTCGGTCTAACACCCGGCATCGCCGTTCCCAGTGGAAGGCTAACAATGTAGCCCTTCAGGAAGTGAAGGTTGATGGTCAGGTTGTGCGGATTCCGCGCCGTCTGGTCAAGGCAGCTCAACTAGGTTTAGTTGAGGTTGAGCAGTTCTAGGACCTAAAAGAAACCTAGAAATAAAAGGCAGGTGCCATAACAGGCCCTGCCTTTTGTGATGTGAATGGTAGCGCAAGAGTGTTGCACCGACACCAATAGGCAGCGGTGTTTTAAGCTAGGAGGCTAATTGGTGGAAAACTTTAAGCCCATTTTTTAAAATAGAGTGGGCTTAAGGCCACGAATTCTATATAATTTGAATGTTACTTTTTAATAGTGTCTGTTGTTATAAGAATATTTAGACACAGTCTTTCAGCGCTCGACGAGCAGATGGGGCAGACTTGTAAAGATGAAAATCGTTGTAGTAGATGACGAGCAGGCAGTACGCGATTCGCTGCGCCGCTCTCTGTCTTTTAATGGTTATGACATTGTCACAGCAGAAGATGGTGAGCAGGCACTAGAAGTTATTGAGCGGGAGCAACCAGATTTGGTGATCCTTGATGTGATGATGCCAAAAATGGATGGCTTGGAAGTATGCCGCCACCTGCGCAGTCATGGTGATGATCGCCCAATCTTGGTGCTGACCGCTCGAGATGGCGTATCCGACCGAGTTGCTGGCCTTGATGCTGGCGCGGATGATTACCTGCCTAAGCCGTTCGCGCTGGAGGAATTGCTCGCTCGTGTCCGTTCATTACTGCGTCGTGCAGCTGCAGAAGCAGTGGGATCTTCAAGCCAAACTGAGATCACTTTCGACGATCTGAAGCTGAATCCCGAGACTCGTGATGTGATTCGGGGTAACCGAACCATCAGCCTCACCCGCACCGAGTTCGCCTTGTTGCACCTGCTGATGACCAACCCACGCAAGGTACTCAGCCGTGCTGATATTTTGGAAGAGGTATGGGGATATGAATTCCCAACCTCTGGAAATGCCTTGGAGGTGTATATCGGTTATCTGCGTCGGAAGACGGAACAAGAGGGTGAGCCTCGTCTGATCCACACCGTCCGCGGCGTGGGCTATGTACTGCGAGACACCGCTCCGTGATTCTAAGGAAACCGTCCCCCGAGAATGGCAGGAAATATCTCGACTGGGGGGCGTTCGTGGCCGACTCTTATGACGGGTGGGGTAAACAAGCCTCATTGCGTTGGCGGGTTGCCATGCTCACCGCGAGTATGGTGGCTATTGCCGTTGGCGTGATGACAGTGCTTGCCTACTGGTCAGTTTCGGTTACCCTGACGAACAGCGTGGATAAGGATCTCCAGGCGAAGGCTCAAGCCATGTTGAGCCAAACTTCCGACCCAACATTCTTTAATAATGTCAAAAGCGAAGTTGAGTATTTCCGGGCCTATAATGCCGATACTCGGATTTCGATACGCCTGCCAGGGTGGAACTTCACCGCGGGGGACGACCTGCCATTAATCCCGCTGACCCAAGGTGAAAGTACTGCTGTTTCCACTGTGAGTGGGGAGCGCGTTTTCCGTGCTACGAATGAGGCAGGTGCCTCAGTGATCCTATCGCGGGATATGTCCGATACCCAAAATCTGATTATCACCCTTGGTTTGGCATTATTAGCGTTTGGTGGTATTGGCATTTTGCTGTCGATCATGACTGGCATTGTGGTGGCATCTGCGGGGCTCCGGCCGTTGGTGAGATTGCAGGCGGCAGTTGATGCGGTCACCAGAACTCAGAAACTCACGCCGATCCCTGTGGTCGGTAATGATGAGCTTGCGTTGTTGACAGTCAGCTTCAATCAGATGTTGGCGGCCTTGGACCAGTCGAGGCAACGCCAAGCCCAACTGGTTGCGGATGCTGGGCATGAATTAAAGACCCCATTGACCTCAATGCGGACTAATATTGAGCTACTGATGCTCATGCAAAAACCTGGCGCAGTGAAAATCTCTGAGGAGGAGATGAATGCGTTAGAGCATGATGTGATGGCACAAATGGAGGAGCTTTCCACCCTGATTGGTGATCTCGTGGATCTTGCGCGAGAAGACGCTCCCGAGCGTGAGCTTGAAGAAACCGACTTGGTTGAGGTAGCACAAACCGCCCTAGAGCGGGTACGTCGGCGTCGCCCGGATGTGGAATTCCGGTTGAGCACCACACCGTGGTACATGTGGGGCGATAGTCATTCGATTGGTCGTGCCATTTTGAATCTCATGGATAATGCTGCCAAGTGGTCGCCTGCTGATGGTGTGGTGCGGATTGAAATGACCAAACTTGCATCCGGCAAGATTCAGATCACCATTTCAGATTCGGGTCCTGG
>JBHACV010000024.1:0-13065 GCA_041854705.1 Corynebacterium sp.
GGCTATGGTGACTCGTCGTAAAGTTCCAATCGCGGAACTCTTGGATTTCTACGGTGTACCCGGCGCGGACTCGTTTAGCACTCCATAACCTACAAGGCCCTCATAATTTTGTTCATTATTGGTGTAGACCCGAATGGTTCCATTTTCGTTTCCACCGACAGTGGTGACTACGCCATTGTCGACTTTAAGCACTATATTCGCGTGGTCACCGAAAATTGGGGAGTGCTGGTAAATGGCGACGTCGCCTAGGTGCGGTGTGTATCCTGAGTCTGCTGGCTGGAATCGCCCCTCTGCCTCGTAATATTCGCGCAGGGTAAAGGTTCCAGGAATCCGCCAACTGCCACTATTGGGATTGTGGAGTGGAACACCTGCTTCTTTAAATACCCAACTGATAAAGTCAGCGCACCACGGTTCCTCAATGTCTTCGCTATATTTTGTGCCGGGCGGCTGAGCGTGAAACTCTTGTTCGGCTAATTCAACGATGCGGATTTGCGTTTGGGAAAGCCCAGCATGGTCGATGGTTGGGAAAGCTGCGGTTTTATTGCTGCAACTAGTTATCAAACTTATCGACGCCACCAGCGCCAGCAGGGTAATAATTAGGCGGGAAAAGATGCGAGGTTGGTGGCACAGGTGCCGTAGGTTCATTGGAACTTCGGTTTCTATCGTCTTGTGGATGCACAGGTCAGAAGGTCCGCAACAGTAATTATTGGGGAATCAACTGGGAGTTGTGTGTCATTATACTAATTAGGGCTTTGCTTCCTGGAATGGAACTTAATACCCAACACAGTGTTGAGCTTGGGGTGTTGGTGGGATTTACATTTGGATTTTTAGCCTGTGAGCAGGTGAGATTTGGCAAGCATGGGGCAAGGTGGAATGGGATTGTGGTTGTTGGGTTGCTAGAACTGTAATTTTTCCCTTCGCAGAAACTCTAAGCCGGAAATGCAATCAACGTCGAACGCTTCTGCTGCGTCTGGGATTTTCACTTTTGTTGTACTTCTCGGGCTTGATCGCTCGTTTGAAATGATGCAAAGCCCGCGTGAATGTGCGCAAGCAACCAACCAGGAATCCGCAATATGGAGAAAGTCTCGGGTTGCTTCATTTCTGTACTGTGGTGTGCTCTGGTTTAGAGCCCATTCGGTCAGCTCGGCATAGGAAGTTAATTCCTGAGCAGTTGGTTGCAATTTGAGATGCACAGGGACGGTGTTTGTTAACCAGCGGGACTTTTCGTCTTCTCGTTTTTCTATTTCATCACAGACCTTTTGGTGAAAGAAAAACCTTTCTTTTTGTACGAATTCTTCCATCATCTTCCAGTAGGAAGGAAAACAGTCCGGAGGGTAGTTATTGAATCCATTAATGATAATATTCGAATCAATAAGGTACATCTTAAGCTACGTCCTGTAGTCTTACCTGCTGGAAATCTTCTACAAAGTTGAGGAAAGTTTCTGTTTTGGCGATACCCAACTGTCGAGCAGCATCTTGTTGGGAGACTAACCCATCTACCACAGCACCAGTGACAGCTTCAATAAACCGATTACCTAGCCGGGATCGAAGATTATTTTTGAAGTTTCCTCCACTTGCCTGTTTTTCGGTCCGAGCTTCGCGGAGCTGCCGTAATGTAGTAATGGCTTCTTCCCTGTCGAGGAGGTGGGAATCAACAAGTTTCCAGACTGTTACGTCCGTGCTGACTCCATAGTGTTGATATGCCCATTCGGCCAACTCTTCGACATTATGAGTTTCATGCCACTGGACTTCGATTTCCTTCGCTGGGAGCAGGAGCTCGGCTGCAAACAGATTGCACCATCGTTCAATGTGTCGATGGTCATTCCGGTCACCGGTAATCCCAGGCTCGCCAAGGAGGACGTGGCCAAGCTCATGAGCCAAACTGAAAAGCTGCCCAGCTCGGCTATCTGAACCATTAATGAAGATTAAGGGATAGTGATCCTCAATCAACGTAAAACCACGAAATTCCTGTATATCAAGTTTTCTGCTGGCGGTATTGCCAACAATAGAGCTACGCATGACCAAAACCCCAAGGTCTTCAATGGCATTGGAGAGAGTAAGCACTCGTTCCCGACCACGCTCATTTTTGCCAGGAAACCAGTCAATCCGATGCAAAACTTCTTGCACAGCTACTGTGATGTCATCGGTCGTTCGGAATTTGCCACTCAAATCTAGGGAGGGCTCGCCAACTTTGCGTGCGAAGTCTATGTACCAACTAAGGCGGCTTTTACACAGGTAGATGAGATCCTCTAGATCAGGGCTTAAATCGAATAATTGCTGACTATCCATAGTTCGGAAATCTGGTATATCAGGGCGAGCATTCACTGGTTCATCAAGCAGTAGAAAACCAAATGGGATTCGGGCTTTTTGGGCCAGCTTCTCTGCTTGGTTGAATGTGGGAGCTAATTCACCAGAGATCCACTTTTCTACAGAGCGAAAATCTGACTTCTTCTTCAGCTCTTCGATCGGTATTCGGGTACGTTCAAGTGCCCAATGCAACACTGGCTTTTTTATATCGACTCGCAACAACATGTAATTCACCTCCCTGACCATCAGAACTAGCATGCCTGCTCACATTAGGAAAACATGACCACCGGTTATCCGACACTATACGCCCAGGATACCTAGCTTATTGGTGCACACTAGCTGCCCACCCCCAAACCTCAACTCTGTATAAAAGTATCTGCATCAATCACAGTTATGACCTAAAAGAGTCCTGAGTATGGGGTAAGATGTTGTGCATCTATTTGAATGTTGGTCAAGCCGCTGTACCAGTTGGTGGGTAAGTGGAATACAAGGGTGATTATGAGCAAAAATCGGCTGCGTATAGGCGATTTGTGCGCAGATCAGCGCCTGAGCGGCATTGTTCCGAATCAAGCTGTTACTCTCATTTTTTGTAAAGAGCTAGCTCGTGATGTCATGGAGATTGTCTATCGCAAAGCCGACAATTCTATTGATGAGCGCATTCTCACTGATGATGACTTGGCTAGAATTGAGATTCTGCCTGATGCTGATGCGACACCGAAACTAGATGCTGATCCACAAGAATTTCAACTTGCAGCTGAGGCACTACGCATTAAGTACGCCGCGCTTTATGATCCAATGGCAGCAGTACATAGCTCTGATGTAGACCCATTGCCACACCAAATCCGAGCAGTTTATGAGGAGCTATTACCCAGAATCCCACTACGCTTTTTGCTTGCAGATGATCCCGGTGCTGGCAAAACAATCATGGCTGGATTGTATTTAAAGGAGTTGATCCTACGCTCAGATTGCGAACGGGCATTGATTGTCGCACCGGGTGGCTTAGTTGAGCAGTGGCAGGAGGAGCTTTCCCAGAAATTTGATCTAGCATTTGAGATCTTCTACCGGAACATGGTGGAGGATGCCTTAGATAATAACCCCTTCCAGCAGCACCCATTCCTCATTATTCGCATGGACCAAGTATCACGTAATGAAGAATTACAAGAGATGCTGCAAGATGTTAATTGGGATGTTGTGGTTGTTGATGAGGCCCATCGAATGTCAGCACGATACTCCACCTGGAAAGGGGAAATAACAGAGACGAAGCGATTCCAGTTGGGCCGGTTATTGTCAGAAACTGCGCATAATTTCTTGCTGATGACTGCCACACCCCATGCGGGGCAAGAAGAAGATTTTCAATTGTTTATGTCGCTTCTAGATCGAGATCGATTTGAAGGACACTACCGCGAAGGCGTGCACCGGACTGATACCACTGGCCTCATGCGACGAATGGTCAAAGAGGACCTGCTTACTTTTGAAGGCAAGCCACTATTTCCCGAGCGTCGGGCCTATACGGTTTCATATGAGCTCAGCCCAGCCGAGCGCGATCTCTATGAGCAGGTCACCGACTATGTGCGTACTGAAATGGGACGGGCAGAACGCATTGCTGAACAAGGTGATGGCAGGCGTGGCAATAACGTTGGCTTTGCACTAACTGTGCTGCAGCGCCGTTTGGCTTCTAGTCCCGAGGCTATTCTGCGCTCGTTGGAGCGTCGAAAAGCTCGGCTAAGTGCACAGCTGAATGAGTTCCAGCACACCAGTTTTTCCACCACCACGCAACCGATGGACATTATCGATGAATACGATGATGAAACCTCATGGCAGAAACGGGTGGAGTTTGAAACTCGCGTAGATGAAGTCATTGGTTTAGCTACAGCGGCACAAAACATCCCAGATCTGCAATGTGAGATTAAAGTTTTGGGCCAGCTTATCGACGTCGCTAGGGACGTGCGTTACCAAGATGAAGATCGGAAATGGGTAGAACTACGCACGATTTTGGATGAGAAGATTCTCAGCCATGACAGTTCCGGTGCGCCACGAAAGATCATTATTTTCACCGAACACCGTGACACCTTAAGCTACTTACATGACAAAATCACTGGTCAGCTTGGGCGTGCGGAAGCAGTACTGACTATTCATGGTGGTACCTCACGAGAAGAGCGCAAACGCATTCGAGAAGAGTTTACTCACAACCCAGACTCCGTTGTATTGCTTGCAACCGATGCAGCAGGTGAGGGACTGAATCTGCAACGGGCTCACCTCATGGTCAATTACGATCTGCCGTGGAACCCGAATCGGATTGAGCAGCGCTTCGGCCGAATCCACCGTATCGGCCAACGGGAAGTCTGCCACCTATGGAACCTTGTAGCTGAGGACACCCGCGAAGGTGACGTCTTTACGCGACTGTTGAGCAAGATTGCGAACATGGATCGGGCTTACAATGGGAACCTTTTTAATGTGCTCGGAGGTACTGAAGCATTCCAACAAAAATCTCTCAAAGATTTACTAATCGAAGCCATTCGCTTTGGTGACCAACCCGAGACTAAAGAAAAACTCGACAAAATCATTGACGAAAGTGTCGCTGCTGGACTAGACGACATCATGGCTGAACACGCCCTGCATCAGGAGATGTTTAGTTCCCTTAATTTAGAAGAAGTTCGACAGCGCATGGAAAAGGCGAGGGAACGCAAGCTGCAACCTGGATATATTAGCGACTTTTTCCTTCGGGCTTTCCGGCGACTTGGAGGCCGCATCCATCGCCGAGAAACTGGAAGATACCAAATCACCCGCGTTCCTTCTGGCATTATAGAAGCAGCACGTCGACGCAATCGCCTTATACCAGTAGCCAATCACTACGAACGAGTCACGTTTGATACCCAGTGTATTCATCTCCCAGGCAAAACCGATGCAGACTTGCTCGCGCCGGGACATCCGCTGCTGCAAGCTGTGCTTGATCTGACCATCAATGATCTCGATTCCGCACTCACCACGGGAGCCGTTTTCATTGATCGAAGTAGTAAACAGTCAAGCCACCCAGCCTTCCTGTTCACCGTGGAACAAAAAATAATAACCACTGGTGAACAATCCCAGACCGTCTCGCATCACTTTGATAATGTTTTGGTGTCCCAATCAGGTGAAATTTCAGTCACGTCTGCCCCAGTTTACCTTGGTTATGAAAGCCCTCGACCCGACGAGAAAGCAGCAGTAGACCAGATACTTGCTCAGGCTTGGGTACGTAAAAATCATAATGATGTCGTGCGTTCTTATGCATTTCGCGAAGGTCTCGAACCACGAAAGAAAGAAGTTGAGTTTCGTCGGAAGATTGATATTGAGCGCACAAGAGACCAAGTTAAAAACCGTCTGCTCGCTGAAATCAATCACTGGGATCAAGAAAGTTCCCAGCTTGAGCGGCTAGAAAGCGAAGGAATTATCGGACGGATTACCGCCAAAGAAGCCAAGGCCAAGTCAGTCAGATTGGAAAAACGCCTAGAAAAGCGCATGCAGGAACTCAACGACGCCGAACACCTTGAAGCACTACCACCAAAAATTTGTGGCGTGGCACTAGTAATCCCCTCAGGCCTGGTTGACTTTCAGGCTGCAACCTTTGCCCGTGATACCAAGACGGTGGAACGACGTGCAGTTGAAGCAGTATTGCAAGCCGAAAAAGCACTGGGCCGTAACCCAGAAGAAATGCCACACAATAATGCCGGTTTCGATATTCGTTCCACCGAAGCAGATGGCACCACCATCTATGTTGAGGTCAAAGGTCGGCTTGCTGGGGCAGAGACTTTTACGATCACCGCATCAGAGGTCAGCTTTGCTAAAACTCAGAAAGAACGCCATCGGCTGGCGCTGGTAGAAGTTTCGCCCAATGGGCCAGAATATGATTCGCTACGATATGTCCAACAGGCGTTCGAACATATGGAGCCTAGTGTTAGTACCCAGTCATACAATGAGAAGTGGCGAGACTACTGGCGACGCGGTGGACCACCACAGTAACCATAAAAGTCCAGAACAACCCCATAATTGAAAGAAGAAAAAGTGACAATCACTTATAAAAAGAAACTGATCGAAACTTCTCTACCACTAGAGGCAATCAATGCAGTGTCAGAGCGGGAGAAGTCGATTCGGCATGGACACCCCTCAACCTTGCATTTGTACTGGTCGCGCAAGCCATTGGCTACAGCGCGGGCAGTGTTGTTTGCCCAATTGGTGGATGATCCAGCGTCTCGCCCAGAGGAGTTTCCCACTGTGGAGGCACAAGACGCTGAACGTAAACGCCTGCACGAATTGATGGAAAAACTCATTGTGTGGGAAAACAGCAATGATGAAAGTTTGCTAGCACAAGCTCGGGAAGAGATCCGAAAGAGCAATGACGGTGAACTCCCCATTGTTCTTGACCCATTCGCGGGGGGGGGGTCGATTCCTCTAGAAGCTCAACGTCTTGGATTGGAAGCACATGCAAGTGATCTCAATCCACTAGCAGTTCTCATAAATAAAGCACTGATTGAGATTCCGCCGAAATTTACTGGCCAACCACCAGTCTACCCGCAAGCTGCGGAAGAGCAAGCATCATGGCTACGGGCTGAGGGACTTGCTGCTGATGTTCACCACTATGGCAAGTGGATGCGTGACGAAGCTGAAAAGCGTATTGGCCACTTATATCCAAAAGTTAAGGTACCTGGGGGAACCGAACACACCATCATTGCATGGAAGTGGGCACGTACCGTTATTAGCCCCAATCCGGCCAACCCAATCGAAACACCACTTGTTAACTCGTGGTGGCTGAGCAAAAAGAAAGGCAAGGAAGCTTGGGTTAAAGCCACTGTTGTTGATGGCAAAGTGCAGTATGAGGTGCAGCACAATGCGGATGGGCCGAAGGGGGATCAAGATGGAACAGTTGGTCGTAAAGGTGCTGTGTGTATTGCTGATGGGACACCAATCAGCCTGCAATATATTCGTGAGCAAGGTCGAGCTGGGAAACTAGGAGTCCATCTCATTGGGATAGTTGCAGAAGGGGTTCGCAGAAGGCTATATGTTTCACCAACCAGTGAGCATTTAAACACAGCTGATGTTGCACAGCCGATCGAAATACCGGATGGGCTTCTTCCACAGAATCCGAGAGATTTTAAAACTCCAAACTACGGGATGACCAAATGGGCTGACCTTTTCACCAACCGCCAACTAGTGGCGCTGACAACCTTAAGTGACCTTATTTCCGAGGCGCGGGAGAAAGTGCTGGAAGATGCTTTAGCTGCTGGTTTACCGGTAGGGGAGCGTCTCGAAGCTGGTGGTACCGGTGCCGAAGCTTATGCCGATGCAGTGGCGACATATTTGGGGCTGGGGGTTAGTAGGACTGCTGATCGGTCATCATCCCTTGCCAGTTGGGATTCATCAAATCCTAAGATTCGAAATACATTTGGACGGCAAGCACTACCGATGGTCTGGGACTTCGCAGAGGCGAATATTTTGTCTAATTCCACTGGCGGTTTACTGAGTCAGCTGCAGTACATAAGTCGAGCTGTTGAGCATACTCCAAGTAGAAAAAATGGACTAGCAACCCAAATCAGTGCTACTACTCGTGGGTATTCCCAGTATGTGATTTCTACTGATCCACCGTATTACGACAATATTGGGTATTCGGATTTATCAGACTTTTTCTATGTTTGGTTGCGTAAGTCATTGGCTGGTATCCAGCCCAGTGTGGTGGGGACCATGCTTACTCCCAAAGCTGATGAGTTGGTAGCTAATCCCTACCGGCACGATGGTAAAGCTGCTGCTGAGAAGTTTTTTGTGGATGGGTTTAATTCAGTTTTCCGGCGGATTCGGGAAAATGATGTGAACCAAACAGTGCCTATGACTGTATATTATGCGTATAAACAGCAAGATAGCGGCAAGGACGGTACTGCTTCGACTGGTTGGCATACGTTGCTTGATGGGTTGATTTCGTCTGGTTGGGAGATTACTGCAACATGGCCCATGCGCAGTGAGTTGAAAAATCGCATGCTCTCACAAGGCACTAATGCCTTAGCTTCTTCCATTGTTCTGGCTTGCCGTCCGCGTCCTGAGAATGCTCGGACCATCGCTCGGCGTAATTTTGTGGCGGTGTTAAAATCAGAATTGCCAGAGGCATTACGCACCCTGATGCAGGGGGCGATCGCACCGGTGGATTTGGCACAGGCTGCTATTGGGCCGGGTATTTCGGTATTTTCCCGGTTTGCTCGGGTGCGGGAAGCTGATGGTTCGGATATGAGTGTTAAAGCTGCATTGCAGTTGATTAATGCCACCTTGGATGAGGTGTTGGGGGAGCAGGAATCGGATTTTGATGCTGATACTCGTTTTGCTGTTAAGTGGTATCGGCAGTATGGGTGGGGTCAGGATAGTGCTGGTATTGCCGACCAGCTAGCGCGGAGTTCAGACACGTCGATTGGCACACTGGAGCGTGGTGGCATTTTTGAAGCGAAAGGTGGGAAAGCACGGCTATTATCACCCACACTTTTAGAAGGGGAGTGGGACCCCGCTACTGACGATCATGTGAGCATATGGGAAACAACGGTGAGGTTAGCTGCGGTAATGAACAAAGTGGGTGCGGAAAAAGTTGCTGAGCTTTTGCCTGCCGTGAGTCAAAAAGTCAGCCTCGATGCGGTCAAAGAGCTTGGGTTCTTGTTGTTCCATGAGGCGGAGAAAAACAAAGACACTGAAGACGCACTGCTTTTTAATGGTCTCGTCAGCGCGTGGGGTGAACTCAATGAACAAGCCCGAAAATACGAAAAACCACGTGGGCAGCAACAGGCAATGAGTTTTGATGAGGATCTTTAAAGGGAGTGGGGTAAAACAATGGCAATGACTAATCGGGACCGAATTAGTCGGGCATTCGATTTGCTGTCGGAAGGCTTATACGACGTCGTCGATGAGGTAATGACAAGGGAATATGGTGCTAATAACTGGCACGAAAAATGGGCTCGCAATGATGCCGCAAGATATGCCACCAATCGGGTTTACGCCAAAGAAGATGTGCAGATTCAGCTGCGTGCTATCACTGAAGGCGGAAGGATCTTCAATGATTACTTGTCTCGGGCACAACAGGCGTTAGCGTCAGAGCTTCGGGAGACCCGAAACCGATGGGCACATAGTGATAAGTTCAGCTCTGATGATACCCTGCGTGCCCTTGACACAATTGAGCGGCTATTGCGGGCGGTGGATTCTCCACATTCAGCAGATGATGTTCGTAAGATGCGGGATGATCTACAACGTACTGTTTATGAGGAACGCACTCGGAAGCAGGCAAAACGCACTCCGGTTGTTTCGTTGACCCCAGGTGTTGGGATGAAACCGTGGCGGGAGGTGATTCAGCCACATGAGGATGTGGCGCGTGGGGAGTTTACTGCCTCAGAATTCGCAGCCGATCTGCACCTTGTGCATACTGGTCAGGCGACTAGTCCGGAATATGTTGATCCGGTGGAGTTTTTCAGTCGGACCTATCTTACTGAGGGGCTTCGCGATTTACTCACTCGCGCGGTACGTCGATTGACTGGTGATACCAACGCCAGCCCTGTGGTCAACCTGCAAACTAATTTCGGTGGTGGTAAAACCCACTCCATGTTGGCCTTATATCATCTATTCAGTGGTCGGGCCATGACAGAGTTTCCGCAGGAAGTTCAGGACTTAGCACAGGGGAATGATGAAGCTAAGTTAAAAGACCTCACAGTACGTCGAGTAGCGCTGGTGGGTACGTATTTGCAAGCTGGTTCACCGACTATTAAAGAGGATGGCACTGAGGTTAATACCTTGTGGGGTGAACTTGCTTGGCAACTTGGCGGCAGGGCAGCGTATGACATCGTTGCTGCTGCTGATAAATCAGGCACAAACCCTGGTGAAGCATTGCGTACCTTGCTACAGGCCTATTCACCAGCGATTATCTTGATTGACGAATGGGTTGCTTATGCTCGGCAATTACTCAGCGACAAAGAATTACCAGCTGGTTCTTTCGATACCCAGTTTACGTTTGCGCAAACCCTGACAGAAGTGGTTAGTTCCATTCCAGGGACAATGGTGGTGGTTTCGATTCCAGCCTCAGATGGCGGTCGAGATTCTGGCACCGACATTGAGATTGGTGGGGAAAAAGGCCAGCGAGCCCTAGAACGGTTGCAAAATGTGATTCGGCGGGTGGCAGATCAATGGCGACCGTCGACTAAGGATGAATCCTTTGAAATCGTTCGGCGCCGACTTTTCCAGCCACCAGATTCAGAAAGTCTTGGGCAGATTGCTGCGGTTGCTCGTAGTTTTGTCAATATGTATCGAGAACATGGTGCAGTGTTTCCTCGTGAAGCGTTGGCCACGACGAACAAGTATGAAAACCGGATTAGGACTTCGTACCCTTTGCATCCCGAATTATTGGATCGATTGTATGAAGACTGGTCCACACTGGAGCGGTTTCAACGTACCCGGGGTGTGTTGAAGCTGGTGAGTTCAATTGTGCATGAGCTTTGGGTATCGAATGATACCTCGCCGCTGATTCTTCCTGGTAATGTGCCACTTTCGGCAACCTCAGTGAATACGGATTTGACCCAATATCTAGAGGATTCTTGGAAGCCAATCATTGACTCAGATATTGATAGTTCTGATGCTACTGCGCGTAAGATTGATAAGGAAAAGACCAGCCTAGGGAGTCGGCATATTACACAGCGGTTAGCTCGGACAATTTTCATAGGTGCCGCACCACGTAATAAAACCAATAGGAAAGGCCTGGACAAGCAGTATTTGTGGTTAGGAACTGCGGTCCCTGGTGATGCTTTGGGCAATTTCGGTACCGCGATTGAGTTGATGTCGCAGCGTTCGACATACTTCTACGAAGACCAAGGACACTACTGGTTTGATACCCAGCCGTCGGTACTGAAAACTGCTAATGATTTCGCAGAGCGACTACGGGAAGACCCAGAAACCGTATGGAATGAAGTAGTTGAGCGATTGAAGGAGGAAGAACGACGGCGGGGTGACTTCGATCGGGTGCACATTGCTCCGAATTCAAATGCCGAGATTCCTGATTTGGAAGAAACTCGATTGGTGATCGTGCATCCTCGGTTCTCACGTTCCAAGCAAGATGGAAAGTCAAGTGCCACTCATGAGTGGGTGCAACAAGCAATTGAATCTAAAGGTGCTAGCCAACGAGTTCATCGTAATGCGGTGATTTTCCTCGTTGCTGATAGCAGTGAACTTTCCAGCTTGGAAGCTAGCGTACGCAGTTACCGTGGATGGAAATTCGTGCAAGCCAGTGCTGAAGAACTTAACCTCACCACCCAGCAGCGCAGGCAAACCGACGATCAGGTAAAGAAATTCAGTCAGACGGTCACTGATCGGCTGCGGAGTACCTATGTGTGGGCGATGTACCCTGAGCAGTTTGACCAGACAAAGTCGTTCGAACTGGTAGTAGAACGAGTTGCAGATTCTGGTGGCAAATCACTCGCCGAGCGAGTAAGCGCCAAACTTAGCCGCGAGGATCAATTGGTGACTGATTTTGGATCAGAAATCCTCGGAATGACCATGCATGAACAACTGGGTAAGGTGTGGGAAAACCGTGATGATATTAGTGTTGGGGAGGTGTGGGGATACTTCACCCGCTATCCCTATATGCCAAGGCTGGTCAGTCGCAAAGTACTCGATAATGCAGTCGAGGGGCTGGTCAATACCCTTGGCATTGAAGGGGAGCGGCTAGCCATAGCCACTGGAAAAGACGCAGAATCGGATCGTTATCGAGGTTTGGTTGTACCACCTTCCTCCAATGCTCCAGCCATTCACGTAACCGATAGCACCTTATTGGTTAATTGGGATGTGGCTATAAAGCAGCAAGAAGCGGAGCGATTAGCTGCTGAACAGGCTGCCAAGTTAGCCACGGAAACCGCGTCTTATTCGGATTCTGGTGCTGCGGTTGTTGGGGTGCCGTCGATAAGCAAGCAGGTGCCAATGGATGAACCTTCCGAAGTGGAAGCTGCATTGGTGCGGTATTTCGGTTCGGTACGGATCAGTCCAGAGCGTTATGCAAGGAACATCAACACAGTAATTACTGAAATCATTGATCGACTTGTTGGCGCTGGCGCAAACCTAGACATCACTATTGAGATCGAAGCAACTAAGTCTGAGGGTTTCACTGAAAGTGAGATGCGCACGATTCAGGAAAATGCTCAGGTACTGAAGTTTGAAGGGAATTCAGGATTTGCATCGTGGTAGGGACTGTTAGTTTGTAGGGTTTGAACTGCGGTAAGCACTGCCTCGTTAATGGTTCTTGCCGCAGTTTGAGGAGTGGGGCCTGTAGTGGTCCAGTAAAGGTATCGCTGCTTCCTTCTTAGCAGAATTGCTGTCAGTGTGAGAGATGTGTGAGAAGTCTATCTTCTGAAAGTCAACGTCATCATAGTTCACAGATGTAGGCACGTAATTTTTGAACAGGACAATGCTTACCAGTAGATAACGCTGCGGTGTCCAACATCAACCACCGTTACCACCACTGTCTCACCGTCAATGTCTGCAATAATTCGATAATCACCAACCCGCCATCGCCATAAACCCACTTTATTGGCCACAAGCGCCTTCCCCCTTCCGATATACCTGTGCGGCACGTGGGGTAAACCTAATTTTCCAAGCTACACTCAGCCTCAAGATCATCTAATGAAATCGTCTCAAGTTCACCACGTCGCACAGCCTCTGCATCTGCTTGGAGTGCATACATATACTCAAGCTCATCCAAATGTGCATCCAGCGCCTCGCGGA
>JBHACV010000025.1:0-2629 GCA_041854705.1 Corynebacterium sp.
GATCGCATTGTCAATGCAGCTGTGATTGGGTGAGAAACAACCCAATAATGTGTTATTAGCGGCGTTGGTAATGGCGTCGATACGCAAGCGAGTGATATCACCGCGCCACACATGTAGCCGTGGGTCATGAGCGGTGGTGGTCTCTGCCAAGGTGACTACGCCTTTTTCTTGGGTTTCGGTTTGTAATAATGCATCCTGTTTCCGAAGGAACTCTGCTGAGAGTTCGGCAGGTTGCCAAAGATTCATTAGCGCACGCAACAAAGACCGAAGTTGCGGGTAATCCAAACGATCCAGCGGTGGAAGGTGAATGTGGTCGGCTGTCTGTGCCGCCAAAATTTCTATCAGGTGCGTGACCAAAATTTGTCGCTCATCAGTGTGCTGCATAAGTTACCTACCAGGACTGTCAATCGATTAGTATCTACTAGTAACTAAACACCCACAAGAAATTAGTGACCAAATGGTAACTAAATAACATTTCGGTCTTAACGGCTTGAACTGGGGTGGCACAAAAGGAATACGGTTAGATGGAAGATCACACCACAGCAGACATCCAATGGAATCCCTATGATAAAGAATGCCCTACCAGAAAACTCTTAGATCGGATTGGTGGTAAATGGACCATTCTGGTCATCGGTGTTTTAGCTCACGGGCCGATGCGTTTCGGTGAGCTGCAAAAAACGATTGATGGGATTTCGCAGAAAATGCTGACCCAGACCTTGCGCGGATTAGAAGAAGACGGTTTAGTGCTTCGTACAATCACTGCGCAAATTCCACCACGAGTGGACTACGAATTGACCGATCTTGGACGTTCACTCATCCAACCTCTTGCTGGATTGGAAGAATGGGCGAGGGCAAACATGTCGACTGTTCTCAAAGCTCGGGAAGAGTATGCGCGGCGCTAGTATTGCTGGTCTTGCCTCTGCTTCATTTTTACCGTGATTTGTCTTGATTGGAAGTGCTGCATAGGTGAAGCGTTTTGAATGCTGTTTGTAGCGGTCACATGAGTGTTCCCAGTATTTGGCATTTCAGTTTTAGTCGTTATCTGCTGAAATGCACCCCTATTGTATGCCTAGGTCAACTGTGCAAAATGTTTGATAAGCAGTGGTGGGCTCTCTGATAATTCTTTGCATCGAGCTGCGGGATAACATCCGTTATTTGAATTTAGCTATTGTTTCGCTGACTCTGTTTGTGGCGTCCCTCGGGCACTTCCCCTAACCTATTATCATCAAATCTGCTCTACTTTGGTGAGGAGTTTATGGAAAAGCTGCAGGTGCGCAGCTTAAGGACTGGTGATGGTCTATCCAGCACAACACTTGTCAGTGTTGTTTGCTTAATACTATTCCTACCCCCGCAACCATCCCTAGATTGTTAGGCTGGGACTATGGCGAGAAATGAAGTCACGGCGGAGATCTTGGTAAAGGCATCACCATCGCAGGTGTGGTCAGCCCTGACAGCGTCCCGATCTGAATGGTGGCCCCATATGGTCTTTGATTCGATCGTTGGCAGTCCGCTGATCGAAACGTGGCTAGTGGAAGGGGAGCGTCGAAAAGCGTTGGGCATGGTTATCGCCATTCAACCTGAGCAACTTTTGGTGTTTAAATGGGCTGAGCCAGGTTGGCAGGAACCGCTCACTGTTGAGTTGCGACTAACCGAATTCGAGAATAATGTGCAGGTCACCGTGGTTGAAACTGGTTTCGTTTTAACTCCCAATCCTGAAGTTTTTGTTGAAGAGCATGAGGCCTCGTGGGGGAGGCATTTAGAAAATCTGCGGGAGTATTGCGAGCAAAAAGACATACCACCAATCGATGATTTCTGGCTGCACCTGCGCTCTCAGGATCCGAAGCTACCCGTCAAGCCCCCGCAATCATGGGCATTTGGTGCCTCACCTGAGCAGGCTGATGAATTACTCGAACTGGTACTGCGCGGCGTTAAAATTGCTACATCTGCGGCGTTGTGGGATTTTGAGTCAGAAGGGGCAAAGCTTCCAGAAGTTGGCCAGTTGAATATCATTCTGGATGGTCGGGGAAATCCCCGAGCGGTGATTGAAACTACCGAGGTGGCAGTAGTGCCATTTGAAGAGGTCACGGCTGAACACGCCGCAGCAGAAGGGGAGGGGGATCAAACCTTGGAACAGTGGCGCGAAACGCGTGAGGTTTTTTGGACAAAATACTTGGAAAAGCCCCACAGCTTTACACCGACCATGCCAGTAGTATGCGAACAGTTTCGGTTACTCTTTCCGCAGATCTAACTTCTGGGGCTACAGTGGGGATATACTCAACAGATTGCGGTTTTAGATGGCTCTACTGTGCCCAAGTGACGTCAGTGGCCAAGGAGGTTAATCGAAAATGGGGACTAGCGCGGAAACCATTGCGTATCTGGAAGATCAGATTCAAGAACTGTCTGGGACTCGCACCCGAAAAATGTTCGGTGAATATTGCCTTTACCTAGATGAAAAGCCCATTGCTTTTATTTGTGATGATGAGCTATTCGTCAAACCCACTGGTGCTGGCCGGGAGTTTATTGGTCAACCAGAAGAGGCACCCACTTATCCTGGTTCAAGTCTGTATTTTCGAATCACCCAAGATTGGTGGGAAGACCGAGACTGGTTGGTGGAACTGCTGCTTCTCAC
>JBHACV010000026.1:0-5618 GCA_041854705.1 Corynebacterium sp.
CCCTTATCTGACTGGCGCGCGTATCGACTTTGCTGACACTATTGAAACTCAAGGATTTACCATTGATAATCCTAATGCCACTGGCACCTGCGCCTGTGGAGATTCTTTCAACTAAGCAGTCACTTTTCGACACGCGGCATTAGTTTTACCTGCTGTTTTGTGGGTAAGCTAATGTCGCATTTTTGTTTGGTAGGGTTTGGACTACTGTCAGTTGGTATTCCTATTTACCATGACAGTCATACGTGCAAGAAGGGTGGGTAAAGCATGGCATATACTGGCGCAGATTTGAATGAACTAGAGCAACAGATTGCTCAAGAGCGGACTTTAGATCTGTGGCGTTTTTCGCCTCATGAAGAAGTGTTTTATACCGTGACAGACATTGAAATTAATCTTACGGAAATCTCCCCAGGGGCGTTTGAAGAGCAAGAGTCCTTTTTCGATGGTTACGGAACACTACTTCTTGGCGAGAAGTTCCAGCCGTTTACCGGATCTCGGGAAGAGCTGATTTCCGCGATTCGTGATTCTGATCCACCTTTTGCCAACTATGCAGTGAAAACACCATATCTTTCCATCTATATTGATGAGGAGCTGGCACTTGATCCATGGGATGTGCTGATAACTGAGACCGCATGGCATAAACTCCAGCATGCTGGCGGTACTGCAATCAATGTGCCACAGCACCTTCAGGCATTCAAAGACGGTGATAACGAGCAACAACAAGCTGCCAATGACTTTTTAGCGGAAAATTTCTTACAACCAAGGCAGTGGTTTAGTGCCACTACAGCAGTAGCTCTTTTACTTGTTGAGCTTCCCTGGCAGCTACCACATCGGGATGCGTTATTTAACCTGAAGCGAGCGATTTTCCCGATTCTGCAGGTGCTGGGGGAGTTTGCGCCCAATGAGGCCAAGGAAGCTGTCTTTGATCGATTACTTTATGGGTTAAAAGCGGAACCAGTGTCAATACTGTTCGATGAGGATGGGGAATTAGCCAGCTCATATTTAGACATTCTTCGCACATGGGTGCCGCCACGTAGAGTGCCACTTTTAGAATCGTGGTTAATAGACGAGATGCATTACTCGTCAAGCCGCGGTGATGCTTACTTGAAACAGGTTGCTACAGTGCTAGAAAAACTGAAGGGTTGACTATTTAACAGATGAGAAAGCGAAAACCACCAGCGATCAGACGCAAAAGTCCAACAATCACTGATGGTTGTTGCAGAAAAGTGCCACCAAGCTAGAGATAGACTGGGTATTCTTTTTCTTCGATTTCTGGATCGATCCGCTTTTCTTCGAAAATACCGTGCCAGACCATGAAGGCCAGTACCGTCCATAGTCGGCGAGAATGGTCGGCAGCACCATTGCGGTGCTCCTGTAGCATCTCTAACAGCGCTTTCTTGTCAAAGATGTGATCTGTCTCAGAATCATTGATGGTGTCCTGTGCCCAGCCGTACAGTTCCTCACCGGCAAGCCAGTGGCGCATCGGTACTGGGAAGCCCAGCTTCCGCCGGTTAAGCACGTGTGCTGGTACGATCTGTTCCATGGCTTTCCGCAATGCATATTTTGTGGTGCCATTGGTGATCTTGAGGTCATAAGGAATGGACTCAGCTACCTCAAAGACCACCTTGTCTAAAAATGGCACGCGCAACTCCAATGAGTGAGCCATATTAATCTTGTCGGCTTTGACTAGAATATCGCCGCGCATCCAAGTAAAGAGGTCAAGATGCTGCATCCGAGAAACTGGATCCATATGCTTTGATTGGGCATAGATTGGGGCGGTGACTTCTCGGTGATCCCAATCCCGTGTGGCCCAAGGTAGTACCCGTTGCAGCTGCTCGAAATTGAAGGACCGAGCATTACCGTAATAACGATCCTCCATCTTCATCGAGCCGCGCTCAAGGAGCGACTTACCTTTAACTCCCTCCGGCAGGACTTGGCTCAGTCGGTTGAGGCCTTTACGCAAAGGGGAGGGGACGTATTCAAATGGTTTCAGCGACAATGGCTCTTTATAAATGGTGTAGCCACCGAAGAGTTCGTCGGCGCCCTCACCTGACAGTACAACCTTGACATGCTTGCGTGCCTCTTGGGCAACAAAGTACAGCGGCACTAGGGAAGGGTCTGCGACTGGATCGTCGAGGTACCACATAATCTTCGGAATCGCATTGGCGTATTCTTCCGGCGACACAATCTTAACGATGTGCTCTACCCCAATAGCTTTGGCCGATTCGGCGGCCACATCTACCTCGGAGTAGCCCTGCCGTTCGAAGCCGGTGGTAAAAGTCAGCAGATTCGGATTGTGCCGCTTGGCTAGGGTAGCAATCGCAGTGGAATCAATGCCACCAGAGAGGAATGATCCCACTGTTACATCGGCGCGCATGTGCTTTTCGACGCTATCTTCGAGCGCCCGAGCGATCCGATCAAATAGATCTTGCTCTTTACCTTTAGGTACATGTTGAGCTGGGAACTGGGGGCGGAAGTACCGAGTTTGACGCAACTCGCCGCCAGGAACTACCTCAGCAGTGCAGCCAGATTCCAAGCGTCGAATAGCAGTGTGCAGGCTTTCTGGTTCCGGTACGTATTGCAGATCCACATAGTGTTCTATCGCACGTCGGTCAAGTTCCAGCTCTAGCCCAATATCTTCAGCGAGTTCTAGGATGCACTTTTTCTCAGAGGCGAAAACGGTGCCAACAGGAGTTGTGGCAAAGTAAAGCGGTTTGATACCAAACTGGTCACGGGCGAGGAACAAGCGTTTTTCCACACTGTCCCAAATGGCGATGCCAAACATGCCACGCAGATGCCGGACCACATCAGTGCCCCAGTGATGGAAGCCCACAATAATCGGTTCACCATCGCCCGAAGTATTAAAGGAATAGCCAAGCGCACTGAGTTCTTCGCGCAGTTCAATGTAGTTGTAGATTTCGCCATTAAAAGTCATGGCGTAACGATCAGGTTGATCCTCAGGTCCCCACTGGAGGGGTTGGTGGGAATGCTCTAGGTCAATGATGGAAAGACGATTGAAGCCGAAAACGGCATTCTCATCATGCCAAGTGCCTGCCTCATCAGGGCCGCGGTGGTGCATGCACGGCAACGCCTTTTCAATAGCTGGCACATAAGATGCGGCGTCGGCGTTCGCGGTGAGCATGCCAAGAAGTCCACACATGGAAAGCAGAGTCCTCCTTTATATAAGGGAAACAGGTCAGTTATGACCATCAAGTATTTACTCGTTCCGCCCTAGGGTACTCGGTTGGATGCCTTGGCGGTACCTTTGCGGAACGGTGGGTTGAATCGGTAAAACACGGGGGTAACATCAGCCCGTTATTGTGGGCATACAAAAGGTTGATTCCCGAAAGCTTAATTGTGATATAGATTACAACTTTTGCTCCGAGGGTGATATGTTCACCATGAAAGTGCATGGAAAAGCGGCATATGGCGACGTCATCGATAAAAAGTTGGACAAAAAATCCATGCTTAAAAGTTCCAGAAAGCTGCCGGATATAGGCTATTCTGCGAAGATAGACGTGGGTGGAAACCAAGAAGTTCTGTGATTTTCTACTCAGTAAGAGAACTAGTGTTTAAAGGAAGGCAGACGCGCGTGGAACAGCAGCACAAGCGTGGCTTTGGTCGCAAAGCATTGCTCGGCGGTGTTTTGGGTATCGGTGGCCTCGCCCTAGCAGGGTGTGACGTGGCCGCTCCAGAGGGTGCACTTGGCACCTTCTTGGCTATGGGCTGGCCGGATGGTATCACCCCAGAAGCTACCTCGATGTATAACTTCTGGGTGTGGGTCTGGGCGGTTGCCTGGGTGATCGGTTTCATTATGTGGGGCCTGTTTATTTACGGAATCTTCTCCTGGTCTGCCCGGAAGGCCGAGAAGGCTGGCAAGGACGAGTTCCCGAAGCAGCTGCAATATAACATTCCCCTTGAACTAGTCCTAACCATTGTTCCAATCGTCATTGTGATGGGCCTGTTCTTCTTCACTGTCCAGACGCAAGACAAAGTCACTGCAATGGACAAAGATCCCAAGGTGGTAGTCGATGTGACTGCCTACCAGTGGAACTGGAAGTTTGGTTACCAAACAGTTGCCGGTGAGCTCACTGCTGATGGCGCTGACTACGACGGTGTTGACACTGAACGTCAAGCACTGGCTGAGGCCTCCAAAGAAGACCCCAGTGGTAATAACACCATTCATGGAAAATCGGCATCGGACGTGTCTTACCTGCACTTCGATCAGATTGAAACCCTAGGCACCACTGAAGAGGTTCCAGTTCTGGTACTACCCTCCAATACCGCCATCGAATTCCAGTTGGCATCTGCTGACGTGAGCCACTCCTTCTGGGTTCCAGAATTCCTATTCAAGCGTGATACATACGCACACCCAGAGGCTAATAAGCAGGAACGCCGCTTCCAGATCGAAAAGATTGAAGAAGAAGGAGCCTTTGTTGGTCGATGTGCAGAAATGTGTGGCACCTACCATGCCATGATGAACTTCGAAGTTCGAGTTGTTTCACCCGAGAAGTTCACCGAGTATATCGAATACCGTCGTGACAACCCAGACGCACCTAACTCTGAAGCCCTCGAAGCAATTGGTGAAGCTGGCTACGCGACTTCGACCGCCCCGTTCAACTCCAGCCGCGTGGATGCCCGCGATGGCAATAACGCCGTAGATAACAACGGCTAAAGACTTAAGGAAGGTTTACTAACATGCGCGCATCAGCGAAAATCATGTACAGCATGGCAGCCTTCATGGGCATCATGTCTGTTCTCTACTTCCTAGGGACGATGTACATCCAAGACAGCGGTAACCTATACCGTGAGGCTGGCGGCTCCTATAACTTTGAGTGGGCAGGTGGCGTCTCCCTGATTCTCGCCACTGGCCTAGCCCTAATGTTGGGTGGCTACCTGCACTTCACGGAGCGTCGAATTGACATTTTGCCCGAGGACTGGGAAGAGGCAGAGATTGCCGACGGTGCTGGTACCCTTGGTTTCTTCTCTCCTTCTTCGATCTGGCCAGCTGCTATGTCCGGTGCGGTTGCTGTCTTAGGTTTTGGCATTATCTTCATGCACTACTGGTTAATTGCCTTCGGTGCGGTGCTATTGATCTACACCACCGTTATGCTCAATTTGCAGTACGGCCTGCCAAAGGAAAAGCACTAATTCTTTAACTGTTCAAGCGTCTAGCTTTTCTCTGCAATCCCCTCCTTGGATTTTCTAGGAGGGGATTGTTGTCGTATGAAAGGGAAGAAAAGTTCCCGAGGCCAGAAAAAATATTTTCTGGGTGGAATTCTTGGGTAATTAAAGCTAAAAGCCGAGGTGAACGAGGGTCAAACGAAAGTTGGAACTGACCAAATCAGCACCTCTGCGCTATGTGAGATAAGTCATATTCAATTTCTGTGCGTTTTCCGGAAAAATGCACAAATCTTTGATCCATTTATCGGGTAGTAGTACATCTGAATCCTCTGCTATGGGGTTTGACCTGCGCTATTCGTGGGTCGGCACATGTGGTAAAAAAGTTCCCGAGTGGGTTATCGCGGCACCTCCGCACAGGGGGAGTGATGGGGGCAAGATGTCCGGAAGAATTTGCGGACGAAATGCGGGGGAGAAGACGTGACTTAGCAAGCGTGAGC
>JBHACV010000027.1:0-27505 GCA_041854705.1 Corynebacterium sp.
CAACACTTTGGGTGGAGTGGAATCAATTCAATTGCGTTACTGTCATTGGCAATAATAATTCTTGGTGTCTTGGTTATAAAGATGAAAACTAGGAACCAAAACTAGACTGTCCGCAAAGGGCAAATAATCCAGTCGGTGAGAAACTCCAAAGTGAAATATTTCTAAATGTGAAGCATTCAAGAAAAAATACAATTAAGGACGCAATCATTCGGGTGCTGAAAAGTAGTCAAACTGGCAGCAATATTTATGAATAATCCCAGCGGCTAAATAAGCTTCATCTTTTATAGTTAGACAAGTAATGCACTAATTCGCATCTAACCCTTTCAACTAGCTACCAGCTACACTAATCCTCGTGGCTAAAGCATCTATGGACAAAAACCCCCTTGACGTGGCACGTATGTTTGACAAGGTGGGGGAAAAGTACGACCTGACTAACACGGTGCTGAGTTTCGGACAGGATCGTCGGTGGCGCAGGCTCACCCGTGAGCGGTTGGGCCTACAGCCTGGGGAAAAAGTTCTGGATCTAGCCGCCGGGACCGCAGTTTCTACTGTGGAATTATCCAAATCTGGCGCATGGTGTGTTGCTTGTGATTTCTCCCTCGGAATGCTGGCCGCAGGTGCTGAACGCAACGTTCCCAAGGTATGCGGTGATGGTATGCGTCTGCCCTTTGCCGATGCCACCTTTGATGCGGTGACCATTTCTTATGGGCTGCGCAATATTCATGATTTTCAAGCAGGCCTGGCAGAAATGGCGCGGGTGACCAAACCTGGTGGCCGGTTGACAGTCGCGGAGTTTTCCACTCCAGTGGTGCCAGTGTTCAAGCAGATTTACTTGAATTACCTTATGCGTGCTCTGCCAGCAATAGCCAAGGTGTTTTCCTCCAACCCCGAATCTTACGAGTATCTCGCTGATACCATTCGCGCTTGGCCAGACCAAGAAGAATTGGCACGCGCCATCAATGCCAATGGGTGGAAAGAATGCGGCTGGCAGAATCTTAATTTCGGTATTGTCGCCTTACACTCAGCAATCAAGGCTTAAGACCACAGTGGGGCGTCGTTAAAATGGTCCAACACCCGCCCAGCGCGCCGCCACAACCATGCCACTAAATCCTGGTCTTCGTCAGTGACTAAGTTACCCATTAAACGTGCTGCGGTAGGCATGAAGAATTTCAGTCCGACTGGGCCAACAAGTGGCAGAAACTGGGGGTAGGTCAATAGTCGGGCAGCGGTACGCGCCAAAACAAAAGCTTCGCCATAGTGATAGCGCAGCGTATCTGGCCATAACAAGGTGAAATCCTTGCCACCATCGAGCTTATCGACAGCCAATGCCGCCGTCTCCATGCCGTAGTCGATCCCCTCACCATTGAGGGGATTTACGCAGGCTGCGGCGTCACCAATGAGCATCCAGTTAGCTCCAGCGACCGTGCTCACCGCACCACCCATGGGCAGTAGGGCAGAAGCAACTTGTTGTGGGGCGCCGAAACCCCACTCTGGTTGGGTGAGTTCAGCATAGTGGTGGAGTAGTTTCTTGGTATTGATTTTTGCAGGTCGGATGTCAGTGCTCAGTGCTCCACAGCCAACATTGGCCTGTCCATTACCAAGCGGAAAAATCCAGCCATAACCGGGTTGTACGGCACCAGTGTCATCACGTAATTCCACATGGGAATGGATCCACGGCTCTTGTGATTTGGGTGTGGTGCAGTAGGAGCGAGCAGCAATGCCATACACCTCGCCTTTGTGCCAAGTTCGGCCAAGCAGTTTTCCAAAAGTCGAACGCACCCCATCGGCGACGAGAACAAATTTCGGTCGCACAATGGTGCCGTCGGAAAGTTTTACTGAGGTAATGCGATTGCCGGTTTGTTCCACCCCAATAGCTGCTGCGAATTTAACGGTAACTTCTGGTTGTTGTGCAGCGTGGGTTAATAGCAGTTGATCGAATTCTAATCGTGGCATGGCGGAGCCAATGGTGCCGAAGCTAGTGTGCGGCCAAGCCACGGTAGCCGAAGAGCCGTAGCCGTGTAGCTTGAGTCCGTGGGAAATATAGCGAGCGCATACTTGCTCATCCAACCCCAAGGTGCGTAGCTGGGCGATAGCCCTAGGGGTGAGTCCGTCCCCGCAGGTTTTGTCGCGGGGGAAACGTTTGGCGTCGATAAGCAAAGTGCTGAAACCACGGCGAGCAGCATGGCTGGCAGCGGTGGCGCCAGCTGGTCCTGCGCCAATGATAAGTACCTCAGTGTTGGTCACGATGACTATTCTTGCAAGCAACAAACAACCCGCGCCACATGCCGGGTGTATGTCTAAGCTTGGATAGACTACGGTTAAGTGGTTAGTTCTAATTGAGGAAAAGGTAGACACAGCATGAGCAACGGTGCCGAACTTCGCCAGAACACTGGTGATTCCACAATCGGTACGCGCGTGGACTTGGGCGATGAAGCCCTCAATGAGCAGGTCTTTTTGGGAATGTCTCGGGTTGAAAGCTACCTTCACGACGAGTTGAGTAAAAGCCCAGATTTTCTTACAGACAAGGTCATGCACCTCACCTCGGCCGGTGGAAAACGCTTCCGCCCCATGTTTGCCCTATTGGCCTCCAATTATGGCTCCAAGCCCATGTGTGAGGAAGTCGTCAAAGCGGCGGCTATTGTCGAAATGACACATCTTGCCACCCTGTACCATGACGATGTGATGGACGAAGCTCAGATGCGACGCGGAGTTCCGTCCGCTAACGCTCGTTGGTCTAATTCCATTGCGATCCTATCTGGTGACATTCTTTTGGCCCACGCCTCGCGCATCATGAGTGAATTAGGGGTGGAGACCGTATCACACTTTGCTGACACTTTCGGCACCTTAGTTACTGGACAGATGCGTGAAACCATTGGTCCCGGCCAAGACAATCCAGTTGAGCACTACATGAAGGTCATTGACGAAAAAACCGGAGTGCTCATTGCCGCTGCTGGCTATCTGGGGGCATTCCATTCTGGAGCAGATCAGGTAACCACTAATGCGTTGCAGGAGTTTGGTGCTGCAATTGGTATGGTTTTCCAGATCGTCGATGACATCATTGATATCTTCTCTGATAGCGAGGAATCTGGGAAAACCCCAGGTACTGACCTGCGTGAAGGTGTTTTCACCTTGCCAGTGCTCTACGCTTTGGAAGAAGAAGGTGAAGTCGGTGATGAACTACGCAGCATTCTCACCGGCCAGCTTAACGACGACGCCACCGTCGCCCATGTGCTTGATCTATTGACGCGCACTAATGGGCGGCAACGCGCCCTAGCAGATGTTCATCATTATTTGGAATTGGCGGAGCAAAGCCTAGCGAAGTTGCCAGCAAACGTCACAACTGAAGCGCTGCGTCGATTGGCTAAATTCACTGTAGCAAGGGTGGGTTAAGCAGGGGATTTGTGGTTCTTGGTGGTGCTTAGTAATGTATTGCAAGCACCACTTAATGTGATGATTGCCAGGTTGCCCGAGCGGCCAAAGGGAGCGGACTGTAAATCCGTCGGCATTGCCTACAGAAGTTCGAATCTTCTACCTGGCACCATTTTTAACCCCCACTGCGTATGTAGTGGGGGATTGGTTATTCTGCTGCCACTAGCCTAAGCAGCGGCTTAGCTTTTTTCACCACTAAGGGGCGACGATTGGGCCATAGGCATCAGGCCTACGATCTCGATAGAACTGCCAGTCATAGCGGGTGCGACGGATTTCTTCAAGATCAATAGTGCATACAATGAGCTCTTCTTCCTTAGAGCTCGCTGGACCTGCTACATAATTTCCTTTGGGATCAACTATGTAAGAGGAACCGTAGAATTCCACAGCATCGTCGCCAAATTCATCCACTTCTGCCCCGACGCGATTCGGCACTGCCACAAAATAACCATTGGCAGCGGCTGCTGCAGGCTGCTCCAGCTCCCATAACCGATTTGAAAGACCGGGTTTGGAGGCATTGGGATTAAAGACGATTTCGGCACCAGCAAGACCTAGTACTCGCCAGCCTTCTGGGAAATGACGGTCGTAGCAAATCGTAATGCCAACCTTGCCAACTGCTGTATCAAAGACCGGCCAGCCAAGATTACCTGGTCGGAAGTAGAATTTTTCCCAGAACCTATCCACGTGCGGGATATGATTTTTGCGGTACTTGCCCAAATAAGAGCCATCAGCATCAATAACTGCAGCGGTGTTATACAACACCCCAGTATTTTCTTCCTCATATACTGGTAGTACAATGACCATATTCAATTCTTTGGCCAAGGCTTGGAAACGTTCGGTGGTAGGTCCAGGCACCGATTCGGCATACTCATAGTATTTGGCATCTTGGACAATGCCGAAATAGGGGCCATAAAACAACTCCTGGAAGCAGATGATTTTAGCCCCCTGTTTGGCTGCTTCACGAGTCAAGTGTTCATGCTTGGCAATCATTGATTCTTTATCGCCAGTCCAAGTGCATTGCGTGAGCGCAATGGTAGTGTGGGACATTCTATTCTCCTTAGGTTAATAGGAAAGTACTTACGTCTTGCACCTACGTTGATTACGAAGTGGAAATAGCTGTTTCTTTTTGATCCCTGCCTTCTATTGTTACGCCTGCTGCATCAACGTCTTCGCCTTCGGCAGCCGACTCATCTGATTTATGCGCTGATTTCGACACTACTGTGAATGGTACGGTTTGGTGGCTATCCCGTCGTCGCAATTCTGATACGTTGAGTAAAAGATATACCACCATGCCCACCACAAAACTCACTACCCAGTTGAAGTCATACGCGACTCTCAGGAAAGGAATGAATCCGGCTTCGGGGAATGGGCCCGAAGGAACCCCATTGACTACAGGAGAGTAGGCCCCACCAACTGCAAAGAATGCTCCAACTGCGAATGCCACCACTGCTTTAGGATTGATCCCAGCGGTGTAGGTGTACTGGCCATCACGACGAAACAGATCAGGCACATTAAGATTTGTCTTTTTCAACAGCCAATAATCTACAACCATAATGCCGCCAACCGCTCCAGTAATGCCACCATAAAATCCAAGCCAGACAAAGACATATGCCTCGGGGCTTGCTAACAATCGCCACGGCAGCATGAGGGACCCAATGGACATAACAATGATGACCCCCATCTTGAAATTCAGCCAGCGAGGAAAGGCATTGCTGAAGTCCAATGCTGGTCCCACCATATTGGCTGCAACATTGGTAGAGAAATTAGCCAACACTATAATGAACGAACCCAACACCACGACTATGGGATTACCCAGCGCAGAGACTAATGCATCAGGGCTCCATAAACTGGTGGGATCGACGTTATACACTGCCGCTGCGGTAGAAGTAACCAAGATGGCAATGAGTGAGAAGCTAAACATTGATAAAGGTAGACCTATGACCTGTCCCCGCAACTGGGATCGTTGATCTTGGGCAAACCGGGTGAAATCTGGCATGTTCAGAGACAGGGTAGCCCAAAAGGCAATATTGGCCATGAGCCCTGGTGGGAAAACCCCAAGCCAAAATTCTGTACCCCACCCCACAGCAGAAGGTTCACTGATAATTGGCCCAAAATCTCCTTTGGAACGAATGAGCAGGTAGATGAGCAACACGATGAGTGATACAGAAATCAGTGGTGCAGCGAGTTGTTGTAGTCGTTTAATAGTATTAAACCCTCGCACAATCACCCATACCTGAGCGATTGCACAGCCAATAAAACACAACCACAGAGTCCAGCGTTGTTCTCCAAGTGGCCCTAAGGAAATTACTGTGGCATCACGCCACCAACGTCCCAGCATTACTCCCAGCGCAAGATCAAGTGCCAAAGCTGTCAACCAGGTTTGAATACCTGCCCAGCCACAACCAACAAGTGCTCGCATGAGAGCCGGAATATTTGCACCCCTAATCCCGAAGCTAGACCGAATAAAAACCGGAAAAGAAACTCCATGTTTTGCCCCAGCATGGCTATTAAAAAGCATGGGAATCAAAACGATTAGATTGGCTAATACAATTGTGAAAACTGCTTGTACCCAGTTCATTCCCATGGCAATAAGCGAAGCAGCCAATGTCCAAGTAGCAGCATTGATAGCCATGCCTACCCATAGAGCCAAATACACGCCAGAACCCCAAGTTCGGGCCTTAGCCGAAATCGGCCTCAGGTCTGGATTAATAAGTTCTGCAGAAATTGTGCTCATTTTCTGCCCCTTCTTTTACTCTGCTTTGCTTACCAACATCAGGTCTGAGCCGCTAATAAATAGTCACTACCGGCTCAGAATCCTCCATATTTTCTGGTTTTAATGAATGTCGATTCCCACCTCTTTGCGATATTTCGCCATGACCTCCCAGTCATTGGCGACCTCGGGGTTTTGGGCTGTCAATTGATTCCACGTAATGGACTTTCGGCCAGAATCAACGGTGACCATATCAATGCAACCGGCGACAGGGCAGACATTCGCACACAGAGCGCACCCAACACAATCGTCCTCTCGGACTCGCGGCACTGGACGTATATCTAAAGTACGTTTGCCATTAATGCGAGGATCAATACCTGGGCTCACCACCACACCATTACGTGCGATTAAATCAATACATTGATGAGCGGTGTCATGGCAGGCAGTCACGCACAAGTTGCAACCGATGCATTTATCAGGGTCAATCCGTGCTACAGAACGATGTGCCAAGTCGAGATCATTGAAATCACCGTGGGTTGCCAGCGCCTTACCACGGAAATCATCGATAGTAGCGAATCCTTTGTCATCCATCCATAGGGACAAACCCTCGCACAAGTCTTCAATGATGCGGAATCCATGAGTCATAGCAGCTGTGCAGACCTGCAATGAAGTCGCGCCCAATAATAAGAATTCTGCGGCATCGCGCCAAGTAGATATGCCACCCATACCAGAAATTGGTGCATCCGAATCGATGACAACCTCATCGTGCATAAGTTCCGTGAGCATATGCAGGGCAACAGGTTTAACCGCAGGACCCGCCATACCACCATGGGTTGAACGTCCGCCAATGGTAGGTGATACTTTAAAAGTATCCAGATCCACCTTGGTTACTGAGTTGATGGTATTAATCAAGCTCAGTGCATCAGCACCACCAGCTAAACCGGCTCGCGCCGCAACTGTAATATCGGTGATATTGGGGGTGAGTTTTACAATTACCGGAACTGTCGCCGCCGAAGCAGCATAGCCGGTATTGAGCTGGCACAGTGCGGGGTTTTGTCCCACTGCCGATCCCAAACCCCGTTCTGACATTCCCTGTGGACAACCAAAATTGAGCTCAATGCCATCTGCCCCAGCATTTTCTGCAGCCTTGACAAAGAAGTCCCAGGTGTCTGGGTCAGCATCCACCATAATGGAAACGATCAATGCACGATCAGGCCACTTATTTTTTATCTGCTCAATCTCTTTGAGATTGGTTTCTAACGGGCGATCTGAAATGACCTCAACGTTATTGATAGCCAACATGCGACGCCCGTCTTTGGTAAAAGAACCATAGCGATTGGAAATATTAAGCACCGGTGGTCCAATGGTCTTCCATACTGCTCCGCCCCAACCTGCGGCGAATGCTTGGTCAACCTGATAACCAGAATTAGTGGGAGGTGCCGATGCCAACCAAAAAGGATTCGGGCTGGTTATTCCGGCAAAAGTTGTGGTGAGATCAGCCATTATTCTGCCCCTTTCAAAAACTCATTGATGTGCTGTGCTGCCAGTTTTCCGTCTTGGACTGCCATCACCGTTGAAGCATCACCCACTGCGCGAATTGCGTCGCCACCTGCAAAAACATTGCTAAATGGGCCGGTGCTAGCAAAATTCTCTGTTACTTCGAGATAGCCCCTAGTCAAAGCCAAACCAAAGCCAGATTCTGTGTCATATTTCTCTTGCCCAATCGCTGAAATAATGAGGTCACAAGGAATGGTGACATCAGCATCTCCTGAGGGGATTACGTTACGACGCCCATCTGCGCCTACCTCCCCCACAGCCATTCGCGTACACTTTAGGCCCGTGACCTTGCCAAGGTCGTCGAAAAGCACTTCCGCGGGACGTGCCAAAAATTGAAATTCAATGCCAAACCCGACTGCAAATTCATATTCTGCATCGAATGCGGTCATTTCTGCGGGGGAACGACGATAGACCACGGTTGCTTGTGCTCCCATTTGCCTAGCAGTAGTAGCCGCATCAATGGCAGTATTACCAGCGCCAATGACTGCTACTCGGCGCGGTGGAGTTAAGGATTCTGGATCCGTTTTAAATTGAGCAATGAATTCTAAGCCATCAACAATATGCTCGGCACCGGGAATATCGAGTTTAGGTACTGTGCCTAACCCGACACCGAGAAAGACTGCATCAAATTCCTGCGCTACTGCGGCTAGGTGCTCGGTGCTTTCCAGTGCTTTATTGGTGATTACTTCCACGCCTAAGTCTTTCACCATCTCCACCTCTTGCAGTGCTACCTCTATGGGTTCACGTAATGTGATGATGCCGTAAGTGGAAAGACCACCTGGTTGGGCATTTTTCTCCCAAATTTGCACCTCATGTCCCAATTGGGCCAAGGTTGCCGCTGCTGATAAACCAGCTGGACCAGAGCCAATAATCAAAACCCGTTTACCACTGGGAGGGCCAGGGGAAAATGGCGAAACTCCCTGTTTGGCGAGGTGATCGGTGGCGTATCGCTGCAACCTGCCAATGGCAATAGGGCGATCAACCTTCTGTAAGACACAAGCTCCTTGGCATAACTCTTCTACTGGGCAAACCCTAGCGCAGGTTCCACCAAGAAAATTTTCTTTCAGAATAGTTTTGGCTGATCCCAGAACATTGCCAGAAGCAATCTTTTTAATGAACCCGGGAATATCAATATGCGTTGGACATGCTTGCATACAGGGAGCGTCTGCACAATAAAGACAACGATCCGCTTCCAACTGAGCTTCTTCAGTGCGTAGTGGGGGATGGATTTCACCGTCATGCACAACCGGAAAAGGTAGTGTGGTAGTCATTTATCCTCCTTCAAACAGTCTGTTTCCATTACGATGCCCGAGGCTGTTCCTCGGAAGCCATGTGTAAAAGTCTGTTTTAAGAAAGCAGCACATTTTCAAATAAAAGTCCTGCTCAAAGGCTTCTATCGGCTTTGTAGATAAAACTACCGACGAAATTTCTTTAATAGTTCGATCATTATGTAAGTATCAAAATAATGTTTCTGACACATTGTTCACCCAAGGCTTGGTGGTGTGGCGTGAACCTAACTGGTAACTACCGATTTCTTGCCCATATTGCGCTTGATCGACACAGAAATACCCCACTGAACTAATCCTCACTGAATCGGCAGTTAAAATGTGGCGGTTGCGAACAAAAATTATCCACGGCGAATTGAGCTAGGGTGATCCTTGATCCAATAACAAATTGAATGAAGGGACTTGGGATGGGTAATAGCCTTATAACAACCTTCTCCCATTCTTGTCTTGTGAATTCATTGGTAGCTTCCCCTCGCCTTTTTGGGGGCACACCTATTAAATGGAAAACCCGCTAAACAGCATTAATGCCACACTACCTTGCTGGTTTAGCTAGGTGGTGCGGCATTTATTTATGTTTATTGTGCTTTTCGACGCCTTCCGCAGGGGATGATCGAAAATTCTTCTGCACTGTTAATGGAGGAATCTCGCAAAAGTCTGAAATGTCTTAAGGCACTTCAATCAGGCAGGTGCTGGTGCGGCTGTGATTTCAGTCTTTGTCATTTTCGTATCCGCAGCAAAATAGACAAGCGCGCCAACTAGGGCAACTCCGCTGAGGACCCACAGTGCAGTATTGAATCCTTCGGTGCTTTCTAACAGCTTGGAAGTGTAAGCAATTCCTAGGGGAATGGCGATATTGATGGTCAGATTGTAGAAACCAATGGCAATACCTGATTTGGTGGCGCTGATAGATGTGAGTGCAGTGTTTACTAAAGGCGCATAGAGCAGTGCAAAACCAGAAGCGAAGGTAATGGTAGTGGCTGCAAGTACTGCCACATGTAACTGTACAAATAGTGCTGCCACAATGAGTGAGCCAATAATCATGGCCAAAGCGGTATAGATGGTGGCACGACTGCTTAATATTTTGCCGATATGCCCAGAGGATAGGCCAACTAAAATGGCACATACATAACCTGGGATCATGAGCATATTTGCCTTATCAATGGACATATCGTGTAGCCCATTGGCGGCGTATGGTAGTAGAAAAACGTAGCCTAGTTGTGTTGAGTAAGCTAAAAACACTAGTACTAAGGACCATACATAGCGCCCATTGCTAAAGAACTCGGGGTGAACCACTGGTTGTTTTGCGGTGCGTACATGCAGCGCAAAGATAATAATGCCAATTGCGGTGGGAATGAGCCATAACCAGTTAAATTCCTGCATGTACATGGTCAGGGAAGCGGCAAATATAGCAACTAGGAGAAGCCCAAAAACATCAAGATTACTTTCTACTGCCTCATCTTCTGGGACCGTTTTAATAATGACTGGCACGGTGAGAATAAGGATCAGTGGGATGAGGAACATGGCTGTCCATGACACATAGGTGGAAATAAAACCAGAGGTCAATGCGCCAATAAGCAAACCCGCTTGGAATGCCGCAGTGGAGAAACCTAGATAGGTTTTTTGGTCCTTTTCCGCTAGATGCTTAGTCACGTAAATGACATAGAGAGTTTCTGCGGCAGCTAGACCAGTAGTTTGAACGAGCCGACCAGTAAGCACCATGGGCCAAGAACTGGAAAAAACAAAGCCTATGATAGAACCAACAATGGTGAGAAAAATGCCGATTAACAGGAGTTTGCGGATTGAGATGGAGTCGGCTAGGGCTGCATAGACCACAGCGCCAATGCCAATAATCACTCCTGCCAGCGATGCCTGCAAGCTAGCAGTATTATCTGAGATCCCCAAGCCTAGAGCCATAGGCATTGTCATGGTTTTAAAGCCATTGTCTATAACTAGGGAAAAGACAAAGACAAAAAGCAGAATTGGCACAGCCACTTTGGGATTAATGGCCTTACTGGGGTGAGGTGATTGCACAGTCATGAGAGTAGTCCTTTAACTCAAAGCTGCGAGGGGGAGGGTGAGTTCAATCATCTCGCCAAAGGCAGTTTGCCGGTCCTGTGCTGACAGTTTGGCTCCTGTCACAATATTGTCAGAGACCGTGAATAGGCCTAAAGCATCAACCCCCGCCGCGGCAGCAATGGCATAAAGGGCTGCCGATTCCATTTCGACACCAAGTATTCCCATATTCGCCCAACGGGTACTTGCAGTGGGATCTTGGTGGTAGAAAATATCAGAGCTAAGAATATTGCCAACCTGGAGTTTTACGCCTTGGGTCTCGGCTTCTTTGGTGAGTGCCCGCAGTAGTTTCCACGATGCTATGGGGGCATAGGTTCCGGGGAGATTGTACTGGGAAAGGAAGTGCGAATCTGTTGATGCTGCTTGGGCAGCAATGATGGAGTGTAGCTCTATGTGTTCTTGTAAGGCGCCAATAGAGCCAACACGGATGAGGTTTTCGCAGCCGAAAACATGAATGAGTTCCCAAGAATAGATGCCAATAGAGGGGATACCCATTCCGGTGCCCATGACAGAAACTTCCTGCCCCTGATAGGTGCCGGTGAATCCCAGCATATTGCGCACCTCGTTGAATTGGATGACATTGTCGAGGTAAGTATCAGCAATGAATTTTGCACGGAGGGGGTCGCCTGGCAAAAGGATGGTTTTTGCGATCGGCGCGCCCTGCGGATTGATATGTGGAGTGCTGGCGGTCTTAGCCATCGTTGTGACTTGCTCCTTATTCTGGAGTGAAATGTGTATTAGTCCATAGTTTAAGCAAGTTGCGGAACAAATGTCAATGCTTTATTTTACATTCGTTCCTATTGGGTGACTGGGTCTGGGTTGTTTCAAGGTGCCAGTTTGGGGAACATATTCTTTTCTTGGTGGTGGAGATATCCATGTTGAAAGGCTAAAAGAAGTCTGCAGACCTAGGTCGGCCTGCGGATTTGTCAAGAGTGTGGGGGGCGGGTTATAGTTCTAAAGGCTTCAACGGAGCGGTGCTGGATTTCTAGCAACAATTCAAAAGAGGCTGTGCCCCCTTAGCTCAGTCGGCAGAGCGTTTCCATGGTAAGGAAAAGGTCGACAGTTCGATTCTGTCAGGGGGCTCTGTTTTCTTTTTAGGAAAGATAACGGTGCGGCGGTGTAGCTCAGTGGTAGAGCAAGCGACTCATAATCGCTGTGTCGCGAGTTCAATTCTCGCCATCGCTACGGATAATTCCATAGGGGCGTAGTTCAATTGGTAGAGCAACGGTCTCCAAAACCGTAGGTTGCAGGTTCGAGTCCTGTCGCCCCTGCAAATTAAACCTCCAGCGTCAGATTATCACTGGTGCTGGAGGTTTTGATTTTTTCTACTGGCTTTAAAGTTTTGGTATAGTTTTAAAGTCGTTGTTAGATTCCTTAACGAATAGGAGAGCTGTGAGCGAAGAAAAGCCGAATCAAGGTGCCAGTCGCCCAACCGGTAAACGCCAGCTGGCAGGGGTTAGCACCACCTCTAGCTCCTCCTATCAGGCTCGACATGCGGCCCCTGTGGAACCAGAGGAGAAGAAGCCTAATCCGGTGATTAGCTTCCTGCCGCAGGTTATAGACGAGATGAAAAAGGTCATTTGGCCAACCGCTCGTCAGATGGTTACCTATACCGTTATTGTATTCACCTTCCTCATTCTCATGACGGCATTAGTCTCTGGTATTGACTTCCTTGCCGGATTAGGAGTTGAGAAGGTCCTCAGTCGATAGGTAGTATTTAATCAATCAACAATCCCCGCCGAAATCCACCTGGACCGGCGGGATAATTTTTGGGCGAGACAATCTAACACACTACAAGGAGCTATGACCATGAGCGAAGAGAACCTCGATTCCTTTGCTGCTGCTTTTGACGCTGCAGAAGCCAACAGCATCACCGAGGAATCGGAAACCACCTCGGCTTCCGAAGTTGCAGGCGAGAAATCACATTCTGCTACCACCGAAGCTGCATCGACGGATGCTACCACCAATGACAATGACGACAGTGACTATCGTGCACGGCTGCGGGCATTCACTCGGGAACTCAAGAAACAACCTGGCCAGTGGTACATTATTCAGTGCTATTCCGGCTATGAAAACAAGGTGAAGACCAACCTTGATATGCGGGCCCAGACCCTTGAGGTGGAGGATTCCATCTTTGAAGTGGTTGTGCCGGTTGAGCAGGTTACCGAACTCAAAGATGGCAAGCGCAAGCTAGTCAAACGCAAGCTACTGCCTGGTTATGTGCTGGTGCGCATGGATATCAATGACAAGGCTTGGTCGGTGGTGCGCGACACCCCCGGTGTGACATCGTTCGTCGGTAATGAAGGAAACGCAACTGCGGTTAAGCACCGGGATGTGGCGAAATTCCTCATGCCACAGGATCAGCCCAAGACCGGCGCCCAACTTGCTGAGACCCCAGAAGGCGAGAAATTGGTGGCTATGCCAGCAGATGGCGACAAACCAACGGTTACAGTTGATTATGAAGTTGGCGAAGCCGTCACCATTCTCAGTGGTGCACTGGCTTCGGTGTCTGCCACGATTTCTTCCATCGATGCTGAAAATGGAAAACTGCAGGTTTTGGTTTCCATCTTTGGCCGGGAAACTCCAGTTGATCTGACTTTCGATCAGGTGGAGAAGGTCTCTTAAAGCTACTACGTTTGGTTTTGTATCGCGACGTGCTGTAATATGGCACGTCGCGTGTGTATTTTTACCCACAGCATATGTTTCATCCCCGGTGGCTTGTGCTTCAGGCATCCGGACGTGGGTGTTGGTCAGCCAACCAGCTTACCTGCGGTAACAAGGAATAAGAGGTATAACCCTAATGGCTCCAAAGAAAAAGGTCACTGGCCTGATTAAGCTGCAGATTGACGCCGGTGCTGCTAACCCAGCTCCACCGGTTGGCCCCGCCTTGGGTGCTCATGGTGTTAACATCATGGAATTTTGTAAGGCTTATAACGCTGCTACTGAGTCGCAGCGCGGCAACGTGGTCCCAGTTGAGATCACTGTCTATGAAGACCGTTCCTTCACCTTCAAACTGAAGACTCCTCCTGCTGCCAAGATGCTGCTTAAAGCAGCTGGTGTTAAGAAGGGCTCCGGCATTCCGCACACCCAGAAGGTGGGCAAGGTGACCATGGATCAGGTTCGCGACATTGCCCAGACCAAGATGGAAGACCTGAATGCCAACGATCTCGATGCTGCTGCCAAGATTATCGCTGGCACCGCCCGTTCTATGGGCATTGAGGTTGAGGGTTAAAAATTTCACTTACGTGGGAGGGCCAGCTTCGGCCCGTACCACCCAACCCAGAACAGGATTGAAAAAATGAGCAAGAAGTCTAAAGCTTATAAAGCTGCAGCTGAACAGATCGACAAGGGTCGACTCTACACCCCATTGCAGGCAGCTGAGTTGGCCAAGTCCACCTCTTCGAAGAACTACGATGCCACCATTGAAGTCGCGCTTCGGTTGGGCGTTGATCCCCGCAAGGCCGATCAATTGGTCCGTGGCACCGTTTCCTTGCCACACGGCACCGGTAAGACTGTGCGTGTGGTCGTGTTTGCTGCTGGCGAGAAGGCCACCGAGGCTGAAGCCGCCGGTGCTGATGTCGTTGGCTCGGATGATCTGATCGAGCGCATTACCGAAGGCTGGACCGACTTTGATGTCGCCATTGCCACCCCGGACCAGATGGCCAAGGTTGGTCGGGTCGCTCGCGTGTTGGGTCCGCGTGGCCTGATGCCAAACCCCAAGACTGGCACTGTGACCATGGATGTTGCCAAGGCTATTGCTGAGGTTAAGGGCGGCAAGATCTCCTTCCGTGTGGACAAGGCCTCCAATCTACATGCCATTTTGGGTAAAGCATCCTTTACCGCTGAACAGTTGGCTGAGAATTATGGTGCACTGATTGATGAGCTCAACCGTATTAAGCCATCATCGGCTAAGGGCGTGTACCTGAAGAAAGCCACCGTTGCTTCTTCGACTGGTCCGGGCGTACCAGTTGATACCACCATTCAGAAGAACTACGCCAGCTAGCTTTTCGACGCAGTAATCCCGCACCAGCTCACCACTTCTGAGCGGTGCGGGTTTTTGCTGCTGTGGGCATAGATAAATTCTAGAAGCTATTGCAGCAGTGATGACACTAATTGATGATATTACTGGTTTGCCGGTGGCGATATCCCGATTATGTCTTTGGCCACGTGGTAGGCGAGGAAATCGGATGGATCATCTTTTTCTAGCGGAATGGTATCAATAATAACTGGCGTGGCCTGGCCGGTAGGGATAATAATGTTCTCTTTACCTACCAAATCGGGGAGAGTAAAGGCCTGCTCATGCATTAATAAGCTAGGTTTGCGGAACTCGGGAATATTGAGTGCTTCGGATCGGCTGAGAAAGGTGCCGTGAAACCTAGGTTGTTTAGAGACCACAGCGGTGACGCTGGGATTGAGGGGGAAGGGCTCGACCACGAATTCTTGGTGGCCAATCATCTCTTCGGGATAGAAATCAGTGAGAATCTTTTGTTTTCGGTATAGCCGGTTGATGTAGTGCTGCTTTTGTTGTTGATCTAGGTCGAGGGTGCGGTGATGAAATTTATGCACTGTATCATCATCGCGGTTTGATACCACCACAGAGTGATAACCGATCCCAAGGACCTCAAAGCCATGGCGGCGATAAGGGCTTGTGACCAGTTTGGACATGAAATGAGGAAACATTCTGGAGACGGTAGCAGCAGTTCGGGCTCCGACTCCATGGAGGAGGCTGCGCTGATGCTCTGCATCGTAGAATCCAGCGCGTAGAAATGGGTTTGTGCCTAGGGCAACCCCATCATAGATAATTCTTTTGGCTTCGAGGAAGGTCCGCATGGTTGCTCCAAGAGGTTGGGGTACTAGGGGCCTCATTCCATTATGTGTACCTGTCCACAATATTGCAAGCTTTTTAATTTATGTCACAAAACTTTTTCCGCTAACAAAATTTACTCGCCTAAGAAGTTGGATTTTAAGGGTGCATAATACGTGATATTACTTCAGTGGTAATGGGTACTTTACGGTTTAAAATTCTCAGTATTTTCTGAGCTTTTATAAATGTTATTACCTGCAAGTATGCCATATAAACCATGCATTATAAGTTTTCCCTGGATATGGGGGTACTATTCTTTGGCAGAACTTGTTTTAACTTAAGTAAAAGGTGAGAATGTTTATACAACGATGACGTTCAATACAGGAGACATTCTGTGAAAACCAGTAAATACAGCTGGTGGCGAAGCATTATTACAACAATGATTGCTACCACGCTGATAGGTACCAGTGTGCCGCCCTTAGTAACTGCGCAGGAAGCGCCTGAGGTGGAAATCGCCACGGATGCTGATACCGACCTAGCGCCAGAGGACGAAGTAGCACTTTCACCTGAGACAGAAATCGAAACCGATGCTGATCCTGATGCGGCGGTTGCTGAAGAAGCGGCAATCGAAGCAGGGGAGGAAGTAGCTGAAGTTCGTCTTGATCCACAGGCTGCCGATGTGAGAATTCAGGTTGACCTGATTAGTGATGGCACCGCGGACTTTAATGCTGACGATTCAGCTGGTAATGATTCCTCGGCCAATAATGGCATTGTTCGAGTGAATGATACTGTCACTTATCGGGTGGAAATTGGTTCTGAACAAGCAGCAGTTACCGATCTAGGATTTGAACTAACCTTGCCTAAAGGGATGGAAATTGTTGCGCTTCCTGGCCAGTGCTTAGCTGGTAGTTCCATTACGCCACCGAGTATCGGGGAAGCCAGCCTGCCACTTAACGACGATTCCTATCAAGAGTTAGCTGCTCAGACACTGATCTGTAAGGTTGCTGATTCTCAGGCCTCATTACAAAAGATTGACGTCGTTGCTAAAGTCAGCAATTTGATTCATCATGGACAAGATTTACAGGTAACCAAGGCGGTTGCAACCATTGCAGACGCTGAAGTTCTAGAAGTGCCCGAAGCCGAACTGCCAACGGTAACGGCGTCGTCACGCTTGCAGTGGGACATTAATAAAATTGGCATTGGAACTACTAAAGATTCTGGGTACACATATGGGCCAATGCTTGAGCCCTGCCCATGGGATACCCGTCGCCTGTGCCAAAACGTTACTTATTCGCTGGTCCTTTCGGGACCTGCTGGGGGCAAAGGCGCAATGCCTGCCGTTGGTGACATTAATTTTGTTGAAGATCTTTCCCCCGAAGGCCTCTATGGCTTATCGGGTGCCGAGTTAGATAAATTTAATGCCAATTTGGATAAATACGGCAGCCGTATTTATCCAAGCTCCAATGATTACGAACTGCCTGGTTCTAAAATCGGCGTTAGAGGTGCTTCTTCTGGTGTGATGTACACCGAGAAGAATTCTGTTCGTGATTCTGGCACCATCTTGGTCGAAGGCCAAGCATTCGACGGTGCTGCCTTAAATGCTGCTGGTGAATATGGTAAAAAACTGAACCTCACCATTAGTGGGGCAGACATGACCCTAAAAACCTATCCCACCGAATCGGTGCGGCCAACAGGAACTACTGCTGGACCGCGTGCTATGGCTGTTGCTCGACGGATAGCGGTATATACCCCGCTTGAAGCGATCACCGAGTTCGGTATCAAAGATGGAAATACCTGGGTTTTAAGATCCACTAACTGGTATCACGACCTCGAAATTACTGGTTTTAATGGCGCCACTGAAAACAGTGACCAACAGCCTGATTTCAATGCTACTGAAGATGGTAAAGCAAATGATTATCGCACCCGCGATATGAAGGTGGAATTGGGTCAAGGCTTCACAAAGAATTTCACTGGTGTGCCAGGTCAGCCCAGTAATATGACGCCCAATGAGTTCAATCCAGGCTGGGCTGCCAGAGGCGAAGGTCCACCAGGTGGGGCAACTTTAAACAGCGGTAATATCACCGTCGCACCCACCCAAAACGTACTATCCCAGCTCATGCTTACTGGAGCTAATCCCGGCTTTCCGGCGACCAACTCTTCAATCATGTGTGATGCATGGGATAAGACCAAGTTGAATCTCCACGCTCAAGAAGTGCCAGCATCAACCCATAATGCTGGCTTCCAAGCTATTGGTTCTGGTGGTCAAGCCGTGTGGGTTTCTGGTTATAACAATGTCGCGCAAGGCACTAGCTCCCGTTGGGCGCGTAGCGCCACGGAAGTGCCAGTCATTAAGGTGCAATATTCTGCAGTATCTGGTGGTAATGGGGCAGCATCGGAATGTGGTGAAGCTACCGGACCGTGGTTTGATAACCCTGCTGATCTGCCGGGTAATGATCCAGCTTTGGCTGCACAAGGAATCTACACCGATGTCGGCCGAGTACGAGTCTTCGTAGTGCTGCCAGCACCGGTGGCTAACAGTGCTGATCTCGGTTCCGGTGTGCGCATGGCCGTCTCAATCAATCTGCGGGTAGCAGAATATGCGGGGATACAAACGGGCGACATTCTGCCTAACTATGCTGGCTATAAAACCGTCGTTAATGAAAAATTGGAGCTAGAACAGGTTTTGGCGCATGCCAGCAATTGGAATCGCAGTAGTTACAATCCGACTAGGCACAGCGGTTACTACGGCGACCGGCTGAAGGTCGAGCTGGTACGAGTGCGGATTGACAAGAAGGTACGAAAAGAAAACGTAGGAGATTATTCTGACACCCCACCAGTGGTTCGAGGTGATGGTGCAACCCCGGATCGGCTACAGTTCCGAATCGCACCGACCATAACGTCGGGTGCTTCGACCCCAGGTATTTACAAGGATGTGTGGGTCGAGGATTGTTTACCAGCAAACCTAGTTTATGACACCGCGTCGCTTGACCCGGCGGTGATTTCCGATACCACGCCCAGTGATGCCAAACTCGCTGAGCAGTGTAAAGCTGGTGAAACTTACCTGCGGTGGGTGATCGAAGATCATGAAGTTAACCGGACCATTGAACCGATCATTGTCACCGCTGAAGTGCGTGCCGATGCGATCAGCGGTAATTACACCAATGCTGCGGTGGTTTGGGGTGAGGGGGATGAGTCTGCTATTAAGGACCGTACTGATACCACTCCCTACCAAATTGCCAACCAAAACCGTATTGGGTTGAGCAAACGAGCTCTCAATGAAACTGTGCAGGTCAATCGCACCGATCAAGATACCTTTGAAGAAAATTCCTGGCGAGTTAGCTTTTTCAATACTGTGCCGAGCGCAGGTGGTACCCCCTATGTTAATCCGGTCGTGATTGATGTCTTACCGCGTGCTGGTGTCGGTGCTAATGCCTTTACTGGCACTATTGAATTAAAAGAGGTATCGGTTCGACGCGGTGATAAAGGTACAGATAACGTTCAGGTTCTCTATACCAGCGCCACTAATCCGCAACAAGATCCCCGCCATGTCAGCAACCAGCCTGGTGGCTCGACTGCATGGTGTGACAAACCTGAGGGTGGGCAATTAGTCAGTGGCACCGGTAACTGCCCGAACTCTTTGGCAGAAGTCACAGCAGTGCGGGTCCAGCGTGCCGGAGAATTCACTACCGGTGATGGTATTGAATTTGATGTGACCATGGTAGGCAAAGGCAACACCGCTGGCGATGTTTACGATAATCTTGCTGGCGCGTATGTGGATAACTACCACAATATGGTGCAAAGCAGTGCTACGGAAAAGGTAGTCAGTTCTGCTATTGGTGACACCGCTTGGCTGGATCGTAATGCTAATGGCCTGCAAGATGCCGATGAACCAGGTCTGCCCAATATCACCGTGAAGCTGGTGGGTGAAGATGATCTTGGAAACAAGGTTGAGCTGGAAACCACCACTGATGCACAGGGTAAATATTGGTTTAGAGACTTAAGGGCCGCAGGTCCTGATGGATATGTTGTAACTTTCAGCAAACCAGACGGATTAAACTTCACCACGCAAACCGTGCCTGGTGATGTCACCTCTGATTCTGACCCCGCAGTTGATACCGGTGTTACTGCTCCAATTCTATTGGCGCGTAATTCTACCCTCGACACTATCGACGCTGGATATGTTGGCACCAGTGGCTTCAAGATTAAAAAGATTGTTACAGGTCCGGGTGCTGAGTTTGCCGGAAGTGACCAATTTAGCTTCAGCTATGTCTGTCGACGCGGCCAACAGGAGGTTGCCCGCAGCGCTACCGATGTGGTGATTACTCTTGAAGATGGTAAGACCGAGGCTGAATCGGAAGCCATCACCGGAATCCCCACTGGCGTGGAATGTGAGGTCACCGAAACGACCTTTGGTCGCAGTGACACTGATGCCCAAACAGCACCAGTGGTCACGGTCAATATCGACCTTGATCCGAATAATCTCAATGCCGCACTGCCTGTTGTGGAACTACAAAATAGGTATTCTGCTGCACAAATCATGGTGAAAAAGGTGATTACCGGTGAAGAGCAAGCTCGTTTGGATGCTATGAACCAGACCTTTACCGTGCAGGTAACCTGTCAGCAGGCAACTGGTGAGCTAATTTTCGAAAAGGAAGTCAGCATCACTGGGCAAGATACCGTGCCGGTTCCAGGCTTATTGCCGGTTGGGGCGAAGTGCTTCGCTGTGGAAACTAACAATGGTGGGGCAATTGCGGTGACAATCGACCACAGTCAAACTGACCCACTGGTTGTGGAAAAAGCCGACACGTTGCAGCAACTGCCGATTACAGTCAGCAATGAATTCGAGCGGCAGCGGAGCCCATATTACATTCACAAGACAGTGGTACCTGCTGGATTTGCTGCACCAGCGACCTTTGACGTCGAGTATCAGTGTCAAGAAGCAGGCCGTAAAGATGATGGCTCTGAAGTGCCAGCTACTGGATGGATTTCGGTGCCCACCAACAGTCAGGTGTTGTTAGGGCACTTCCCACCTGGTGCAGACTGTAAGGTAATAGGCGAAAACCGCGATACTGCAAACGTTGTAGGCTATAACCTTGCAGTACAACTGAATCCCAATGCACCTGCCCAAGAGCCTGATGGTAGCTATCACATCCCAGTGACCAATACCTATACCCGCAAGATGGGATCCTTAACGCTGCGCAAACAGATTAGTGGCAATGCTGCAGCATTGGCGGAAAATCAGCGCTTTAGCTTCAACTTTGAATGCACTGGTGAGGATGGTAACCCGATTGTGGTTTCCCCGGTAGAGATTACCGGCGCTGGTGAAACCACCATTGATAATCTTCCCACCGGCAGGTGTCGGATCACCGAAACCACTGCGGCGCTGGAACACGCCAGCCTAGAAACCACCATGACGGTAGCAGGTGCGACTCCGACCCCAGGTGCAACCGTGGAGGTTGACATTACTGATGGACAGTTGGTGGAACTAACTGCTAATAACCACTACACCCGAAACCTCGGTGGGTTTAGCGTAAGCAAAAACAACACCGGTGACTCACCAACCGGGGAGCTTGCCACTAAATCAGTGGAAGTCCAATGGACTTGTACTCTGCCTGAAGGTGGTACCAAGAATGGTTCACTGACCTTGATCCCAGGCGGTACCCCAGTCCAAGTAACGGACATTCCCACTGGCGCCCAGTGCCAACTTTCGGAACCTGCTATCACTGCTGATGGCTACACCATTACTCCGAGTTTTGATGTAAACGGATTCACCATCAATCAAACTGGTGCGCAGCTTGATGTGGTCTTAACCAATCACTACTTGCGCAACACTGGTGGTTTGACCATTGCCAAGCAAGTTGGTGGGGCGACTGCGTTAGCACCAGCACAGTTTACTTTCACATATCGCTGTGTGGATTCTGCCGGTACTGAAACCGTCAGTGGTGAAGTGACTGTAAATACCGGTGAATCAAAGGAAGTAACGGGTATTCCAACCGGTACCTGTACCGTCACCGAGCAAACCAATGACCCAGCTCATACGGATCGGGTTACTACCATGACCATCAATGGTGGCAACCCCACCACCGGCACCGAGGTAGAAGTTCCAGTGACTAAAGACACCACAGTCCAAGTCGGCTTCACTAATACCTATACCCCGCATACTGGAACATTCAAGCTGCTTAAGCAGGTGGACAAGGACCAACCGTCGCCAGTATTCGACAATAAAACCTACAGCTTCGATTACGTCTGTCAGCCAGCTTATGCTGGAGCATCAGCCCCCCAAGGGGTACTCAGTGTGAAAGACGGCGAGACTGTTCAAGGTCCAGAAGTGCCGATTGGTACTTCCTGCACCATTACTGAGCAGGAAGATTCGGCTAAGGTTACTGGTTATACCGAAACCCTGCCCAAACCAATCGAAGTGACAGTTACTGCCGAGGAACAAACGTTCACCGCGGTGAACAAGTACCAACGGCAAATCGGTGGCTTCCAACTAGCGAAAAAAGTCACTGGTAGCGGTGCACATTTGGCTGCGGGCAAAGAGTTTACCTTCCGCTACACCTGTACTGGTGTCGATGGGCTGACCTATGGGCCTAAAGATATTACGGTCACAGGCAATGAACAGGTGACAGTCACAGATATACCGACTGGTTCCTGTGAAATCGTCGAAGTTGACCCGCAGCTTCCGCAGACTGACCTTGTGACTACCTTCAAGGTCAATGACAAAGAAGTTGCTGCAGGTGAAGCAGTGCGTTTCGACGTCGCCACCAATGCGCCAGTCACCATCGAGACAACCAATGAGTATCAACGCCACACCGCTGGTTTTAGTGTGGTCAAAAACCTCACCGGTGATAATGGCGGCTTCGCTCAAGAATACGAGGTGGAATACACCTGTACCTTGGAATCTGAAGGCGTAGTCAAACTCGGCGTACTCAAGCTCACTCCGGGTAAAGCGGAAGAAATCACCGGATTGCCTACTGGCACGAAATGTGTGCTGAGCGAAGTTGCTCACCAAGTGCCGGACTACACGGTGACCGCTCAATTCGATCAACCACAGTTCGAAATCGGTGCCAAGGATGAACTGCAACAAGTCACGCTAACCAACCACTACACAAGACACCGTGGCGGTTTTGTCGTGGCAAAGAAGGTTGCAGGTGATGCGGTTGCACTTGCCCCAACTGAGTTCGTCTTTGACTACGTCTGTACCGACCGAACTGGCGCGCAGGTTGCCACAGGTGAACTGGTGGTTCCTGCTGGTGAAAGTCGCGCTGTCACTGATGTACCTACCTCCACCTGCCAGATCACCGAGCGAGATGCTGAGGTTCCAAATGCAACGCTAGAAGTGGATGAGAAGACAGTTGAAGTGCAGGTGACTACCAATGCCACGACTTCGGTAGAAGTGACTAACACCTATACCGCCAAGACCGGCAGTTTCCAGTTGCGTAAACAAGTCGTCGCAAATCGCACAGTCGAACCGAAAGAGTTCCGCTTCAGTTACACCTGTAGTCCGGCTTATCTGGGCGCAGTGGCACCAACTGGCACACTGACCGTCCCTGGTGATGGCACTGTGGTTTCTGGGCCACAGCTCCCCATTGGTACTAAGTGTGAGATCTCCGAGTTGATTGACAGTGCCGTCATTGAGGGCTTCGATCATGAGGCTCCGGCTGCTCAAACTGTAACGGTTGGCGATGAACCAATCACACTGGAGTTCGTTAACACTTACACCGCACGGGTGGGAACCTTCAGCATTACCAAGAAGGTCACCGGATCAATCTTGGCTAAGGCAAAGACCTTCCGCTTCCACTACACCTGTACCGATGGAACCGAAGGTGTACTCGAAGTACGAGGTAATGGCAATGCGGTCGTCGCCGAAACTGCAGAGATCGCGGTGGGCGCACGGTGTGAGGTCAGAGAAGATGAAGAATCTGCCCAACACTTCGGTAGCATCCTCATTTCTCCCGAATCACAAGAATTCACCATTGAGGAGAAAGGCCAAGTGGTGCCACTAGAATTCGAGAACCGCTACCTTCCGATCCTCCCCTTCATCCCACCACTGATTGGGCTGATCCCAGGGGATCCAGGTTCCTCGGATGATCCGACACCACCAGCTTCAACGCCGACGGCTACACCTACCGTAGGAACTACGCCATCACCCAATGCTAAACCCACACCAGGGGCAAAGGGCTCAGGTAGTCTCGCGCGTACCGGTGTCTCCGAACGATTGCTGCTGGTTTTTGCCTGCGGTATCTTCCTCGTCGTCAGTGGCGTGGTACTGATTCGTCGCCGTCGCGACTAATCGATAACTAAGAATCACCTTTAGGCTTGCATTGCTTCCTAAAGGTGATTTTTTATACCCGAACCAGTCGACGGGCCACGAAATAGGCCAAAAAATCAGCTGGATCGGTCTTCTCTAGGGGGATGGTGTCAATGATGACCGGAGTGGATTGACCATCAGGGATTAACACATTTTCACGGCCAACCAAATCTGGCAGTGTTTTCGCTTCGTCGTGCATAAGCCGACTGGATTGTCGGAACTCTGAAATACTCAAGGCCTCTTTACGGCTAAGAAAAGTTCCACTGTGACGGGGTTGGGTAGATACCACCGTGGAAAAGTTGGTATTCAAGGGAAAAGGTTCGATAGAAAAATCCTGGTGGCAAACCATATGCGGATCGAAAAACTGTTTAAGAATGTTTTGCTTCCGATACAGCCGATTGATATAGCGCTTTTTGGCATTAGTGGTTAAGCACAGCGTGCGCGGATGAAACTTTTTCACCGAGTCATTGTCTGCTGCCACAACCACCGAGTTATAACCAACTCCGAGCACCTCAAAACCATGCCGCTGATAGGGCAAGGTGGCTAATGCAGATAAGGGGTTTGCAAACATGTGTTTCTAGCGATTGTAGGTAGCTGGATTGTTTAGATTAGGACAGGCCCCCATTATGAGCTAGAAACCACACACGTGTCGTACTACCCCCGTTTTTTACCAAATTAATGCAGGGGAACCTTCACCCACGGTGAAATCGGATTGGTCAAAGCGGTGCTCAGTATGTCGTCGAAAAGCGTCAAAGTAGCGGCATCGGCAGGTTGGTCAGCAAGCCACATAGCCCGACCCCACCAAAAGCTCAAAGCTACTTGGTGCCACGAGCCGAAATGATGCTGCAAAGTGCGCACGGCACGCAGCGCATAGCCTTGCCCCTCAGCAGGGGAAATCAAGCCTGCACCCACAGCTCGGCCAGCAATGAGCTCGACTCGCAAAATATCCCAAGCCAAGGTGGTATGTGGGACCACGGTAGGGGCAACACTTTTGAAGACAGGGCTTTCAACTAGTTCCACGCACTGCTTGAAATGCGCCACCCAGTCCGTGGGATTAGCAGTGTTCGGGGTAAACAGATCAGTAAGGAACTCGCCATAAACATCCGAACCTTGGGGAAACCGTCGTGGATTGCGAATATACGGCAAGTAGGCATCGAAAATGGGGTAGTGCATACCAGTGGAAAGTAACTGCTCACTAAACTTGCGAGCATCGTCACCAGAGGTGATTCCCCACTGATCTTGCAACACCATCGTGACTTCAGTCTTGTCGGTGCCTTCAAATTCGTGGGCAGGGGCATCAATAGGTTGGTTGAGGCGATACGGCAGCCCGAAAGAGGCACACCGGACATCCACAGGATTAGGTAGCGCAGTAGTCCAAGTGGTCACCCACTGCGGTGCGGGGGTGTTAGGGATGAACGCCTTAGGAGTTACCGAGACAGCAGACATGACCTTAAGGGTACACAGTGAAAATACTCAGGGAAACAAAGTGGTTTTGATACTGCAAATAATTGCATTTGCTGGCCTGATATGCTGATAATGGCTTTGCCTAAAAACTAATAAAAAGCCCTAAATATGGTAGTTTCGAAGATTATGGATGCCAACCCCACTCCTGACATTTTTCACAATCCCTCGGTGAGCGTGGCTGCACAGCGAGCAGATCTGGAACACTCAGCCGATTCACAGGCCTTGGTAAGAGTTGCCAAGGCCATCGAGTCTGTCCTTAAGGATGGGGAAGTAGTCCTCGAATTTGCGAGTACCACCGCCCCAGGATTTCCCACCCTGCTTGCTGTGACCAACAAGCGCCTATTGCTGGGTGTCGGTGAAGGCAAACTGGAAGAAGTGCCACTAGACGAGGTCACCAGCGTTCGCCTGATCGAAACCCCAGAACCCTCAGTGCAACTGGGAATCTACAACGCCAGCACCACCATCACTGGTTTTGGAAAACAAGGCATTGCTCGCGTGGGGCACGCTTTGGAATGGGTGCTGCGCAGTTTCGTCCAAGCACAAGTAACCGTTGAGCCAAAAGACAGCCCAGAAGGCCTCTATAACACATGGGCTAATGCACGTAACGACGATACCCAGCCAGCAGACCTATCCCGCAAACACTGGTACGCCACCATTGCCGGTGGTCAGGTACGCAACCAGCCATTGATTTACACCCCAGCACCAGCAAGCTCACATGGGGTAGACCCAATCAATACCAATCCCTTGTTGGCACCACCACCGCCCAGCTCCTTCAAAGAATTCGTCAAGCCAGGGCAAACCGCGAAACCAACCGTACCGGTGGACCTATCCAAACCAGCAAAGGCGACGAAAGAACCCAAAGCGACCCGGCAACTACGGGCAAACAAGAACGCGACGGAAACATTCGCTACCGCCCCAGCGGTGCCAACCTCACCGGTGGCTGCAGCAGCAAACCCAAGTCAACCGGCACCAATGCCTGCAGAACCAACCAACACTGCAGCCGCAACACCAGACATCACAAACCAAGCAACCCAACCTGCAGGGAAGAAAACATCCCCGCCACCACTGATTGCACCGGTTCCTTCAACTGCAACTCAGTCAAAGAACCGCAAGAAAATGAATCGCAAGATTCTCGTCGGTGCCACCAGCGCAGTGGCAGTGACCTGCTTGGTTCTTGGCGGTGTGTGGATCGTGAACTCGTTTACCGGAAAGCAAGCCATTTCCAGCCCCACCAGTACCTCAGCCAGCCAGCAAAGCTCAGCTGCTAAGAAACCAGTAACTACCACTGCTCAAGCAGCTGAGAACCTGCCCGCAGGCATGGCTGAGATCGCCCCAACCGGACTGCCAGTCAAAGCCAGCAGCTGCACCAAAGACAATAGCTACGGACTGGTCTTCGAAATGGAAGGCGAATTCCAATCCACCGTCTGCGAGGCCACCACCTCCGACTACCAATTAAGCAAGGTGTACTACCTTGACGACGCCCTAGCAGTCGAACGACTGTGGGTCGGCACTTACGCAATGGTGCCACTGCCCATCGAAGCCGAAGTTCAACCCGGCCACGAACTAGTCGGATATGCCACCGATGGCGACATTGCCTACATCGCAGATGTACAAGGACCCGATCGAGCACTAGTGTATGAGTTCACCGCCAGCACCGATGAACAACGAATGAACTTCCTCCGGGATTTCAAACTAATCCTCTAATGCTGATCTTTTAAAACTCATGGCGTTGCCAAAACCACACGCCACCTGACAAAACACGATCCCCGGGACATCACTCGGGGATCTTTTTACTCATCCACAGCGGGCAACACCAAGCCACCCACTGGCAGGAAACCAAGCGAAACAATCAGGCCAACAATGACAAAACAATG
>JBHACV010000028.1:0-7298 GCA_041854705.1 Corynebacterium sp.
CCTATGAGCATCGTGGGATTATCAATTAGCATTGCGCTGGTTTCGGCTGTAGGAGGCCTGATTTTATCGCTCGCGCCGGGACTGCCGGTCTCAGTAACAGTGGTGAGTATCAGTTTTGGAATCTACCTCATCTGCCGCTTTATTGGCTGGCGGCAATCAAAACGCGCCACCCGAGATGAAGCCGCTGCCCATCGAATTAGTAATTTCGGCGATGCTGCCTAAACTACCAGCATGGAAATGCGCTCCTTCCACACCAGTTGTGGGCAAACTCGACGCTTCGGCATTGTTTCTCCCGCCACTAGCTCTGGCGATTTGTTCTTGTGGTTGCATGGTTCTACCCAATCCGCTGCGGTGGGCCGCCGCTTCACTGGGTGTATGTTTGATGCCTTTGCTGATCGTGGAGTCACTGTTCTTTATCCCGAGGGTATTTTCCGGCACTGGAATGATGCGCGTGTCCACTTTCCTGAGAAAACCCGAGAATTAGGCACCAATGATGTTGGGTTTCTGCGCGAACTAATAGCAAGTTTTTCCCCGACACGAGTGTTCGTCGCTGGTTTTTCCAATGGTGGTCAAATGGTATTTCGTTTGCTTCACGACGCCCCTGGCTTGGTTACTAAAGCTGCTGTCATTGCAGCTTCGCAGCCAGTAGCTGACAATTTTTCCGCCACTTCCACGGGGTGGGTAAAAACCCCACTGCTTGTGATGCATGGCACCTGTGACCCTATTGTTCCTTTTGATGGTGGGCTTGCTGCCCTCGATCAGGCGAAGGCGCGGGGGCGAGTATATTCAGCAATTGAAACAGAAGAGTATTATCGGGGTCTCAATGCCGATTCTCAATCTGTCCGTCTATTTGTGTTAGAAGGGGTTGGTCATGTGGTGCCTGGACCTAGTTGTGTGAGTTCTACGTTACTTGGGCCAGCGTGTACCACCATTGACACTGCTGAAGTGCTGGCGGAGTTCTTCGGACTTGGAAAAAATTAAAACAAACTAAAAATTAATCCACCAAACACTAAACCTGCTGCCCTGGTGGCTTTCTATAATGAACTAACAAATTCAAGAAGAAAGTACTGATTTATGACCACGCTGGAATTTCCACTCTTCGGCCCTGTCTCCCCTGGCGAAGAATACGCTACTACCGCGCCCTTCAATGGGCAGGAAGTGCCGGTACGGCTTGATTTAAGTGAAATCAAGACCTTCGAGAGCGATAAGGAGATCATCACCGCCGCATTGGAGTTCTTTGCTCATTGGGAAAAACACCTCACCACGGCCTTAACCGCGCTTGATGGTAACCCCCAAGTGGCCGAGTATCTGAATCACCATCTAAAAGAATTCGACGAAGAAACCTTAGCAAGAATCCTACATGAGGTGCTACGGGAAGGGGAAAAACCCACCGTGGAAAAACTTGCCACCACACTGGTCTTAACTGATATCTGGTCCACGCCTACACCAGGTGAAGAAGAAATTGGTTCTATTGATTTCTCCCTTGGGAAAAAAGAAACCCAATACGTGCTCAAAGCCGGATTCAATGTCAAAGGCGAATTCACCGGCTTTGAGATGGAAAGCTAGGGTGAGAACTACCCACTAGCTTTTTCTATGATTCTTCCGTTTCCTGTGCTGCTTTGCTTGGAATCCGGAGTTCATGGAGCTTTTGCCCGTCGTGGGTTGCGTCAATGCGCCCATGCGGGTCGATGAAAATCACATCGTGCCCATCAAGCCCAAGCCGCCTAGCACCTTCACGAATCATGCGATTGGCTACGTCATTTGATACAGCCACTAGGGTGAAGTCGAGGAATACGTCGTCATCGCCTGGTGGGATGGCAGCGAAATGGCGCAGTGCCATTTCTGCAGTGGTAAACGTCATCGCTCCCTGCAGCGCAATGAGTCGGTGTCCATCTTCGGTCACCGAACGCTGCCCGATAGCATCAAGCGAGGTTGGCGGGGTTCCCATGAGATGCAAACCCATGTCAGCACTCAACCGTTCAAATACCTTGACCCCACGCACCGAATGACCAAACCGGTCCAACCGTGGCGAAAACGCCCCCAACCCGACTTGCCCTGGTAATGCGCCCAGTAGCCCACCAGCAACGCCAGATTTCGCTGGGATGCCCACGTGTGACAACCAGTCTCCAGCGGAGTCATACATACCGCAGGTAGTCATTACCGAGAGGACTTGACGAGCCACACATTCGGAAATCACCCGTTGACCAGTTTTGGGATTCACCCCACCAGAGGCAAGCGTCATGCCCATGACTGCAAGGTCGCTAGCGGTTACCCGCACGGCACACTGGGTGATATATCCCGTCACCGCGTCAGCTGGCTTACCGACGAGCTTGCCGTGGGCTTTGACGAAATTCGCTAATGCCTGATTGCGCCAGCTTTCGGATAATTCCGAATCCCGTACCGACTCATCTACATCCAATTCTCGTCCAGCAAACGCACTGAATCCTTTGAGCATACGTTGGGTACGTTCGGCTTCACTCAGATCAAAATCCCCAATCAGGGCGTGAGTAGTGATAGCACCGATATTGATCATGGGGTTATCGGGACGCCCAGTTTCCTCATCTAAGGAAATCTCATTAAAAGCATCACCAGAAGGCTCAACATTGACATACTGCAGCACCTCATCGATACCGTGATCTTCCAATGCCAGTGCGTAGGCAAAAGGTTTGGAAATTGACTGGATGCTAAAGGCGTAGTCGCAATCACCAGCACTATACACTGTGCCATCAGGGGTACAGATCGCAACTGCAAATGGGGTGGGATCAGCGGCTGCCAATTCGGGAATATAATCCGCGACTGCGCCACCATCAGCGTCACGGTAATCCTCAATAATTTCTTGCAGGTACTCGGGAACTGGGGTTTGCACTAAGCAAATTTCCTTCCATATTCGACTGGTTAATTAACTCCCTCCATACTACCGATGACAATTGATAGGCCACACACACTGATGGCGTCGAAAAGCGGAAATAGCACAACTCCCCAGCGAGTTATCACTGGGGAGTTGTGCTATTAGGTAGCCAAGCTAGTTGCTGGGCCTACTAGTTAGCTGTTGCGACGGGACCGGATGAAAAGTACCGCACCAATCATGACAGCAAGTACGCCAGCAAACAGGATCCACAACACCGAAGCACCGGTGTTAGCAAGGAAACCTTTATTCTCTTGTGCTGGCTGCTGTGGGTCGCCCTTGGCAATACCCTTAGCTGGGGTTGGCGACGGAGTGCTCGTAGCTGGGTCAACTGGTGCCTGATACGTAGGAACCTCTGGGGTTGGGATGAACGGAATGAGCAACAATGGGATCCACCACAATGGCGGGTTGACTTTGTTGTTCAGTTCGACCTCAACCACCGCTTCGAAGGTGCCAGGCTGGATGGTGACTTCAGCGGTAGCGTCGTCCAAATCCTGTGTGCCCTCGCCGGAGTACTCAGGATCCTTCCAGCTGGTTAGCGCGGAGTTGGCTGGCAGGGTTTCTTTGAAGGTAACCACGGTGCCAACCGGCAGCGCAGGCAGCTTATCGTATACTTCACCCTCGCGGAGGATAAAGCTCACAGTCTGTGGGTCTTGACCTTCGAGCTGCCAGGAAGCAGTAACCGGGAACTGGCCATCCTTGACCATGGAGGCGGCAAGACCGGTGACAACTTTCTTCAGGTTGATTCGGCCCAACTCGTCGAAGTGGTTGACCAATTCGACCTCGGTGACCTTGTCCTTGTCAGCTTCGGCAGTTGGCAGTGCCACATCCTTAGCTTCCAGAGTGGACTTCGCAGCGTCGAAGACTACGCCTTCAATCTCGGTCAGACCACCGGTCTTCTCGGTGAAGGTACACACAGAACCCAATGGCACATCCTTAATGACAGCTGGCTCGTTGACACTGAAGGTCACGGTGCCACCGAATTCTGCACCATTCTTCACACAGGTGTAGTTGGCTTCAAACTTCTGATCCTTCAGCTTATCCAGTTCTGCAGCAGAACCGGCAAGCTTCTTATTCAGCTTCACTTGACCCATGAACTCGGTGTAAACATTTTCGAACTGGGTCAGGCCATCTTTGTCCTTCTCAATATCCACAGTCTTGGTGGCGCCGCCTTCAACCTGCAAAGTAGCCAGCGGAACCTCAGCTGCTTTCTCGGTAACTTCACACTTCGAACCAGCAGCGATGCCCTCGACAGTCTTGGTTTCACCTGCGGTAACTCCGAGGATCTCACCTTCCTTGATCTCATTTAGGTCTTTGTTCTCACAACGGTAGGTGAAATCGAAGGTCTTGCCAGTAACACCAGCAGTAGCCGAAGCTTTAACGGTCTTGGTCACCACAAGCTTGCCGACGTCCTTGGTGTAGGTATTGGTAACTACCGCCTCAGCCTGCGCCTTGTCCGCGATGATTACTTCAACCTTTTCTGCTTCTGGTTGCCAGGTGTAGCCCGGAATCCGTGCTGACTCGGAATCCTCAGTAACGGTACAAGTAGCACCTGCAGGGATGTCATTGAACACAGCCTCGCCATTAGCTCCAATGACCGCATTAAACGTTTGGTTGTAGGCAGGGTTGGCCCGCACACAGGTAGCGCTGAACTTGAACTGGTTCTGATCAGCTGCTTCAGCAGGTTCAATGTTGACTCGCTTAACAATCTTTAGACTGCCCAGCTGCTCATTGTAGCTATTGGTGATGGTGCCTAGGTTAGCGGTAGCACCAGTACCTTCGACAATGGTCACAGTCTGCGCTTCGCTCTTAGTCCAGGTGAAGCCAGGAATGTTTGAGTCCTTCTCGTCTACAACGCAGGTGGTGCCAACCGGGAATTCGCCAGCGTTGAAGGTCTCATTATCTGCCAATTCCTTCTCTACTAGGGTGTTCGCCTTGTAGGAGCCATCCTTGCTGTCCTGATCGCAGGTATAAGTCAGAACGTAGCGCTTACCATAAGCTGGCTGTGGTTCTGGCTTGGTTACGGTCTTCTTAATGTTGAAGGTGCCGTACTTGATAGCAGGAACGAAAGCATTGTTAAGACCAATCTCAGTCACGTCAGCATTACGAACGGTCAGGGTAACCGACGACTTATCCGGCGTGATCTGAACATCATCCCGTGGCACATTGCTGCCAGAGCGACCTTCACCAAAGGTATGGGTATCAAGCTTGAATCCAGGAATGGTACCAGGATCTTCCTCTGTCAGCGTGACCTTGGTCAGGTAAGGTAGACCCAAGAGCTGGCCAGCGGTTGCAGGATCACTACCTGGCTTAATCTCAAGGATCTTGGTTTCAGTACGGTTATCTGGGTAGGTAATAAGCGCCTTTACCCTAGCGGAATACTCAGCTGGGATTGCAGCGGGGTCAACGCCACCAACATTCTTGAAGATAAAGACGTCACCTAAGCCCTGTACGCCTTTACCATAAGCATTAATGGTATTGCGAGCCGTAGCCTTAGCAGTGACCGTTTGCCCATCAATACTAGCGGTATTTTGGATTATGTCACCAGCCCGGTAGTAATCGGGATCGACCTGGGTGAAGATCGAAACACGGTACCACTTACCCTCTTCGGCATTGGGGATTCCTACGGTCACAACGCTACGGTTTTGACCATCAATATCTTCTTTAGTCCAGTCAACAGAGAATTGATCCCTTGCTAAATAAGTAGCAGTACCAACTGGGGTATCAGTAGTCAGGTACCAAGAACCACCAGCCTCGCCTTCTGCCACCGCGTCCCGAACGCGAATATCAGTAGCACCTTGACGTGCGCCAACATTCTCGGCATAAGCAGCCATTTCTGCGGGGTAAGGCAATTCGTCACGAACGGTGACGGAACCGCCATTACCCTTTACAAAAATCTGCCATTCAATAATTGCCTTGCCCTGTGTGTAGGTAAGGAGACCGTGGAAGCTACCAGTTTTGCCCTGCTTCGCGTTTTCATCAAACCTAGTAAATTTAGTTTCAGCAGGTGGACCAGTAACCACGCCTTGATCGATAACTGGCTGGTCCACCAGCTTGCTCATGTCAATAACAACGTCTGCTGGGCCCACCTGGAAAGAGGATGGGGTAATCTGCTCGCCCTTGACCATTTCGATCATTGATTCAAAGCCGCCACTGACTTCCGAAAGACCATTGACGTTCGCATTCAGGGTACAAACTACCTTAGATGGCGTAGTAACCGGACCAGTAGCTGGTGTCCGCGCGCTCTGGACACAGGTACCGATGGACATTTTCTTACTGTCCTTCATCTCGGCAGTGCCGTTTGCAAACTGAGCCCAAGCAGGCAAAGTAACAGTAATGGTATCGCCTTCACGGGCAGCATTAGGGGTCGCGTAGTACTGGCTCGCGTCCCAGTTGAAGCTAAAGGTCAACCGTTCGCCCGCCAGCAGTGGATCACTAGGCTTCTTAGCGGAAGAGCGGGTCAACTGCGCATCAGTAATGAATAGATCACCTTTTTCCCGAGGCTCAGCGCTGAGAACATCGAGAGTAGCTGCTACGCCTTCTTCGGTTTCTGCTTCTGCTGCGACTTCTGGAAGCGTTGCATCAACCTCAGAATCCGTCCCTGAGATTTCCTCCGTTCCAGTGGTCTCGCCGATTGTGTCTGTTTCATCCGTCTCATCCAGCCCAGCAATAGCAGCGCTGTCTTGAGCATCCTCTTGCGCGTGAGCAGTTGGCACCTGCATGAGTCCTGCCATGAGGGCCATAACCGCAAGTACGGCAAATATTAGCCATGGGAAGGATCTTCCCCTCGGCGATGCATGTTCAGAAATCGTTAACATTTCGATCCTATACACCAATCTTTCGAAAGCATCTGATAGCCCAAGGAAGCTGCTGGCTGAGATTGCTGACTCTTAAACCACTTTATCTTGGCTTAAAACAGCCCTCAGCCACTTCTTAAGCAAACAACAGACGAAGCTTAAATTTACGTTGAAGTCTGACAGTACCATTTAAGGATTATTTATGCGATCAACTCAAATTGCAGTTTCCGCAGATTTGCCCCCGCCCCCATCGCCACCCAAGTTAGCAACATTCCTACCAATGATTTATGGCGATAACTATTGAGCAATTATGCGATCGGTCGCATAGTCGCAGCCCTTTGCGACCCTAATTATTTGCAGGTCAAAACCTATTGCCAAGCCCTATCGCATAGATCGACCCCACCAAAGCTTCCCAGAATACCAACACCCCCATGTAACGTTTTTCCCTCATGTAGCAAAGCCCGTTTTCCTCGACGATTAACCATCCCGTCAATATAAGAAAATTCTAAAAGCTACCCCCTTTTAAAATCCCGTACTTTCGCTACTATTTATGTAGCATAAATGCAGTCATAAATTATCCCTTATGCTACCTATCG
>JBHACV010000029.1:0-7908 GCA_041854705.1 Corynebacterium sp.
GCCGTTTTGAAACCAAACTCCACACTATGGGGATGGATAACCAATAGAGCAGTAACAGCAACCCAACAATAAATTGCGTACGCTCAGCTGGCCGCACCACAGGGTCCGCAGTAAGTACCGTCATTTTGCCATCTTCGATGACTTGCCCAATGCCAAGTTCTTTCAAAGCAGTAGTATCACCAGCCTGCCAAAGCTGAACCGCTTCTTGATAACTTTCCGAAGGCGGATCGATAACCTGATGATCCACAATCAGTTGCCCTGATTCCACCACATTAGTGGCCTTAGTTAAAGGATCAACCATCACTCGGCCTTGATAGCTAATCAGCCCTTGAGAGTCCATATTGAGTGTTTTACCCGGATACCGCTGCCATGACTCATTGGCTGTAATTGGCTTAAGCTCGGCCAAGACCATCGGAGCATCCGGTATCTGCAGCAATGCCAAACCTATAACAGCAATGGCAAAAATTTTCTTTGTAATCTTCGTTGCTGCCACGACCAACGCCGGGATGAGCAATAACGCCAGCTTCTGAGAATCCCGAAACAGCGCAGCACCAGGGACAAAACTAAAAACCTGCGCAGCTGAGTCTAAGAGCAGCAAACCAAAAGCCACAGTAGCACAACCAGCCAACACCACCCACCTGATGGGAGCCTGGTAGATTAATAACGCAAACAGCACCACCCCAAACACCGCAAAGCCCACAGTCCGCGACCACGGAACCGCATCAGCATTCCAAATCCCACCTAAGCCCACAAACGCCCCCAACGCACCAACATATTCTTCGGCCCGCCCCACAAACACCGTGGTAGCCGCCGATGTAGGGTTAGCAATAATACTGGGGATCAGCCACGGCAACCAGCACAATAACCCAACCACCAGAGTCAACCACTTTTTCTGACTAGCGATAACGGCAATTATTAACCCCAGTACTGCACCAGTAGGAGTGAGGCTACAAATCCAATACACCCCAATGGAACCGCGGGTAGCAATCAGCGCCGGAATCAGCCAAGCCACGATCACCAATGACCACTGTCCCTGGAGTAGGCGTTCCACCACAAACGGATTCCACAACACGATGGTGATACCCGCAGCTTGTGCCCATGGATTATCCGTGAGCTTTCGCACACCCCATACCCCTAAAAAAGCACAGCCAACCAGCAAAAGTCGGACTAGCCACCCAGCATTGACAAACCCCAATAAGGCTACAAAACCATCCTGTGGCACATTGCGGGCAGGTAGATCACCAAACCCCACAGCACTCAAAGTCAGTGCTGGGTGCTCCAAGATCACCATATCCCTGAGTAATAGCGCGCCGGGATATATCAGCACCCCTAAAAGCAATGCCACTAATAATGCGGCATAGCCGGTGACCAAGGTGCTTGCGGTTGGGCGCATGGGAAAGCTCGGAACTAGGTGGCGGTGGGCTTCGATACGCGGCGGGAGCGGGCGAAGACCCAGAACCCATAGATAAACAACACTCCCGATAAATACTTAAACACAAACGCCCCAAGTCGTAGCCAAAACATGGTCTCCATGGTGGGCATGGCAATGCTTTTCGCCTCAGCTTTGGTAGCGTCATCCCACTGCATGCTCGTGTGAATCAGTGTGCGACGGGGATTCGGTCCCTCGGCAGCGGTCTTCTCGGCATCCGCTTGATCTTCCGCGAACAGGAAATGCAGTGTCATTTCTTGGTTTAAAACTGTGCCGCTGGTTGGTTCGACCCACAAGGTTCGTTTTGCGGTATAAAACGGAGTGAGTTTGATCTGTTCAGGACCACCCTGTTTATAGAACTTCCACGCGGGGCCGGTCAACTGCAGCTTGGCGATCTCGGCACGGGCAGCAGCATTGTTTTCTGATAAGGACTCATAGGCGGTGGCAGCAATATCGACTACTGGGACGGTCTGCTCGAAAATAAACACCTCATGGCCTGGTAATAGACCATTTTCATCGCCCTTTTCAGTGCGCACATAATCCAAGGGAAAAGCCTGCTGCGCAAAAGCATCAAAATAACTGTAGGAACGACGTTCGGTATTAAAAGGCAAATAGTGCTGGAGGCCCTCCCGGACAAAAAGCTCGGAGGTGTAGTGAACATCAAAATTAGGCGCTACCAGAGAAAGCTGGGAAGTTGGTTCTAAAATCGGGTGGGCTGAACCACGTTGCAGATGTACCTGATCCTCCACAGTAAGCAGTGGATATTTGGAGTTGGTTAGCACCAGTTCACAACTAATATTCAGTTGCGCAACATCTTTGATTTTCTTGCCCCGAGAATTGTTAATATCCGCTTTAGCACTGGAAATAATCAACCGAAACTGGGTGTCTTCGGTACGGTAATGACAATCGTTCGTAGCACTATCTGGACATTCAGCCGTTGGATCATAAAAAGATGTCGGAGCCTGCTTAGTTTGGATCACCCGGGTGGAATTGACCGGCAAGGGCTTGATCTTTCCAATGACAAGTTCTGGCACATTCTCAGCAACAACAAACAGCACAACAGCTATGATGATGGTAATCACCGAGACTCGGGGCAGTCTACGCACGTTATTGCCTTTCTCATTGCCAACAAAGAAACCATAGTTCAGGACGAAACCTCCGGTTCTGTGACTATTTGATGGGTATATACTCACTGAGCCCACACCCATTAAACATGGTCGAACCTTTAAGTTGTCCACAAATAGGACCTAACGCGCTATGGTTTCTTCTATCGTACCCACCAAACTGGTTAGTCAAATAAATCGTGAGCAGTCGTCCATTCTTACCACAGCTAGAAAGCCTCCGTGGCATCCTTGCCGCTGGAGTGCTCACCACCCATGTCGCTTTCCAAACTGGTATTGATCCCGGCACTCATGTTGGGGCGTTTCTTACGCGACTGGATTTTTTTGTCGCTGGTTTTTTTGCGCTGAGCGGCTTTTTATTATGGCGCGGGGCAGCTTTTGAGCCCAAACAATACTATTCCCACCGATTTTGGCGCATTGTTCCGGCCTATTGGGTGTGTGTACTGGTGACCTTAATCTTTGTGCCGGTAGCCTTCCGAGCCAGCCCGCTGACCGTGGTCACCACTATGACCTTTAGTCAGATGTATGTGCCCAATGGCTATCATGGCGGACTGACCCATTTATGGTCACTATGTGTGGAAGTTTTCTTCTATCTAACACTGCCCGGGTTATGGTTTTTACTACACGGACTTAGCCCTAAGCAACGCATTACAGCAATTATCGGTTTGGCGATCCTCAGTCTCGGGTGGGCATTTCTACCACTGGTTAACCAACAGCCATCCGACAATTGGCCGAACATGCAGATTTTCCCCCCGGCTTTTTTCCCTTGGCTTGCAGTTGGCCTGATTGCCGCAGAACTGGAGCGGTTGAAAATCACCTGCCGATGGATGCGCATCCGCTGGCCGTGGTGGCTGGCCGCCGGTTTCTTAATGTGGCTTGCTGGCCGAGACTTCTTTGGACCGATCGGATTAGTTCACCCCGAACCCCATGAATTTGCGCTACGAGTTATCGCTGGGACCGCTACTTGCCTGTGCCTGTTGTGGCCCTACGCACTCTATACCGGCCCAAGTCTGCTCGACGCTCCCGCTTTTCGACGCCTCGGCGAAATCTCCTACTCACTGTTCCTCTGGCACCTACCAGTGCTCAGCTGTGTTTTCCCATTGGTTGGAATCCGAACCTTCTCGGGTGCCTTCTGGGTGATCTGGATCGCGACCTTTGTGGTGTCAATAGTGGTTGCAACCTGTTCCTATGAACTGATTGAACGGCCATTCCGCAATTATCGGACCGCGAAGCAGACCTTGCTGAGCTGGTTATGAGGGCCGAATCGGGTGATGTAAGTAGCGGTTCATGCTTACTTGTCTTCGATGACAAATTCTCGAATATCATCCGTTGTCGGATAGTTAGGCAATGGAGCCTCGGTGTCCTCGATAAACGACACAATGGCCTCAAGCACCTTGCTATCGGTTTTGGGTCGTAGCAGGCTGTGACCTAGGTTCTCGAAATACTGCACCCGCTGGAGCGCGGGGTAGGCAAAGAGGAATGACGCTTGGTCTTCCCGCTGGATGTATGAGCAGCCTCCTAGCATCATCATGGCTGGGGTGGTGTTGTGGGCAAAGGCCTGGAAATCAAAATCTTTCTGGTTCGACGCATGATATATTGCCCGATTGACAAGGGCGTTCAGTTGCAAAGCGGGATCTGGTGTGGCATGACGGTAAGAATCATATTCTTCAGGGCACACCATACCTTCCGGGGCATTTCGGAGCACCTCAGGGGGTACCGAATTAATCACCTCGCTTTGTGAGACGAAGCCATTACTGATTGGCAAAAAGCCAGAGTGCAACAAGAGAAATCGGGGTTTATGGTCATTTTCATGTCCAAGGTTGCTAAGGGCTTTTCGTGGATTTGTGGTTTGCGCAACGGGGATATTCTCTTTGGTATTGAATTCTTTCTGCTCAAATATGTTTGTTGTTAAAGCGCCTGGTTCAGAGAATATAGCTTTTGCTATCCGTGGTGCGATTCGCTCATCAGTGAGGGCGTCGGCAAGCAAGGTGGAACCGTAGGAATGACCAATGACAATCACTTGTCGCTGTGGGAGATGTTCCATAATCGCTGCTAAATCATCGACATTGCGTTGCTGTGAGTACTCGCTCATTGGCAGGAAATCACTGCGGCCACTACCTGCTTGATCGTACAGATAGGTTTCGTAGCCAAGGGCAGCCAATTGGGAGAAGAATTGGACGTTCGCGGTGGAAACCGAGCCACCAGGACCGCCATGTAAGAACAATACAAGTGGTTTATCGGAACCATCACCTGACAAGTGATAATACGCAATCCGACTACCGGTGGAAAGCTGCCAGTATTGAGTTTCCGCTTGAGTAAAATCAGGGGCCAAAACACGGGTGGTTGAGGCTATAGGGATACATACTGAACCCCAAAAAACCGTTGGGATTAATGCAAGAACAACCAAAAATCCAGTTCTGATTGATCGTAGTTTGTGGTTGCGCAGTCCCAACCACACAATGAAAGCAATCATTATCAGCATTACTGCAAAGGCTAACCAGCCATTCCACAACCCTGAGGTCGCTAGAACCGCAAGATAGAAAATAATGGGCGGAATGATAACCAAGTAAAGCCAAGGGCTGCAAAAAATCCCTTTGATGATGCGTTTCATGTTCTTCCTTGATGTAGTTATAAATCGAGGTATGGAAGTTAGAAATAGCTAAACCCCCTGTAGTTCAGCTTGAGCTGATTACTAACAAGGGGTTTGTGATTCACATTTAGCTGGAAAATACTACAGCCCAGACAAGATCCATGAAAGAATCGAAAACATTGATGACATAGTGGGACACGCTTGCACTCCTTATCTGATTACCTGACAGGCATTGGTTTTACTGTTCGCAGTCGAAAAGATTCGACATCACCTCCGAACAATCAGTTTGTTGGTGATAACACCACCATACTGCGCCAGCGATTGTAGACAATCGTGCTCAGGTAGTATCTTTCCCCTGATAATTTCCTATTTCCCCCTAGGTTTTCCCCCTTAGCTCTAGCTGCTATTAATCAGTTTTGCGGTACCTAGAAGACGGAACGCGCCCAAATCAGCGAGTTGAAGGTGACAAAAAGTTAAACCCAAATATGACACAGCGCTAACCACACAGCAGTTCTGTTAGTACAAAACCGCGGTGGTTAGCGCATATTGTTGCTTGGACTACTCGCCAATCTTTTGGTCGATGACATCGCGGACCTGTTTGATCTTGTCAGCCTGGCCCTCACCCAGCTTGCCTTGAGCGACCTCAGCGGCCTTATCCAATGCGGTATCGCTGATCTTCTCAGTAACAGCTTGGTTTTCTGCCAGTTTCTTGGCCTGATCAAAAATGCCCATGGGGTTGTCCTTTCTTAGGATTTATCTCCTTGGGATAATGGCATGAAAACGCCGCGAAAGCAATAGGTAAGTAGTTGGAACAACCAACATGCTAGACCGCATAAGACTAAAAATCCCAAGGCAGTAGCTGCCTTGGGACGAGTTTGACCAGCAAATATAACCAGAAGAAAATACTTTTTCTGATACCTATTTGGTTAGTTATTCCGGCTTAGCGAGGGCGACAATGCGCTCAGCAATGTCATCTTCGCGACGATGTCTGAGCCGCTGAATAGTTTTACGCAGTGGCACCGTCGGGGAAAGCCCGAGAGCAACATTGATCTGAGCCAGTGGCGATTCAGAAGAGTCAGGTGCTGCCTCGTCAATTGTCAGCCCGAAGTAATTCAAGACTGCCGCCCAGCCCTCGGCACCTGTTTCCACATCTGGTGCTGGTTCCACATTAAAAGTCGGACCAAATTCCAACCAGACCCGCTGACCTGCCTTAGTCCCGAATTTCTCAAGGAATGGGCGGATAGTTTTCATAGTGCAGTTTGTTCGACCCCATTTGACCCAATGCGAATTGAACTCAGAGGGAATCTCATGGGGTCGATCAAACTCCAATCCATAGATGTCAATGACACCGCGAGGAATCGCCATACCTGAGCCGCGAAGATGATCTGTAGTGACAGTAGTCAAATATCGCCATGTTCCATCAACCAACACCATGCCCCGACATTCCTCAGGCGGCCGATGATTTTCAATAATGTCAGTGTTCATTATGACCTTGCCATCCGAAACCGTAAATTCCGGGGAAGCCAGATTGGTGCTAATAGTGGTCTCTGCTATCTTCCGGTCAAGCAAGTCACTGCGCAACTGCTCCAAAGAAGCTTCACCATCCCCTTCAGTGATACGTTTCCTAATGAAATCACTAACTGAAGTCCATTCTTCAATATTCCATTCAGTCAACGCCCACGTATCCCGATCAATACGAGTAAACCAGTCGGAAGTACTCAAAGCATTAGTGATGGAATTACGGGAGCGGTGGGGGATCTGCTGAATGATGCTCTCAGTGGGCAAAGGCTTATCCGCGAGAGTCAACAAAGCAGCGGTACGTTCAGCGATGGAACCATCACGCAGTACCCAAGTGCTATCTCCTGGAACATAACCAAACCGGTAGCAGAAATAATCCGACAAGTACTCAGCGCTCGTGCCAGTACGTTCGCCATAGTCAGCAATGGCCGCGGTAATTTCCTCGGCATTGAGCAAACCATAGACATTGATGGTCTCTGCACGGATCTTATCGAGGTCATTGATGACCAATTTATTGATGATCCATTTCTCGTCCCGTTGATAGGTACCAGAATCCAGCCACAATAACACATCAAACACCGATGGGCTCGGCCGAGACTCAGACGGCCACAGTGGTTGCCGAAGCATCTCGGGCAAATCATCAATAGTGCAGCAACGACCGAAGCGCTCCTTCAAGGACAAAGAAATGTCAGTGAGCACCGGAGAAGATTTCCGCAACTGGCGACGCAGCCCAGATTCCAATTGTCGGACCCGCTCGCGGGTAATCCCGAGACCATCACCAATCTCTTGCAAAGAACGCGCCGGGGCCCCACCGGGGACAGTGAGTAGCGGTATCCGACCAGCAAGGATTGCTTGAAGCCGAGCGTAGTCCTCAGCGAGAGCCGCTTCAATCTCGGCCCGAGCTTTGACCAAAAGATAATCCTTTGGGGAACCAATACGTTGGAAGGCGATTTTCGCCCACTCTTCTGATACCTCGGTTGGCCATTGGTCATGCAGGTCCAACCACGCGGCCGCTAGCTGATAGTATTCCAGCAGCCCGTGGGCTTCTTCCTCAGCGGTTTCTTCCGCATAAGGATTCAGATTCAATGATTCGGAATCATCTGCCACTGGTTCGAAATTAGCCAAGGATTCGTCAATAGCCTGCAACACCAAGGCATAGACGTACTGCTTCGCCTTGACTGGGCCGATGCTGGGCAAGGCAAGCAAATCATTGATGCTGGCAAACAAAGGCGTGGGGTAAATTTCTAGCC
>JBHACV010000030.1:0-3707 GCA_041854705.1 Corynebacterium sp.
GCGCGGCGTGGTCGTGGTGGATACGATCCAGAGGCAGATCGCCGCTATGCCACCAGTAGGTACCAGCGTCGGCAGCGCACTGTTTTTGCATTGCTTATTATGTTGGCGATCGCAATTGGTGCGGCAGTCTTTTTCGGCCAGTGGACATGGGCCGCTCCTGCTGTGTGTGGTGTGCTGGTGGTCATGTATCTCAGTGCTTTGCGTGCCCAAAGCCGGAAAGAGAATGAACTGCGTCATCGTCGAATCCAACAATTGCGGCGTGCTCGATTGGGGGTACGCAACTCGGCTGATGATGAGTTGGGGATTCCGAATCGGTTGCGGCGGCCTGGTGCTGTCGTGTTAGAAATCGATGATGATTCGCCAGATTTCTTGTACTTGGAAACCGTTGATGCTGGTGAATTTCTCGGAGAAAACCAGTCGAGCCGTGGCTCGGACTGGGATGAAGCGGAGTCACTTCGGGTGAGTTAGGAACATGGATCGGCCGATTTTTCGTGACATCGCGCTGTTGGTGTTCCGCTTAGTTTTAGGCGGAGTATTTGTAGCGCATGGTGTTGATAAGTTTTATCTTTCTGGCATTACCCAGACCACTGGGCAGTTCAGCGCATTAGGGATCCCGCAACCGAAACTTTCAGCTTATCTCGCAGCAGTTGCTGAGGTACTTGGTGGCGCTATGCTGGCAGTCGGGTTGTTAACAACCTTTGTTGCTAGTGTGCTGGCTCTACTGATGGTTGCGGCAATGTATTTTGTGCACTTAAGCCAAGGATTTTTTGTTACCGGTGGTGGCTTTGAATATGTTTTGGTCTTAATTGTCAGTTTGTTGATGATCGTGGTGTTTGGGTCTGGTCGCGCCAGCGTGGATGGGATCTTGGCTCGCTATGATTTCTTGTAGCCAAGTGCAGGCAGCATTGTCGGCTCGGTTGGATGGTGAAAGCAGTCCACTTGCTGACGACGTCATCGACTCCCATGTACAAGGATGTGTGGATTGTCGCCGTTTTCTGGAGCAATCTGCGCTGCTGAATCGGAAACTCGCTTTCAATGATGCGATAGATGCCATCACTCCAGATTTAGCCGATCAGATTATTGCTGGGGTGGAGCCGACATGGCGACAACAGCAAGCCACTCGAGCTTGGGTGATGGCGGTAATACGAGTGGGATTAGTACTGATGGCAGCTTGGTGGTTTTTCTGGGCAATCCGACTGCTAGGCACCACAGGAATAACCGAAGTGGATCCAATATTTGCGCAAGTATTAGTCGAAGAGGCAGCCATGCGCTTAGCCCTTGGTTTCGGCCTGGTTTTTGTCGCTTGGTTACCACGGATTGCTGGTGGTTTGGTGCCACTGTACGGGGCATTATGGATGTTTAGTCTCGGGTTTGGGGTGCGAGACTTGGTGCTAGGCACCATTACCACCGATGGGTTTGTTCACCTCGGATCACTATTTTTAACAACAGCATTACTTGGTGGGTTGTGGTTGGCGGATCAAGGCTGGGCCTTGGTGACCGCCAACTTGCGGTCGTTGGGCGCAGGCCCAGTGCCTTAGCTGACTTCGGTGCTAATCTGCCAGTTCATGCCGAATTTATCGGTGACATTGCCGTAAGCAGGGCTCCAGAAAGTTTCGGCAAGTTCCATGTGGATTTCCCGAGCATCAATCTTGAGCTTGTGATAGATCTCGGTGGCGGTTTCTACACTGTCAGTGCTGATGGCGGCAGACATATTGCTGCCAATGCGATAGTCGAAGTCGGGGTTGTCATCAGAGAGCATGAGTCGATGGTCGCCAATACGCAATTGGGCATTGAGCACCAAATTAGCCCGGTCTGGTGGGCAGTCGGGGATATGATCTTTCCACAGGGTCAAAGAGATGACTTCAGCGCCGAAAACATGCTGGTAGAATTCGACAGCTTCCTGTCCATTGCCATTGGTAACCAAATAAGGCTCAATTGCAGTAATCATCACTACTCCATTCTGATTGTGTACTTTGACTATAGCTGCACACCATCGAAGTCGCACAACGATTAAAGTGAGACCTATTTTTTAGGTAGCATCAACCTAGCGCCAGCTGGGCATCCACATTAATGATTCGTAGGCTGCATCAGGGATGGTATAGCCATAGAGAATAGGGGAGAAGTAGATAAACATCGCCACAACCAACCCCAGGTAAGCAATGCTGATAAAGGCACCCACTGGCAGGGAAGCAATATTCATGCGTTCCAGCAGGGGATGGCGCAGCGGTGGTCCAGTATTAATCAATCGGCTCAAAAACAACGCAAGCAAAATAACGGTGAACGGCACCAATGTGGTGGCGTAGAAAAAGTACATTTGGCGGTCATAACCAATCAGCCACGGAATGAAACCAGCAGCGAAACCCACCAGCGGAATAAGTACTTGCCAGTCTTTTTTGAAAATCACCCGCCACACTGCCCATGCAAGAATCGGGATGGTCAACCACCAGATAGCCGGAGTGCCAAACAGGTAGAGCATGCGTCGGCAGGTGCCGTCGCCACAGTCAATATCGGTTGCCGAAAGATATAAAATCGGCCGACCTGCCACCAACCAAGTCCACGGTTTGGAATCCCAAGGATGGTCATGACCAGCAGACGTAGTCAGCGAGGCATGGAATTCCAAGACGGAATAGTGATAATAAAACCAAGAAGCAATAGTGTCAGGCAGTTGCTGCAGCCACGAAGTTTCGCTAATAGTGCCATCAGTGGCCGCATGCCGGTAAATGCTGGTTTCAGAAGCAAACCAAGCGCGCCAACTCCAGACATAGACAGCCACCGGCAGGATCACCAATGCCGCAAAAGACCTGAGACTATCGCGGAAAAGTGCACCAATAATCGGGTGTTTAATGCCATAACGATGCCGTAGATACATATCCAAACCAACAATCAACACCCCGAAAAATGCCATGTAGTACAGGCCCGACCACTTCACCGATAGCACCAAGCCTAAGCTGATTCCACATAAGAACCGCCACCACCGGAAGCCGAATCGAGGGCCAAACGCACTGTCACCGAGATTGTCCTGCATCGCAGCTTCATGCAGACGCCCCCACACCTGCTGGAAATCCCGAATCAAGCAGTATGTTGCACACACAATAAAAAAGGTTTGGAAAATATCCAACATTCCAAACCGAGAACCAGTCAGCAAAACGCCGTCGAAAAGCGCGAGTATTCCAGCAAATACTGCCGCGAAACTCGACCCCGAAAGACGTTTGGCGCAGGCCATAATCAACCAGACGGTAAGGCACCCAAAAATCGCTGACATCAACCGCCACCCCAAGGGGGTGTAGCCGAAGATCATTTCCGCATACGCAATAATCTGTTTGGCCAAAGGCGGATGAACAACCAACCCATAGCCAGGGTTAGACTCAATGCCCCCAAGAATTGGATTGAACCAGCTACGCACCATATCCCATGCTTGGGGCACATAGTGCTTTTCATCGAATACTGGTGTGTCCTGCGCCGTGGGGGCAGTCAAACCAATAAAACGAGTGCCCAAAGTGAGCAGCATAATCACTATGGTGGCGAGGGTATCAAATTTAGACCATTGGATTTTTGGCGGCCCAGCCGGAAATCTGGGTTTGGCAAACGCACCATCGGCTAAATCGTGTGGAGCAATCGAACGGGAGGTCTTTTGTTTCACCCGCCCTATCTTAGTTTCGCTGTGGGTCAAAACACCTCGGTGACGCACCTCCAGCCAAGAGAGAATA
>JBHACV010000031.1:0-18470 GCA_041854705.1 Corynebacterium sp.
CTCCGGGTCAGCCATGGCATAACGGGTTTGTTGAATCGTTGCATAACCGGATGCGTGATGAGCTTTTCCAGCAGGAGTGTTTCCTGGATGTGGTGCATGCACGGTATTGCTTGGGGTTATGGTCAAAACGGTATAATACGAGTCATCCCCACTCGGCGTTAGGATTTATCCCACCGGTGGAGTACAAGAAGCGATGGTTATTGGAAGCCGCTTAAGTTGACTGGCCCTAAAAACCAGACCACCCCAAAGAGATAGGAATCTTTATTTATTTTTGGTGGTGTTTCCTAGCCGCCGCACATATTTCGACAGCTCTTCCGCCCATAAAACAATCGATGCCATACCGATAGCCACAAGCCAGTGATATAGGTCTAGGCTCGCAGTGCCAAAAGCGGTTTGTAAAAACGGCACGTGCACCACACATACTTGAAGTAGCACCGCAGTCCCGATCGATAGCCATAACCAGCGATTTCGGAATAATCCTACGAAGACAGAATCCATATCCGAGCGAGCATTAAATGCATTGAATAATTGGGCAAATACTAGGGTGCTAAACCCTGCGGTGCGAGCGACCTCAAGACTATCGCTGCCGTGGACCATACCACCAGGCAGACAAATATCAATGGTTACTAAGGTGACGCAGCCCATGACCAGACCAATGAAAATAACCCGAGCCCACATGTCACGACCAAGAATGCGCTCGGCCATATTACGCGGCGGACGCTTCATTACATGCGGGTCGGCGGGATCCACCCCCATGGCTAGCGCTGGGCCGGAGTCGGTAACAAGGTTGATCCACAGGATTTGGGTGGCTAGCAATGGTAGGGCTACCGCCCCATCGTCGGTGTGTAATCCGAGCAATCCGGCAAAAAGAATGCCCAAAAAGACCGTAATGACCTCACCCATATTGGAGCTGAGTAGATAGCGTAGGAATTTGCGAATGTTATCAAAGGTGGCACGGCCTTGGCGCACAGCATCAACAATGGTGTCGTAATTATCATCCGCAAGGATCATAGTCGCAGCTTCCTTGGTTACCTCAGTGCCAGTAATACCCATAGCCACACCAATGTCAGCACTCTTAAGAGCTGGAGCATCATTAACACCATCACCAGTCATAGCCACGACATTGCCATCAGCTTGTAATGCATCGACGATTTGAAGCTTATGAACTGGGGCAACGCGCGCATACACATCGGTGCTGCGCACCGCGTCGTGAAACTCCTGCTCGGTGAGCCGATCTAAGTCCCGACCGGTGAGGGCATCAGCGGCATCAAAACCCAAGGACTTTGCAATACTGCTCGCTGTCACTGGGTGATCGCCGGTAATCATGATCGTACGAATACCTGCTTGATGCGCCTGCTCAATGGCGGCTTTCGCTTCTTCTCGAGGTGGGTCAATAATGCCCACTACCCCAAGGAAAGTCAGGTTTTCTTCCTTCAGTTCGATCTCACCAATACGACGGGCCACGCCAAGGGTACGGTAGCCCTTGCGGGATAGCTCGGCAACAGTCTCTGCAATGGTGGTGCGTCGATCAGCATCTAAGACATGTTCACTCTCGCCTATCTGCACCATCGAGCAATGATCTAACAGCACATCTGGCGCACCTTTACTGTATAGGTAACCCGGAACAGAAACAGTCATCATTTTCCGATCAGAGCTGAATGGAATTTCCCCAATACGCTGCGGAGTTGGTTCAGAATCAGGTAGTAGTTTCGGCAGGGCTACGAGAAAGGCCGCTTCAGTGGGATCGCCCACAATCTCCCATCCCTCGGCCGTATGCTCCAACTGAGCATTATTGGCGGTAGCTCCCGCAATAATGGCTAGTTCTGCCTCAATGCGAGCCGGTTCATTCGGGTAATCAACTTGGCCTACGGGTTCATAACTTGAACCACCTACAGTCGTAGTGCCAGAAGCAGTAACGATCTCCCGGATAGTCATCTCATTACGAGTCAGGGTGCCAGTCTTATCAGAACAAATAACGGTAGCTGAACCCAAAGTTTCCACTGAGGACAGGTTCTTCATCACGGCGTTATGTCGCGCCATTACCTGTACCCCAATCGCCAATACGAGGGACAAAATAGCAGGCAACCCCTCTGGAACGGCGGCCACCGCTAAAGACACTCCAAGTAGCAAAATATCCACCATGTCTTTGGCATTGTGCACCCCGTTGACTACCGCCAACACCACCATCACCGCCACAGCAATGCCCACCACCAGCAGGCCTAAAGTTTTAGTGACACTAGCAATCTCCCGTTTCAAAGGGGATTCTTCCGCCTCTGTTGCATCAAGCAGGGTGGCAATATGTCCCATTTGGGTATCCATGCCGGTGTACTCCACCCGTGCCTTACCCACACCACGGACCACAGCTGTGCCTTTAAAAACCATGTCGGTGCGGTCCCCTAGTGGCATATCCTCAGGGATCGGCGCTGGGTCTTTGAGCACCGCCTCAGATTCACCAGTCAAAGAGGATTCTTGAACAGCAAGGTCCACACTGTGAATCAGCCTAGCGTCAGCCCCGACGGCGTCACCTTCGCTGAGCAGCAAAAGATCACCGGGGACAAGCTCCTCAGCTGGAATAGTTTTTTGTTTGCCATCGCGCAGTACTGTGGAATGCGCAGCGGTCATTTTCGCCAATGCTGCTACCGCATCAGCAGCACGACGTTCCTGTGAGTACCCGATGAGGGCGTTGGCTATGACGATGATGCCAATAACAATGGCGTCGATTGGCAGCCCGTGCCCACCTTCTAACCACCATGCCCCAGTAGAGATAATGATGGCGAAGAACAATAAGTACACCAATGGATCTTGGAATTGTTGCACTAATTGCCGCCACCAAGGTTGGGTAGTTGCGGCTCGGAGTTTATTGGGGCCGTATTGTTCAAGTAGCTGGGCCGCCTCAGTAGAGGACAGCCCCATGTCTTGATTATCAAGATTCATTGCTGATACCTTCCCACTTACTCCTCATGGTAATAGGATTGGGTTCAGCTATCCCCTACTCACCTGTAATCATCAAAATGAAACCGGACCGATTAGAACGTCCGTCCCATTGTCGAGCGCAATTCAATCACCATTGAGGAAGCCAGCATCAGCACGGTAGCCAACATAGGATGCAAAACCCCAGCACAGGCTGCCACGAGCGCCACCCCGTTATAGGTCCAAGCAAACAAGAAATTGGTATTAATCAGTCGATTTAGTCGCCGCGCACCAGCAAACAACCACGGAATTGGACTTGTATGGCCGTCTAAAATCACCACATCAGCATTGGTTTGTTCCAATTCCGCAGGACTAGACAAGCTGTTCATCGCCCCAAGGAAAATCCCAACTGTGGCAACCTTGAAGCAACCATTGACGGTTTTATCACCAACCATTGCCACCGTTGCACCATGATTATGCACACTGCGCACCGTTTGCATTTTGTGCCCTGGCTGAATCCCAGCGAGCACATGTGAAACTCCCACGGAATCCCCATAGCGGCGTGCCACCGGATAGGTGTCACGACTGAGCATCATGGTCTCGATCCCCATCGCTTCCAGCTTATCGACGGACGCCGTTGCATCGGGCTTAGGATCATCATGCAAGGTAATTACCCCGCGGTCCTTGCCCTTCCAACGCACCACCAAGGGAGTGCCGCCAGAAACTGCAGCGGCAGCCAACCGACCGGAAAGGTCGGAAAGATTCCGCGGCCGCCATAGCTTCGCCTCCACCGCGCGAGTTTCAACTTCACCATTAGAGGTTGGGAAGGGGAGGTCCACTATGCCGGTAAAACTTCCCAGTTCATCGATCTCGATATGGCTAACATCAATCCAACTGGGGATGGAATCGTCTTTTGATTGATCCCGTGATTCTCTAGCCGCGCGAATCAAAGCGCGGGAAACTGGATGATCTGATTCTAAGGTTAGCGCCCCAGCTACCCGCACCACCAGATCGGGGTTTTCACCACGGTCGGCGGTAACAGTTTCGACCGTCATTTCGCCTTCACTCAAGGCCCCAACTCGGTTGAAAATGATGGTATCCACTCGATCAAGTTTGCGGATGGTAGTGGCTTCACGAATTAATACCCCATTACGGGCCGCATTTTCAATGCCATGGCGCATTGCCACTGAAGCAGATACAGCCAACGCTACCGGCGCCACACAACCCAATACTGCCAAGGTAGTAGCAAAAGCCTGATACATATTGTTGGTAAACAGTGCCCAGACCACAAAATTGACTACCGCCACCAACATGGCCAGTGGCACCAATACCGAGGCGGTCTTCGTGGCTAACGCGTCTGAGTGGTGCTGGTTGAGCGATGCGGTGCTCACCCATCGACTCACAGCTGCTAGCCAAGTGCGATGCCCAGTAGAAGTCACCCGAATTTTCAATGCTTTTTCACCATTGATGCACCCAGCATAGACCGTGGCATTGACTTTAGCTGCGATCGGATCGATGCCAAGGGCGGAGGCGTCAACGATAGAACTGCCGCCGATGACAGTACCATCAACTGGAATCCGCGCCCGTGGTGGAACAATGATGTCATCACCGACATTGAGTTTTTGTATTAAAACCTCTTTTTCGGCAACCTTGCCGGTAGTGCGTTGCTTGGTCACCACTCGAACAGTGTCATCAGGTCGCGGTTTGTACTGGGCAATTTCATCAACCAGATTGGCCCGTGTGCGACGCACAATGACTCGCCCCCCAAGCAGGAACAGAGTCATACCGCAGGCGACGTCGAAAAACAGTGGATTGGATTCAAAAGATGCAGGGCCAAGACCACCAAAATCAGTCTCTGCCCTATAAGAAGCAGCACCAACGTCAGTGGCCAATAAAATCATTACTGACCACATGTAGGCCAACAAGATTGCAATGGAGCTTGCACCATCGAGTGCTGACATGCCGCGTCGCAAACCGCCAACCATTGCCCGGTGAAATGGGTACGCACCATAACTGACCACCGGTAAGCTCAATAATGCTAACACCCACTGCCAATAATCAAACTGGTAACCAGGCACATAGGTAATCCACAACACTGGCAAACTCAATGCGAGAGTTAGCAATAGTCGAGTCCGAGTAACCAAGGTCCGAGCAGTAAAAAGCACATCAGTCGGTTCCTGATGCACCGCGTGCCGCTCTGGAATATCCAAGAACCCAGCACGGCGTGAAAGTTCGAGGTTCCGTTCCTCTTCTTGAGCTTGTTTGCGCCATGCCCCACGATCGGTAAAGTAGCGCCGCCGTCGTGCCCGCTGGCTGAGACGGTTGTAGCGGCCTTCTTCCACATCGGACCACGCCAGTCGGCGCTGTAGGGAGGATTCGGTCAACGTGGCTTCGATACCAAAGCCACGTAGAACATCCACAATATCGTCAATGTCTGCATTCCGTGGTGCAGTGATCCATGCCATGTTAGAGCTGTAGACAATCCGAGCTTTAACGCCAGGAATTGCTTCAATGGCTTTTTCTACTTTCCGAATAGAAACAGCATTTTCCAGTCCAGATAGTTCGAAGGCAAAAGAGGTGCTGCCTTGAAAAATCTTATCCCGATCAGGGTCTTCGGAATAACCAGTGTGCCCTGATGTTGATAGGATTCCTGCTTTGGCGGCTGCGGCCTTAGCTGCATCAATGGCGCGTAGTACCGATGGGTCGAAGTCTTCGCCTTTGTGGCTTGAGGAATTGTACGTAGCCATGAGCTAGGAATCCCTTCTGTTTCACTTACTGTCACGCCGCATATTATCTGGCAGTTGCCGCATAGGTGCTTCTCCGCTCCAGGTAATAGTTTCTTCCCTAGAGCAGAACACCACTGCGATCACTGCTGCGACCCCGACAAGGATACGCAGACTTCCATCCACTGCAAACAGTGCAATGGGAACCATCCCCACCGGTGCTGCTGCGAATGCGAAGAGCCCTCGAAGCCCAAGGTAAATTCCAAAATAGGTCAAGCCGCTTCGAGCGAATCCCACAAATCTCCCCCTATGGTGCAAAGAGCGCACCATCCACCACAACACGGCAACAATGCTGAGTGAAAGGATGCCAAGCAACACATTCGTTCCGACCACCATGAATTGGATGGTGCCAGCATCGGGCATTGGTTGTGTTCCCGATTCTGTGACTCGTGCACTCACCTCATGGGCGGTCTCGGCACGGTTTAAAATCCCCATGACCACGTTGAGGATCTGATGGAGGACTTCCAGCAGCAATGCCACAGCCCAGACCTTGACCGCTAGTTGGACGGATTCAGGCACAGACTGGGATTGCTCATCTGTGTTGGGGTGTGTCACCAGAAACACATTTCCTTTCTTGCCAACAACAAAAGGTTGATTTTAACTCTACGAGCGAACCTACTCGTTGTGCATCGATAAGCAAAGTGCCTATGAGTTGTGTAACTCTCGAGCCGCGTCGAGGGCGAAGTAAGTCAGAATCTGCTGAGCACCGGCACGCTTGATGGAGGTCAATGATTCCAACATCACCGATTTTAGATCTAACCAGCCATTTTGTGCAGCTGCATGCAGCATGGCGTACTCCCCAGAGACTTGGTAGGCAGCCACTGGTACGGTGGCAGTTTCCGCAACCGCATGGATCACATCCAAATATGCCAAAGCAGGTTTAACCATGACGAAATCAGCGCCTTCATCGATATCGAGGGCAACCTCTAGCAAGGATTCGGTAAAATTAGCAGGATTTTGCTGATAGGTACGACGATCGCCATCAAGGGAGGAGCCAACCGCGTCTCGGAATGGCCCATAAAAAGCTGATGCATATTTGGCGGAGTAAGCCATGATAGCCACGTCAGTGAATCCAGCTGTATCAAGTGCGTGGCGAATGGCACGGATTTGGCCGTCCATCATCCCAGACGGGCTGATGATATGCGCTCCAGCTTGGGCTTGAGCCACAGCCATTTGCTGGTAGTAGCCCAAAGTTGCGTCGTTAGCTACTCCCCCAGTGTTTGGGTCAATGACACCACAATGCCCGTGATCGGTAAATTCATCAAGGCAGGTATCAGCCATAATGAGAATTTGGTCACCAAACTGACTGCGAACCTCGGTGATGGCGCGGTTTAAGATCCCGTCTTTGGCCCACGATTGTGAACCGGTGGCATCTTTGTCTGCTGATTTTGGCACCCCAAATAAATCGATGCAGCGAATACCAAGGCTAATAGCTTCAGCGATGATATCTTTTAGGGATTCCATCGTATGTTGATATTGCCCCGGCATGGAGCTGATTTCACGCGGATCGGTCAATCCATCAGCGATGAATAACGGGTAAATCAAGTCACTCGGGTGCAGACGAGTTTCAGCGACTAAGTCCCGCATGGCAGGATTGGTCCGCAACCGACGGGGACGTCGGTAGGGGGTAGGAAGTGACATGGTTACAGCTTTCTCAAGTGTGATTTCTTCGGATGCAGGCTGGCATATCTCGCCAATTCTTCCACTAACAAGGTGGTATCGGCCACTTCGGGCATTACTGCTATGTCTAATCCGAGTTCTTCACATACTCCGCTGGCCATTGGACCAATACAGGCAATGATGGTGTTTTTATGCGGTAAGCCAACCAACTCGAATAGGTTCCGAATGGCTGAACCTGAGGTCACACAGATGGCGTCAATGCCGCCAGAGCGTAATTCCGCCCCAACTTCTGGAGGCGGCGGATCAGCAGGAACAGTCCGGTAGGTGGGGCAATCGGTAACTTCCCATCCTTTAGCCCGTAGCCCTTCCGGCAAAGCTTTACTGCCTAGAGCAGAACGTGGCAACAACACCCGACCATTGGGGGGAGCATGATCGAACCCAGCCACTAACCCTCGTGAATTTTGCTCAGTTGGTGCGGGCTGAAAATCAATAGCAAAACCATGTTTTTTCACCGCCGCAGCGGTTTTACGTCCGACTACTGCAATCTTGGCAGGCAGGTGATTGACTAGGTGTTCACCAAAAGCCGCGACAGCATTGACGCTGGTGAAGACCACCCAATCATAATGACCATTTTGTAAGTCCTGCGCCACAGCCTCAACTTGTTCTGGATCTTCTGGTGGCGCAAAAGCAATAGTGGGCACCGCTAGGACATTAGCCCCGTATTCTTCAAGCAGGGCAATCATTTCGGTGGCTTGGCCAGCCGCCCTAGGTACCAAGACACGCCAATATTTCAGTGGCGTGGCGGGAAATATCGCAGACACGATATCAGCCTATAGGATTTCGGCCGCGCCGTCGGCTAAAACTCGCGCGGTAATTTCCTCTGCAATAGCAACCGCCTCGGTTATAGCAGCTGTACCGGTGGCCGTGATTCTGTGTCGACCGTCTAATGAGACCACTGCCGCGCGAACAGTGATGTCGTTTCCTTCAATGTGAGCAAATGCCCCAACTGGTGCGGTGCAACCAGCTTCAAGGCGATTGAGCACCACTCGCTCAGCAGTTGCGCAGGTCAGAGCCCGTGCATCAAGAATGGAATTAATTGCAGCCCGTGCTGGTTCATCGCCGCTACGGCATTCCACCGCCAATGCGCCTTGAGCTGGTGCTGGTAAAAAGTCATCTATGTCAAAGATTTCAGTGGCTTCTGCACCGCGGCCGACCCGCGAGAGCCCGGCATAAGCTAGCACTACTGCATCAAGTTCACCGTTATAAACTTTTCCCATACGAGTATCGATATTCCCACGTAAGGGGGTGGTGACAATGTCAGGACGCAACGCTTTTAGTTGCGCAATCCGCCGCGGTGCACCGGTGCCAATCACTGCTCCAGGTGGAAGCTGCGCCAAACTTAGCCCATCGCGGGCGACTAGACAATCACGTGGATCTTCACGTTTGGGCACAATAATCTGAAACCGATCATCTAGTGCGGTAGGAAGATCTTTAAACGAGTGCACAGCAATATCACACTCGCCAGCAAACAAGGCATCACGCAGCGCTTGGGTAAACACTCCCACCCCAATGCGCTCAACTGGAGCCATATTCACATCACCATGAGTGGTGACAATCTGTAACTCACTGGGATGCCCATTAGCGGTCAAAGCGTCCCGCACATGACCAGCTTGCGTGGTAGCCAGCAAACTGCCCCGGGTACCAATTTTTAGCATGAGACTCCTTAAGGTTGGGGCTGAAGGTGCTGTTTCAGCGTTTCCACGCTAGTGTCTTCTGCAGTGGGCCCAGCAGCCAGTTCTGCAGCGATCATTTCGGCATCAGGCAACTCCCCCAATCCCAATTTCACCGATTGGACAGCTCCAGTGAGACCAAATAGTTCTTGAAGTGCGGATTCATAGCTGACCACACCAGATTCGGCAGCAAGTTTCTTTACCCGCACCGTCGGCTGATGCAATAGCTTATCCACGACTCGGCGAACCGTTCGGGAGACCTCATCAAAGTCCGCTGCGGAAATATTTGGGGTACGGTGTTGCAGCCGACTCAATTCAGTTTCAATCAGCTCAGAGGCATGACGTCGTAATGCAGTAACTGCAGGTGCAACGTCTTTGACCCGTTGAGCAGAACTGTAGGCATGCAACTCCTCAGCGACAATCCGCAGTGCTGCGCCATCACTATTTTGATCTTCACGACGCACGGCATGCAGCTTCTCAATATTGACCAACTGCGCATTGGTGCCGATAGTAACGGCGTCTTCTATATCCCGCGGCAAAGATAAATCCACCAGCATTAGTGGATGACCAGCTGGAATATCCGCCTGAGTAATGGTGAAACTCTGGGCACCAGTGGCTGAAACCACGATATCTACCTGCGACAATAGCTGAGTACGTTGCTCATAATCCACCACTTGAGCATGAACCCCTGCCTCACGAGCATGTTGAGCAAGTCGTGCAGCTCGGTCGCGGGTACGATTGGCGATCACCAATTCCGCAATACCCAACCGACCTAAATGCGTAGCCGCTAAAGAAGCCATTGCCCCAGCACCTAGCACTAATGCACGCCGACCAGCAAAGGGCTGCTGTTCATCTGTGATCCCAAGCTGTGAGATAGCCTCATCAAAAGCGAAAGACACCATCGACGCCCCAGCATTATCAATATCAGTTTCGGTGTGTACCCGCTTGCCAGTATGCAACGCTGACTGCACCAAACTATGCAGCTTAGGTCCAACTGTGCCAGCTTCGGTAGCATTTTGATAGGCACTACGGACTTGACCAATGATTTGCTGTTCCCCAACCACCATTGAATCCAAGCCAGAGGAAACCACCATTAGATGTTCTGCCGCAGCGTCAGCGTAGCGGACATAAAGGGAGCCACGCAGTGTTTCAATTGCCACACCACTGAAGTTGTGCAATACCTCCACTACCTCAGATACCCCTGTATGGAAGCTAGTGGTGGTGCAGTACACTTCCAGCCGATTACAGGTGGAAACAATCATGGCTTCGCCCAAAGTTGGCTGTGCGATTAAGGCTAGTGCGGTGCGATTGCGCACATCATCATCCATGCTCAATTGCTCTAGCAAAGCCACGGGCGCGGATCGGTGAGACATTCCCACAACCAGCACACTCACGCTTTCATCACCGCTTTCTTCAGGTGGTTTCTTTGTAAAGATCTTCCCACAACGTAAAGCGTGTCACTTTACGAATGGAGACCGATTAAAGAATAACGCTTTTTATCCAACTAATGATTGAGAATCGGAAGGCAATCAAATCCATATCACCGTAGCTGGGGGTAGGGACGATCACAACAAAGCCTTGGCTAACTCGTCATTGTCCACTTCCCAACAGGCGAATTCTTCCCCGTCAATGACTACAACTGGCACCCGATCCCCAAATTCTGCCTGCAAAGCAGGGTCTTCATCGACGTTACACACATTAAGGGGTAGTCCTGCTTGTTGAAGGATGGGCGCAATCTGGTCCGCCACTCGTTGACACGAACCACATTGCGTACGAATCATGAGCTCTACCATCTGTGCCATGCTGACCCCTCACATAAAAGTTGAATCCACAACTATTAAGACCATACTCTGCCACGCAGCATTTTTCGGTAATCAGCACCATAATTCTGCAGTATCTGGCTACCAGCAACTACCAATACACGTGGAATGTTTGGACAACGGACTACGATAAGTGAAGGAAACCCAAGTTTTTAGCTACAAGCTCCAACAATTTTCCAGAAAGGTTGCGTCAAGCAGTGTCGTCACCCGAGCCACAATGGCATCAACGACCAGAAGATTTTCTTGCCAGCTGGAGCACATCGCGGGGCAACCTCCGTCGATTCTTTGAAGAGCGCGCACTCCCGCCTATCGACGACTCCACCCAGCAAAAAGCCGGTGAAGCAGCAGCCGCCTTGGCTGCCAGTGAACTCTTCGGACTCGATCTTGCAGACTTTACCGCCGGATTGGATTCGGTATCCGGCTCTTATGAGGCTGCTGGTTCAGTACACCTGACAACACCTGACCCCGATATTCCACAGGAAGCTGGGGCGGCTGCCTTCTTCGATGTCGATAACACCTTGATCCAAGGGTCTTCGCTGATCGTTTTCGCCCTCGGCCTAGCACGGCGACGATACTTGAAGCTCTCGGAAATTCTGCCAGTCGCATGGAAACAGGTGAAATTCCGCATTACTGGTGCCGAAAATGCGGATGATGTAGCTGAAGGTCGCCAACAGGCGTTAGAGTTCATCAAAGACCGCAGCGTGTCTGAGCTGGTGGAACTATGTGAAGAAATTGTTGATACCAATATGAGCGAAAGGTTATGGCCTGGCACCAAGCAGCTGGCCGATATGCATATCGCCGCTGGCCAACAGGTATGGCTTGTTTCCGCCACCCCTGTACAGCTAGCACAAATTCTTGCTCGGCGGCTCGGTTTCACTGGCGCTTTGGGTACAGTTGCCGAGGTTAAAGATGGCAAGTTTACCGGCCGACTGGTCGGCGATATTTTGCATGGCCCGGGCAAGCGGCATGCAGTGGCAGCACTAGCCACAATGGAGCAGCTCGACCTCGCCCGATGCACCGCTTATTCCGATTCCATCAATGACATCCCCATGTTGTCCATGGTTGGCACAGCAGTGGCCATTAACCCAGATCGGCCATTGAAAAAAGAAGCACTCAAGCGTGGCTGGGAAATCAAAGACTACCGCAGCATGCGCAAGGCCATTCGAACCTTCGGTTTGCCAGCACTAGCCACAGCGTTTTTTAGCTGGAAGGTATTCCGTCGACCTCGTTAAGCACTCGGGACCTGTGAGGGATTTTCCAGCACAACGTCAGCACTCAATAGCTTGAGTTCTTGTATCCCCCAGGTATCGTTTTCCTTGGTCACCAACACCAAGTAGACATTGCCAAAAGGCTCTGGGTGGCCAGACCAGGTTTGGTCACAGATCACTTTCCGCCCCCAAGAAATATCAGTGTCTTCTGGGTGTTGCTCCCCGCCTATTCCAACTGTCACTTCGACAGTGCCACCTGAAGCCCGCCAAGCTGCCAGCGTTGATTCTGGGATTGTTGGCAGCACCAAACTAGGGTCGCGTGTGACTTCGTCGTAAAACTGCGGGTGGCTGTACTGCTCTAACCGGCCCACCACGGCACCATTGGTGTATTCCTCTGGGGTGAAGGCACACACGTCCTCCACCGCTGCAAGAGCGAGCCGCTGTGCTTGATTCATGTCTGTTTGTCTGCATCCAGTCAAGGCAGTGGTTGCTGCAATACTAAGTAATAACACAACAGCTACCTTTAACCAGGCAAACCCCCAGCAATGACTCAGTGGGCTGGGGGTTTGTGCAGGCATAATTTACTTGCCGAGCTTACGACGCTGAACGCGGGTGCGACGCAACAACTTGCGGTGCTTCTTCTTCGACATGCGCTTACGGCGCTTCTTAATAACTGAACCCATACCGGTATCCTCACTAACTTTTAGATTGTACGTACTTTCTTGCCAGAATGCCCCGCACGAGATCCCCCTTTAAGCAAGGAGTTTGCCCATGCAGGCGAAGTGCACTTTCGCCTGACGAAACCATGCGTAGGCGTGGCGCTGACACGAATGGGTTTCATCATACCGATGCTGCCCACCCCGAACCAAAACACCGCTGGGTGCAAAAAGGCAAAAGCAGCGCCCCTTTCACGCCTAGGAACTTTCCAAGACGCAAAAGGAGACGCTGCCTTTTCAAAGGTACCTAGCCCACCTCGTAGTACGAGGAGTCAAGGTACTCGTTAACTGCCTTCTCGTGAACTCGGAAGCTACGACCAACGCGCACCGCTGGGAGGTCACCGGAGTGAACCAAGCGGTACACAGTCATTTTCGAGACTCGCATGATCTCTGCGACCTCTGCAACCGTTAAGAAGGTTCCGTTATCTTCTCTTGCCATATATATCTATACCCTTCAGCATGTGGCGCGCTGCAGGCTTCCCCTCCCGCAGATCGGACACGCACGTGCTCAATTAAGCTTAGCGTGAATTATGTGACTGATGCGACTTAAAGTTGAGAAAACACTCATAGAAATAAAGCTTCTACCCCTGAAGAATTAAAAAATCGCAGGGTATCGCTACTTCAGGGGGCGGAAAATGTGATTTAAATTAATTACCCCAATTCCTGGGAGCGTTTCGCACATGCCTCAGTTGCGCCATAGAAAGTGCCCCGAAGTCCAGCCTCTTCGAAAACCCGAATCGCAGCCACAGTAGAACCGCCTGGGGAGGATACATTAGCCCGAAGTGTCGCTGGCTCCTCACCCGTCTCTTTAAGCATCGCAGCGGCGCCATAGAAGGCATTAACGCTCAGTTCCTTAGCCACCTCCCGACTAAGCCCTAAATTAACGCCAGCGTCGATCATGGCCTCCACCATGAGGAAAAGATAGGCCGGAGAAGAACCTGACAAAGCAGTAACCGCATCCATGTCGGATTCTTTAACAGTACGCACCTGCCCAACAGCTTTTAGCAATTCGGCGACAATTGCCACCTGCTCTTCCGAAACAAATCGACCTGGGCTAACCGCACACATACCCTTACCAATCAGCATGGGAGTATTGGGCATAACCCGCACTACTGGCGAGCCAGCGGCCAGAATCTCCTCAATGCTAGATGTGGTCACACCCGCGGCCATCGACACCACTGTGGTGGCGTCGTTATTATCGACGATCTCGGCGATTTCTTCCACCACTGGCAACACCACATCAGGTTTGACACATAAGAAAACCAGATCCACCCCATCGCAAGCAAGAGAGTTGTCATCAAAGGGCACAACTTTATAGGTGTCGCGCAGATACTCACTGCGCCCCTCTTCCTTATTGGTCACGTGGATCTCTCTGGGGCCCACACCACCAGAAACTAGGCCTGCGATCAGGGCCTCACCGATCTTTCCACCGCCAATTACTGCTATCGAAGTCATAGCCTCAACGATGCCAAAAATACTCACCTGTCGCACCTTTCCACCCCCAGCACAGCACCCTTGACTTTAGACAACTACAGAGGCGATTAGACAGGCGAAATTTCAGCTGTTTAATGGCGCACGGTTGCCTTGCCCACAACATCCGGCGTCGTAAAGCGAGCACACCCCTGCCTTGGCTCGCTAGGGTCACGCCTAGTCACCTGCAACTTCTGACATAATTCGGTTATTTAACTTCTAGCACAGAAGCTTGCTGGAACTTTATGGAGTTTGAAGTAAAATAACCGAATTATCACGAGCTGCTACCACCCCAAAATAATTTTGGCACTCAAACTTATTTCACATGTGTCCACAGCGAAAGACTGCCAGTACCGTGGGGCAGCCGCCCTTTCCTGACGACGGCTCTACGCACTCCCACTAACCTAGCTTTACCCTCAGGCGCAATAAACCCATGATCCCCGTAACTGCTTCCAGCTACGGGGATCATGGGTGTGAAAAAGGGAAGTCGCAGGTTCTGCCTTAGTACCTACAGCATAACCACAGCCAACGGACCGAAAGTCATGGTAAGTCCGACTATAAACGCCAGTACTTTCGATAGAATATCCTTTTCAGTACGCATGAAGTGCACGATGATGACCAATAGTAAAGTCACACCTACTGCAGCACCAGCAACGATGTACCGGTTGGCAATCGCATCCCACAAATAGAGGAAACCGAGGAAAATGCCCGCACCAATGAGAATGCCAATCAAGGCCATTCCCATCACGGCGAAGATCGACATCTTCTCCTCTTCTTCATCCTCGTAGGGCTCCGCCTCAGCCACCTCATCCGCCACTGGCTCTTCTGCAAGCTCTTCCTCAGGATAATCCTCATAGGCTGGCTCTAGATCAACTGGGGCGGCCACAATGGTGTCATCAAATCGAACAGCAGGCTGTGAACCAGTAATGGCAGTAACCCCTTGATCGGCGAAACCGCTCAGCTGCTCATCATCATCTTCTACCGCTTCCTCTTGGTAACCAACAGGGAAGATTTCCGTGGCAGGTTCTTCTTCAGCCTCATCTACGACATAGTCGTCTGCTAGGTATCCCTCCTCGGAGTAATCTTCCGCCGAGTAGTCTTCCCCAGCAAAGGGGCCGGTAGTCAAGGATGTGTCAATGAAGGTGGTGTCGGTATTGTCCGGATCATCGTCGTAATCTGGGTCTTCGTACTCCTCGTAGGTGTCGTAGTCCTCATCAACATAGTCCGTGTCTTCTTCATAGGCGACAAATTGTCCAGTCTCTGAGCCCACAAGTGCGGCAGCTTCTTCCACCACAGCAGATTCTGAGGTGTGAGCCTCGTCGATGGCCTCAGCGAGCGATTCTTCCGCAAGTGTGAGCATTGAACCAGTAGCAGTGATATCCACCGGCTTAGCGAGGTCCTCAGCGGGTGCCTCAATGATGGAATTGGATTGAACCGCAGAGAAGGTGTCGGTGGTCAATCGAATTGGCTCATCTTCATGCACCACTGAAAGCACAATGGTTTCGGCATTGCTCGGTCGGTCGTTTTTGATTGCCTCAAACTGGGTAACCTTTACCGCTGGTTCTTCGACCGGTTCAGGCTTAGCCGCCGGAGTTGGTTCGGACTGCTGTTCCAACTGTTGGCGTGGCTGAAGTCGAGCTTCAGCTTCCTTACGGGCTGCTTCTTGCAGCGTGGCAACATCAAGCTGGTCAGCCTTGCGGTCATCGGTGTCAAGCGGTTCGCTGGAGTGCCGAGCCTCTTGCGGCTTGGCGTTTACTTTGGGAATATTCCCAGTTAATTCCGCCACGGAAATGCCGCCAGAGTCCATACTGCGGCGACGCCTAGTTCGCGGCGCGCTGGTCGAAGCAGCATCTTTGCCAGCCTTAGCCAACAATTCTGCCACTGTGAGCTGTTTGTCACTCATCTACCTATGCCTTCCCAGTGTCTTCTGCAGAGTTTCCTTGGGGTAGGCCCTGCTCGATCCGGCGGAAAATCACACCTTCCCGAAGCGCCCAGGGACAAATCTCCAGCTTCTCAATATTCAACGCACGCATCGCTGCTTCCGCAACTAAGGCACCTGCAACAATCTGATGCGAACGACTCGCCGAAACCCCTTCGAGTTCCGCGCGATCCGCCGCAGTCATGCGCGAGATGAACGCAATGAGCTGCCGTAAGCCGGGAGCGGTCAATTCCCGGGTCACATGCAATCCTTCCGAAGAAGGGGCCGCACCTGTCAACCTAGCTAACGTGCGGAAAGTCTTGGAAGTTCCCACGGCTAAGCGGCCTTGTCCGTGTGCCCGGATCATTCGGGCTGGGTCGGCCAACTCTGCATCTATGTAGTCCCGTAAAAGGTTAATTCTCTTACGTTCTGGTGGATCGGTGTCAAACCAGTTATGGGTCAACCGTGCCGCACCCAAATCGAGTGAGAACGCACAATCAGGTTCCTCATTGGTGCCAGTGGTCATCTCTAAAGAACCACCACCAATGTCTAAATTGGTAATGCGACCAGCAGACCAGCCATACCAACGGCGCACCGCGAGGAAAGTTAGGCGAGCTTCATCCTTTCCAGACAGAATTTCTAGCCGCACGCCGGTTTCCTTTTCGACGTGGTCTAACACCGCATCCGCATTGGTAGCAGAGCGAATCGCCGATGTAGCGAATGGTTTTAATTCCTGACACCCTAATTGCTCAGCTAGCTCCCGAGCTTCAGCTACAAAGTCAGTGAGCTTTTTCAAGCCTTTATCATCAATTGCGCCATCAGCGTCGAGGTAGGCAACGAGCTTTAAGGTCGTCTTCCAATCGCTCATTGGAGTTGGCGGCCCACCAGGTCGCGCATCAACCGCAACGAGGTGGACCGTGTTACTACCCACGTCTAATACACCTAATCTCACAGGATTAAGGTTAGACGGTCTACGGTATTTAAGTGTGCAACGCCCCAGTAACACACCAGTAAATCTTGGCTTCCCAACAACCTCGCCAGCCGCAGCTTCCATAAGAAAGGGCCAAGAATTGGCCCCAGACTTCCCGCGACAATGGTTAGAATTTACCAATCCTGAGAATCCAGAACATGTTTTTTCCATCGACTTAACATGGCTTGAATCGTCCTACTCCTGCCAGTTTGGCACCCAAAATTGTCATGGCATCATTGAGGGATTTTCCCAGGTAGGATGCTGTAATCACGGTGCATTTTTATGCGATGAGACCGACCTAGAGCAACTGTATGATGCGGTGGTACGTATGCCAGCACGCTACTGGCAGTATCGGCCCAACAACCTAGATGCCTACCTCCAACGTGAAGACCACAGTGATCTTGAACCGTGGTTGGAATGGGATGAGCTAGACAATGATGAGGGGGAGGCAGAACCAGCCTTAAAAACTACCCTCGTTAATGGGGCATGCATATTTGCTAACCGACTTGGTTGGGAGACTGGACCAGGATGCGCGCTCCATCAATGGGCGCTGGATGCAGGTGAAGATTTAACCGTCGTCAAGCCAGAGGTGTGTTGGCAGCTACCACTACGACGCTTGGAAGCCTACGAAGACCGACCCGATGGGGTGGAAATTCTTCGGACCACCATCACCGAATACAACCGTCGAGGTTGGGGCAATGGTGGAGAGGATTTCCATTGGTACTGCACCACCGCGCCGAGTTGCCACGGCAATGACACACCATTGTGGCAAAGCTGTGAGACCGAACTACGAACACTCATGGGTGATGCTGCTTATGAGTTTTTAGCTGCACACTTAGCGCACCGATTAGAACTGCGCGCTCAGTTGCCTAACGACGCTGATCTCAATGAAATCTTTGCCACACATCCAGCGACTATCGTGGCCAAGTCTCAAACTTATAGCCCAGACCCCGAACCGTAATCACATGCTCTGGGCTTGACGGTTCAATTTCGATCTTGGAGCGCAACCGTTTGACATGTACGTCAAGAGTTTTAGTGTCACCAACAAAATCAGGCCCCCAGATGCGTTCGATGATTTGGCCGCGGGTGAGCACTCGGCCATCGTTTCGCATGAGAAATTCCAGCAAGTTGAACTCTTTGAGCGGCATGGGTACGGGTCGGCCATCGACGGTAACAAGGTGACGTTCAACATCTAGTTGAACTCGTCCGCCATAGAGAATCCGTTCATCAACTTCTTCGAAGGTGGCGGTACTATCGCCACCGCGTCTCAGTACCGCACGGATGCGAGCAATCAGTTCGCGTGCAGAATAGGGTTTGGTTACATA
>JBHACV010000032.1:0-32928 GCA_041854705.1 Corynebacterium sp.
GGGGTGGGACTAGACCCCAAGGGGAGTGCAACAGTGGTTCCCGGTGGGATGATTGTCACGTAGCTGCGGCGGCCCTTGCCGAAAATTTTGATTTCTTCCAGTTTTTCCACCGGAAAAGCCAAGTCTGCCTCAGGAATGCTGACCGTGTCGTCGATAATGAGCACTGGGCGTCGAGCCCGCAGCCACGTCGCAATAAAACTTAAGATACTCAAACCAATACCAATGACTGGCAACAATAAAGCAATGAGAAACAGGGTGCGGGTGACCCCACTGGCAGTGGAATATGCTAGGGCGAAAACCGCACCAAGACCACTGGTAATGGCCACGAAAAAGACCGCAAGGGCCGATGCCTTGGATTTCAGCAAAGCCGAGGTACTGGTGCGGATTTGAAGAACCATCAAGTTCCACAGTTTAACCGCCACCAAGTGGGGTTTCCGGTTACGACGTGCGCATGGGCGCAGTTCACATGGAGCGGATTTTTGAGATTAGCCGCAATCCCTACAACGAAGACATTGATGACTTGGGAGATCGTTTAAAACAGCCAATTATAGATAGTAAACAATTGAATAAAAAGGTAGACATTATTTAACGCCTATCAATATAGTGAATGGTGCACACTTCCCACACCGAAAGAAGGAAGATATCAAATGCCCCTTTCTCAAAGAATAATCACAGAATGAAAGTACTCACGGCACTAGTTGCAGCCCTATCCCTATTACCCTTTGGTTCTGTAGCAAATACCTCAGCTGCTGAAAGGCCACAGACCGAAAGCGCGGACATCAAAGCTGCAGATGAAATGGAACGCAAAGAAGTTCTTTCAATAATAGAGTCTTCTGCCTCTGAGGATTTCACTCTAGAGCTAAATGACACCGAATCAAAGGCGCTCCAAGATAGCGAGGCAAAGCCTATAAAAGGTTTTACATTCAATCCTACGGAAGATTACTTTGTTGAAAAACGCAGTGAGGACATCTTTATTGCGTATGCTTCGCAAGATAGCGATGATACTCAGGTGGTCGACCGGAAAGTAATTAGTGTTGAAAAATCCGAGATTTTGATTGATCAGCAGTATTACTTATCGCCGAACCAAGATCAAGAAAATATAGACGGCAGCGTAGTTTCTGACGGAAAGCTCATCTGGGTAGGCACTGTTGATCAAAATGGAGTGATTATAAGCACCGCATATGAGACACCAAATCTTGAATATGGAACCGCTCACGATGCTTGTATCCGTAGCGTTGAATCACTTTGCGCTGTTGGCGGCGGAGCTGCAGGTTGGGCAACTTGTGCCATCTTGGGTTTCACAACTGGTATCGGTGGCTTAAGCTGCACAGTAGTTCTAAGCCTAATCAGCATGTTCGGCTGCAATGCTACTAAAGAACGGGTGTGTAGGGACGCACGACGGTGACTACAGATGAATTTCGATTTTTTGTACATGGACTGGGGCTTGTTCCTCACAATAGCTTGCATTACCTGGGCGCTTCTTAGTATTACCAACTACAGAAGAAAGCGAAAGAATAGGAAGAAACACAACCCAGAAAACACGTTTAATCAGAAAAATAGGTGACGTAACATTCTTTCGGAAACCACATCCGAAAATTCTGGTTAATAAGTCATTTGCCACTGCGTCTAGGCAGATCACCCATTATCAATGAGTTAAACTCTTGAGTTATGTTTGCAGTACGTTGGTGTTGTGCCACACGATGCACACATCGATGGTAGGTACACTTTGCGTACTGCAACACGAGGCTCAATGACAACAGCTTAAACTTTTAGCTGTGTTTCTAGTTTCTCAAGTTTTTACATTTTAGCTAGTTATTTTCCACCCAGAGTTCTGTTTCTGGGCTATCTCGCTTTCTTCAACCACCAGAAACTTAGAAGCCATAATCTGTCATGGCACTGAGACCTGTGTGCATAGGAGCACCTCACTAATCAGATGCTGAATTTATCTCAGTCCAACTTTTCAGGGCGCAGTTCAAACTGGGTATGCGAACGAATATTTCGCTACCCTTAGACAATCATGTCTGCCAAAACCCTCGTCGCCTTTTTCGGCCTGTTTTTAAGCCTTACATTGGCTGGTTGCACCGCCGGTTCCACCGCCAGCAGTGACGCTGGGGTCAATGTTTCCGACGCTGAAGCCTACCAAGCCTTAGGCACAGTCACCCTAGGACTCACAGCTGCTCCCGCATCCTTGGATTTCACCACCACTTCTGGCGCTGCCATCCCCCGAGCACTAATGAGCAATGTGTATGAAGGTCTTGTGCGTATTGACCAAGCTGGGGAAATTAAACCTCACTTGGCCACCAGCTGGGAGGAAAGCTCCAATGGCCGCCAGTTCATCTTCCATCTGCGTGAAGGCGTACGATTTAGCAACGGCGATGTTTTTAATGCCCACACCGCCAAGTTCTCCATTGATCGGGTGAAATCCGATGCATGGAGTAATGGACTGAAGTCCGCTATGTCGGTAGTTACAAAAACCACGGTGCTTAACGAACACACCCTAAAAGTGGAGCTTTCTCAACGTTCGAACTCTTGGTTATGGAATATGGGCACCCTCGTTGGGGCAATGATGTCACCTACTGGCGTAGATCACTTGGCCACCCAACCAGTAGGAACTGGCCCTTATACGGTGGCCAAATGGGCCGTGGGAAATTCTCTGACTTTAACGGCCCGTCCTGATTATTGGGGGGAACAGCCGAAAAATAACCGGGTAGTTTTGCGCTACTTTTCCGATGCTATTTCCCTGACCAATGCTGTGCGATCTGGCACCATTGACGCCGCAATGGATCTACAAAATCCGGAATTATTAGATTCCCTTTCTGCTGATCCCACCCTACAGGTCACTATGGGTACCACCAATGCTGAGGTGTTACTAAGCATGAACAATAACCGTGCCCCCTTCGATGATCCACGAGTGCGAAAAGCGGTGTTCTATGGCATTGACCGACAGGCCATCATCGACACCACTTGGGAAGGCTACGGCACCGACACCGGTGGTAACCCAGTACCACCAACCGACCCGTGGTACGACGCTCACACCGACTACGACTATGACCTCCCCCGCGCCCAAACACTGCTAGCCGAAGCTGGGAAACAAGGTACTGAAATCACCCTCTCAGTCCCTAGTCTGCCCTATGCTCAAGCTGCCTCAGAAATCTTATACTCCCAACTACGTGACATTGGGTTTAAGGTACGAATCGAATCCACAGAATTTCCCGCAGTTTGGCTGGAAAAAGTCTTCAAAGGTAAAAACTACGACATGTCCCTTGTTGCTCACGTTGAGCCCCGTGATATTCCCACCCTATTCGGCAATCCCGACTACTACCTTGGTTACGATAACCCCACCACCCGCGAATTACTCGCCACAGCTGATGCCGCACCAGCAGCAGAATACCCGGCGCGCATGGCTGAAGCAGTCTCCCAAATCATGGCCGATGCCGGTGCATTGACTTTATTCAATATGCCAATGATCGTAGTCAGCCGTACCAATATCACCGGGATCCCCCGCAACTTCGTCAGCGACGGCCTCACACTGGCACAAGTGGCCAAGGAACAACCCGAATGACCGCACCAATAACCACAAAAAATACTGCAAAATTAGCTGCGCGATTTGTAGTGAGACTCGGGCGCTATCTGCTAACCATTTTGCTGGCCAGCATTGTTATCTTCATTGCGCTTCGTATTATCCCAGGTAACCCTGCCGAAATCGCTCTTGGAGTCAGTGCCACTGACGACGCGGTAGCCGCCTTATCAGCGGATATGGGCTTAGATCAACCACTGTGGCAGCAATATCTCAGTTGGATGACTGGGCTGCTCAGTGGTCATCTCGGCACTTCACTTACCAGCGGGGTTGATATTTCCCCATTGGTTTTCGACCGGCTTTTAGTGTCCATCATTCTGGTGGGCTGTGGCATGATCTTCGCACTCACACTGAGCCTACCGCTGGGAGTGTGGGCGGCCGCCCGCGCCCGCAATCTCGACGGAGTAGCTATTTCTGTACTCAGTCAACTTGGCATTGCGGTGCCTAGCTTTCTTGCCGCCATTTTGTTTGTTTCATTATTCGCGGTACGCCTTCGCTGGGTTCCTACCAATGGTTGGGTTGTACCTGCCGAAGACATGAGCGGATTCATTGCCCGCCTGATTCTGCCGGTGATTTCGCTTGGTATTGTCCAAGCAGCAATCATGACCCGCTATATTCGTTCTGCAGTTCTGGACGTCATGAACGAAGATTTTATGCGCACCGCCCGAGCTAAGGGACTGAGTCCCACCCAAGCATTAGGCCGACATGGACTGCGCAATGCTGCCCTACCGGTAATCACCGTTACAGGCCTGCAATTGACCAACCTCCTGATTGGTGCGGTGGTTATTGAAAAAGTATTCGTCATCCCCGGTTTAGGTTCCATGCTACTAACCGCGGTAACCAGTAGGGATTTACCCACCGTGCAGACCATCGTCATGGTGTTGGTCATCTTCGCTGTCATTGTTAATGCCATTGTCGATCTGACCTACTCCATTGTCGATCCCCGCACCCGAACGGAGGCTTAACACATGAGAAAATCTTGGTCAGCCATCGCTGGTGGTTCCATCGTCATCCTAGTGGTATTCCTCGCATTATTGTCGCTGCTCTGGACACCTTATGATCCGCTCCAAGCCTATCCTGCCGAGCGACTCGCCGGTCCTAGCCTACAGCATCTGTTTGGCACCGACCGGTACGGCCGTGACGTATTCAGCCAAATCATGGTCGGTGCCCGCATTACCCTCATCGTCGGAGTGGTAGCAGTCCTAGTTGCCGCCAGCATTGGTGTGCCCTTAGGTATCTGGGCGGCATTAAAACGCGGAGCGGTAGAAACCATCATCATGCGCTCCTCAGACCTACTACTAGCATTTCCTGGTTTATTGCTGGCCATCATTGCTACTGCCATGTTCGGCGCCACCACCGTGACCACCATGGTTGCCATTGGGATTGCCAGCATTCCTTCCTTCGCCCGAGTATCCCGCGCCGCCGGATTAACTATTGCCAGCCTTGACTATGTTGCTGCGGCTCGGACCGCGAAGAAAAGCGAATGGTATATCGCTATCAAACACATCGCCCCCAATATCATTGGGGTGGTCATCGTCCAAGCATCAGTCTCTTTTGCCTTAGCCATCCTTGCCGAAGCTGGACTAAGTTTCCTCGGACTTGGTACCCCACCACCAGATCCCAGCTGGGGACGCATGTTACAAACCGCCCAATCCTCCTTAGCCACCGCCCCCACTCTCGCCCTATGGCCAGGGTTGGCAATTGCGCTAACTGTATTAGGGTTCAACCTGCTCGGTGACGGGCTGCGCGATCTTAATGACCCCCGCTTTCATTCCGCCTTTGGCTCCGCTAGTTTCACAAGGACCGCATAACCATGCTCACCGTCAAAAACCTCTCCATTGGCGAGATCGTACGTGACATTAGTTTTAACATTGCACCCGGCCAACGAGTCGGCCTAATCGGCGAATCCGGCTCCGGCAAAACACTCACCGCACTTTCGATCATGCAGCTGTTAAAAAGCGAAGGTGAAATCTCCCTTTCTGGCAAACGACTAGACCAACTGGATGAAAAAACCCTGTGCACCATCCGCGGCAAAAAAGTAGCAATGGTCTTCCAAGAACCTATGACCGCACTAAATCCCCTGATGAAAGTCGGTAACCAAATCGCCGAAGCCATCACCATCCACACACGGATTAGCCGTCGACAAGCAAGAGCGGAAGTTGCAGAACTACTCACAAAAGTCGAATTGGATCCTCACCTACAAAACCGCTACCCTCACGAACTTTCTGGTGGACAACGCCAACGAGTGCTCATTGCCATGGCCTTAGCCCATGACCCAGAATTACTGATTTGTGACGAACCGACCACCGCCTTAGATGTCACTAGCCAACGCGCTATTATCGAGCTCATCCGCACTCTTGTACGCGAACGCGGCACTGGGCTGCTATTTATTAGCCACGACCTCAAGCTAGTAGCCCATACCTGCGAAGAAATAATGGTGATGCGTAAAGGCACAATCGTCGAAACTGGCAGTGCACATGACATTCTTAATGCCCCACGCCACGAATACACCCAAATGCTACTCGCAGCTGCCAAACTACCACCAGCAAGACCGGCTACTACCAGCGAAGAAACCCGAATCCAACTAACTGATGTGAGCAAAACCTACGGACACGGAACCCAAGCAGTCGCTCAGGTTGACCTACAGGTGCGCGCCGGGGAACGCTTGGGGCTGGTTGGGGGCTCTGGTTCGGGCAAAACTACTACTTTGAAAATGATCGCAGGGTTAATCCGTCCAACTACCGGATCTATTGAGGTCAATGGCAGTATGCAAATGATTTTCCAGGATCCGATGGGGTCTTTGAACCCGCGAATGCGGATCAAAGACATTGTCTCGGAAACTTTAGCTTCCCCTGATGCGACTCGAGTAGCTGAGGTTTTAACAGAGGTTGGGTTGGATCCAGACATTATGGATCGGTTCCCGCATCAGTTTTCGGGGGGTCAACGCCAGCGTATTTCCATTGCTCGGGCGCTGGCGCCGCGGCCAGATATTTTGCTCGCAGATGAACCGGTGTCTGCCTTGGATGTTTCGGTGCGCAAGAAGATCTTGTTATTGCTTGATGAGCTGGTTGCGGAGCACCATCTCACCTTAGTTTTTGTCTCCCACGACATTGGGGTGGTTGCTAGTTTGTGTTCTAGCGTCGCGGTGATGCTAGATGGTCGTTTGATCGAACATGGGTCAGTGGATTCGGTCTTGCAGAATCCACAGCATTCCTACACACAGGCGCTTATCGACGCCACCAGCTAGAGCTGATGCGGACTGGTGTCACCTATGAGGCGTTTCAGCACGTTTTCAGCTGAGATCAAGCACATAGGTACGCCCACTCCGGGTACGGTGGTGGCACCGGCATAATACAATCCTGCTACTTTACGGGAGACGTTTTTACCCCGCAAAAAGGCTGATTGTCGCAGAATGTGGGCTGGCCCGAGTGCACCACCGCAAAAGGAGCGAAATTGCTGGGCGAAATCACTGGGTCCCAGTGTATGTTGTGTCACGATCCGGTCGGGTAGATCCGTGATACCAGTCCAGTCAGCGATCCGGGCAATGGTATCTGCGGCAATAGTGGCCACCAAGGTACTGGCCTGATCGTGGTATAGGTCACCGTGCCCGAAATGTTCATGTGCTGGGACGGGAATGAGCACAAAAAGGTTTTCGTATCCATCGGGGGCGACCGTGGGATCGGTGGCTGACGGCATAGAAACATACACTGAATGAGAAGCACTAGTTACGCTTGACTGTTGGCTAGCGAAGACTGCGTCGAAATCCTTCGTCCAGTCCCTCGACAACAATAGATTGTGATGCAGCAGTTCTGGTAGCTTTCCTTTCACCCCGAGTAGGATTAGCACTGCCCCGATGCCAGGGTCTTGGTTGTGAAAGTATCGCTCAGAATAGCTGCGCTGCGTGGCAGGTAGCAGCCGAGTTTCGGTGTGGTGTAGGTCAGCGGCCGAAATAACTACCTCTGCTTCGATGGTTTTGCCCCCAGTCAACCGCACCCCGGTGGCTTGGTTATTTGTGGTGGTGATGGCTTCGACATCGGCGTTAAAGATAAATTCTGCGCCGTGATACCGAGCGAGATGTTCAATCGCGGTCACTACCGCGGTAAATCCACCTTGCGGATACTTCACCCCTTGGTTTAAGTCGGTGTGGCTCATTAGATGGTACAAAGCTGGGGCTTGATCTGGGTGTGCGGACAAAAACACCGCTGGGTACGTCAGCATTTGTCGAAGTCGGTGATCGTTAAAGCGCTGGGCCACGAACCGGTTCAAGGATTGGGTGAGTAGGGATATAAGTTGCAGACTGCGTTGCAATACCGCAGGGTGGATGAAAGCACGCGGGGAGGTGAAATTGTTGTATAAGAATCGATCTATCGCCAACTGGTAGATATCGGCAGCGCTATTTAAATAGTCGCGTAGTTTTATCCCTGCTCCTGGTTCGATTTCCTCAAATAATGCCATTGCTGCCGTCGCATTAGCTGGCACATCGATGGGTGTTTCACCTTCAGGGAAAAACCGATATCCCGGTTCGAGGTCCACCAAATCCAATTGTTCCTCAGTGCTGGTGCCCAAAAGCGCAAAGAAATGGTCAAAGGCCTCGGGCATTAAATACCAAGATGGGCCAGTGTCCCATCGAAAACCATCATGGGCAACAAGCCCAGATCGCCCTCCAACAGTGGAATTGCGTTCAACAACGGTCACCTGCACCCCGCGGTATGCGAGCAGTGCAGCGGTAGCAAGACCGGCGAAACCGGCGCCGATGATTACGGCAGAAGCTGGTAGTTTAGTGGTCATTCTAGGTTTTTCTGGCGTTCTTTTGAGCGGTATTCTTTTTTTGCGATGAGTTTTCCGCCTTGAACCACTGCGCAACTGGTAATAATCAGCTTGCGCCAACCGGGGATGCGCACCCGCTGATGGTTCAGTTTGTCAGCTGGAATCTGATCGAGTCGGGCGGATAGTTCCGTAAAAAGCTTAGTCGCTACTAGCACTGCGATTAAACAACGACCAGGTAGCAGTGGAATGGCCATATTAGCGCGGTTCAAGTCAGCACGAATCTCGGTAATCAATTCAGCTTTTCGGGTTTCGGTAAGTGTTTGGGTTTTCGGGAAATAGCGCCGACCCAACACTTGCGAGTCTTCGGCGAAGTCACGAAGGAAATTGATTTTCTGGAATGCTGCCCCCAGCGCCCTTGCGCCTATCTCTTGCTCGCTCGTTGCAGGACTGCCGGACAAGAAAATTGACAGGCACATTAGCCCAATAACTTCAGCGGAACCATAAATGTAGGTGGCGAGCCCGTGGTCGTCGTAGCTGGTTTCGGTTAAATCGCTGCGCATAGAAGCGAAAAAGGCTCGCAAGTGCTCAGGATTAAATCGACAGCGGCGAGCAGTAATGCCAAAAGCATGCAGGATTGGATCAGAATGAAAATGGGTATGTGCCGCAGCGAGCACGTGGTTTTCGTAGTCGTTTAAGGCAGCAGCAATCTCGTCAGGGCTTAGACCCGCAGCAGCTGCAGTTCCATCGACGATTTCATCAGCGATACGCACAATGGCATAAAGATTGTGGATGTCAGTTCGAATGGTCTTACTAAGCAGCAAAGTAGCCAATGAAAAGCTGCTGGAGTAAGTACCTATGACCGCTTTGCTAGAACGTTGGGCCATGTGGTCAAAAAGCTTAAGATAGGGCGACTCGGCGTATGCCGGTTTTCGTCGTGCCCACCGAAGCATGGCAGGTTTCTCCTTGTGCCCCAAAGTTCTGCTACCCCTGTAGGTGGTGGTAGGCAGTGTATTAAGAAGATTGGATCATGAGCAATAGGGCATCGTCGAGAAGGTGCTCTTCGTTGTATTCAAAGATGCTAGTGAGTTCGTCAAACTCCACAACTTCTTGGGTGGTGATGCTGATCTTTTCGCGCATGGTTGAAAATTTTAGCTCAAAAAATGATTGAACCCACGTGCTCTAAACAACTCTAAATCCCGACTTTAAACCTGTGATGGGGTGGGTGGGATTGGTCTTATCACCATGATGGTTGTTGGTGATAACACCAGATTGTCACTTTCACGTGGGTGCAAACACAAATTGCCTTGTAAGCAATTCAAGGAATGAGGATATGGCATCGCCATTTTTACCCCCAAACCAACCATCAGACCACCACCCCCGAAAGGGTGAGTGACCTAGTGGTCGAGCAGTTGAGAGCGCAGCGTTTCGACGATCCCACCCCCGTCGTGGGCAATGCCGTCATGCTGGAACTGGTTGGTGACATACACCCGAGCATCTCGGTAATGACCTGCGGTTTCCATTGATAGCTCGAAGGGGACAAAAATATCATCAAGATAAACCGCTGCGGCCACGCTCGATGCATGAGCAAGCCCCTCCCCCTGATATGGGGAGGCTGCCCATTCAAATCGCGCAAGCTGCTCGGCTACCTCCTTGAAGTCTGTTAAGGCAGGGTCCTCTTCGAACTGCCATGGGAAAATGTGTTCGCCGGTTAGATAGTATTTTTCAGCGGATTTCGGATCGAGATTTTCGCCATAGCCATCGATCTCCTCACGGATGCGCTGCGCCGACCAATTGGTGGTCGCAGATCCAATACCACCGTAGATGGATTCGTGAATCACGGCATAGAGGGGACCAGCTTCAAAACTCAGCGATGCCCCAACAGTGGCAAGGAAATCTCGCTTCAGTCGCTTTTCCCCTCGAACCATACGGAAGGGATCTTCCAGCAAGTATGCCAAACTGTGGTAGCCCTGGCCACGGCCCAAATCAAGTCCAAGAGTACGAAAACGCCTAGAACTCAACCGCTCACCAGTGGGTAATTTTTCATTGGAATTATCCAAGTGATCGGCAATCTCCCGGATCCTCGTTGCAGCCCACGGTACTTGAGTAAAAAACTGCTCCTGTCGGGTGGTGAGTTTGGCAAAAGTCGCACGATAAACATCATCCACACTCGCAGTGAGGCTAGGTAACCCACCAGTGAGAAACGCCTCGGAAATGGATTCTGGATAACGTGCTAGGTAGCTGGTGATACAAAAACCGCCAAAGCTTTGACCAAACAGTGCCCAGGTTTCTAGTCCCAAGGCCTGCCGCAAGGCCTCTGCATCGGCAACAATAAATTCTTGGCGCAGCTTTGATAGTCGTTCAAGGCTATAGTCCGCTGGGTCACTGGCGGCGTCGATTCGGTGGGAACGACCGGTGCCTCGTTGATCCAACAACAACACCCGATAGTTTTTCAGCAATTCCCCTATTACTCCGGTTGCGCCCATTGGCCGAGGCGCGGGGAATCCAGGACCACCCTGCAAATAGACCACTACAGGGTAGTTGGCACCACCATCTGGGATGATCTCCCGAGCAAAAAGGGTGAAAGTATCAGAGTGCTTATCGGTCGGATCCCACGGCACTTGAAGGCGGTGTTCAATGATGTCGTGGCCAAAGCTGCGGGTTTTAGGACTGGAAGTCAAGGTCATAGTCTTTCAGTTTAGATACCCCGAGTAGACTAGTCAGCTATGACAACCACAGTGGATCAATTCCGTGACCGTCACCAAGCTGTTGTAGCACGGATGGCAGACGCAGCGACCAAAGCGGGTCGTAACCCAGATGAAGTGCGACTCATTGCGGTGTCTAAAACATTTCCGCTGGCTGATGTACTGCTTGCCGCCGAGGCAGGTATGCGAGTCTTTGGAGAAAACCGAGCATCTGAGTTGGCGGAAAAAGCTCAGGGATTCCTCCAGCAGAGCCCACTGGATATCACGTGGTGTGCGATTGGTCACCTACAGCGCAATAAAGCTAGAGAAGTCGCACAATATGCGCATGAATTTCATGCGCTGGACTCTGTTCGGTTAGCTAACGCCTTACAGTCCCGATTGTGCGAATACGATCGTCACCTCGATGTGTTTGTACAGGTCAATACCTCCCATGAAGAACAGAAGAGCGGCTTTAGTCCAGAAGAAGTTGAAGTGGTATTGCCTAAACTCGCTGCTTTTGACCGGCTCCATATCCGCGGGTTAATGACCATGGCGGCATTTAGTCCAGAAGAATCCGTGGTGCGGCCCTGCTTTGAGCGGTTGCGGGAATTGCGTGATCGCTTGCTCCCCAATGCCCCAACGAACGTTGGCTTAGCTGAATTATCGATGGGGATGAGTGGAGATTTTGAATGGGCCATCGCCGAAGGTGCAACCAGCGTGCGAGTGGGAACAGCAATTTTCGGACATCGGGAAAACTCCGCATATCTTAACCGCGACCAGTCCCAAGCATGATTGGGGTACTTGAAGGCTTCGCCATTATCTTCACTGTGATTGGGATTGGTTACCTATTGTCCCGATTACGCATCATTAGTTCTGAAGAACAACGCCTCGTACTCAACCGAGTGGCGTTTTATGCTGCTACCCCAGCACTGCTGTTTACGGTGGTCGCTACGTCCACCCCAGATGCTTTGTTCACCCCCGTGGTTCTGGTCACCACCATAGCGGCTTTACTGACCGCTATGGTTTATGTTGGCTTATCGCGGTGGTTCTTCCCAGAAGATCGAGAAACAACAGTAATGGGGGCCACCGCATCTTGTTATGTCAACTCCAATAATATCGGGCTCCCCGTGGGCATGTTCGTACTCGGAAGTGCAGCTTGGTCGGTGCCGATCTTAGTGGTACAAACCGCGATTTTCGCCCCACTGATCTTTGCGCTACTTTCTCGACAGCGTCGAATCCTGCCAACCATCCTCGGAGCCATTTTCAGCCCACTAGTCCTCGGATCAGCGCTGGGACTGGTCGTGGCTCTAACCGACTTAACAGTGCCGACACCAATCGCCCAACCTTTAGAAATTCTCGGTGGGGCTTCAATCCCTGTGATCCTACTAAGTTTTGGTGCCTCCCTATACCAAGCTGCACCACTATCTAATACCGAGCATCGGCGCGCCACCTTGGTGGCCACTGGGATGAAAACCATTATCATGCCGGTTATTGGCTACCTAGTCGGCCTCGCCGTTTCGCTTTCCGACACCGAACTGTATGCCGTGGTCATCCTCGCCGCTTTACCAACAGCACAGAACGTGTATAACTATGCGGCCACCTTCCAAAAGGGTGTAGTTGTGAGCCGAGATACCATCCTGATTTCCACCTTCCTAGCACTTCCTGTCATGCTGGTAATAGCAGCGCTGATTGGCAACTAGGGCTAATGCTGTAACATCACACAGCAATCACCGATACGCAATAGGCGCCAATTGTTGAAATACTATAAGGAGATTGCGTGCGGATTTTCTCGATTGCTCCCGCGATCATCATGACATTACTGCTGGGTACTACTCCCCCAGCGGTTGCTGCCACCTCCAGCGAGTTGGTAGATGATTCCGTTGCCCACAGTATCGCCGCGGTTGCCAATGCCCCACGCACTTCGGAGAGTTTCGCTGGCTTTGTGCAACTGCAAAACCAGCCCCCGCTACGGGACGTGCCCTATCCATCGCTTTTTGCCTCAGATTCTTGGTACCCCACCGCTGCCCCGGAAAATTTTGATGCACCTGCATTGGTATCTATTGTTCCCGATACTGGCTTGCGGGTCGAACGGTGGCTGATTCAGTCCCCAGCTATGCAACGAGTAGTTGAAGTGCAGATCATGCGCGCCCCTGATGCTACTAAACCAGCACCATTCCTGTTTGCCCTTGACGGCGCCAGCGCACCAAGCCGCAATGGCTGGCTACGTAAAGGCAATATCGAGCAGGCCTTAGGCAATGAGCAAGTCACCGTCGTCATGCCAGTACAGGCTTCTGGCTCGTTGTATCTTGACTGGGTAGAAGAAGACGAGAAGATTCGGCGGCCCATGTGGGAAACCTTTATTACCACTGAGCTACCGCAGGTTCTGGAAGATCCCGCCCATGGGCTGAATTTCAATGGACGTCGTGCCATCCTAGGACTATCAATGGGGGCAGCTGGTGCGGTTCGGCTGGCGAATGCCCACCCAGATTATTTCCATGCTGTAGCGGGCTTATCTGGCTGTTATTCCAACTCCACCGAGATGGGATTGTGGATGAACCGCACAATCATCCAATCAGTCGGGGCTAATCCTGACAAACTATTCGGCACGACTGATTCCACGCGGCTGGATCCAGTGCGCAGCCCAATGGGGCTGAAGAATATGCCAGTTTATTTGTATTCGGCTGATGGCTATGTCACTGACAATGACATCATCAATAGTCGCAACCGCCCACGGTATGAACTCGCTGGTGGAGTGCTACTGGAATATGCCACTAAAGTGTGCACCGAAGAACTCGACACCGCCATGAAATCCGCGGGTATGAATCATCAGCAGGTGGTTCTCCAGCATGGGGGTGTCCATGATTGGCCTTATTATCGGCAGCAATTGGCCCCAGCCTGGGAACATCTCAAATCTGCTTTGTACTAATAACCCCCGATGCTGGCGGTAGCTTCACCAGTAGAACTCTGGAAGCGCTACAATCTTCAATTTGATGAAACCCGAAACTGGAGCCAGTAGACTTTACTGCACCTTTATTGCATTAGTTGCGAATACCGCATTGACTCGGTTTTCCATCTTTGCTGGTATCGCTGTCTTGCAGCACTTACCTGTCCTGTGGCGGCGTATCCCACCGTTGTACCTGAGCGACGTCGCTCGGCCCGCCACCCGCAACCAGGATTATGCTGCGCCACGGTTGCGCCGTCGAGTAGCTGATGAAGATCCTAGGGTGGAACGGTGGTATATCGAATCCCCAGCCATGCGGCGGATCGTAGAAGTACAGATCCAACTGCCACAACAGCCAGAAACCCCAGCACCAATGCTGTATTTGCTTGATGGCCTATCCGCCCCACGACGGTCGGGTTGGCTACGTGAAGGCCAGCTCAGCCGTGCTTTTGACACAGAAAATGTCATGGTGGTCATGCCCACTGAAGCCTCGGGGTCTTTGTATGAAGATTGGTACCAAGAGGATGTGATTCTTGGCAGGAATCAATGGGAAACCTTCCTCATCAATGAGCTACCCACAATCCTAGAAAACCCACAGCAGGGGCTAAACCTTAATGGCAAACGACTGATCGCTGGTCTGTCGATGGGCGCGAGTGCAGCAGTACGGCTTGCTGCCCGTAACCACGAGTTCTTTCATGGTGTCATTGGACTTTCAGGCTGCTATTCCACCACTAGCTTGATGGGGCGTGGTATGACTCTTGCTATTATCCGTGGGGTTGGTGGCGATCCCGATAATGTGTGGCCTCCAGCAAACCGGATGCTAGCTGATGTCACCCGTAATCCTGAGGGGCTACGGACCATGCCGGTGTACCTGTTTGCTGCCGATGGAATAGTCACTACCTTTGATATCAACAATCACATTGGCAAACCCAAGGTAGAGCTACCAGGTGCAGTGTTATTGGAATATGCATCATACCTGTGCACTAAAGAATTAGATCGGGCGATGCGACAGGCTGGCATGACCCACCAAGTGGTGTGCTATCAGCGTGGCGGAGTACATGCTTGGGCCTATTATGGCGAGCAACTTAAACGCGGCTGGGCGGCGGTGTACCAACCCCCTGTCTCACCACCGAAGCAGAGCTGAGGGACCCCTGATTGTCAGACACCGCCTAGCCATGCTCAATCGGTTTCGTCGGTGGAGTCCAGCACTACCTCGAATTCTAAAAGTTGTGCACCAGACGACACCGGTGATCGGTGAGGCTGGCTGCCGCTGGTGTGCGGGTCATTATCCCGCCAAGCGCGATAGGACTCCTCGTCTTGCCAGCGAGTGACCACAAAATAGCGATCCTCCCCAGCGACTGGACGCAGTAATTGAAATCCTTCGAAACCAGGTTGGTCGTCCACTGCATGTTTGCGGGCAGCGAAACGACGCTCCAACTCCGCCCCTTGTCCTGGCGGTACTGACAATGCGTTGATCTTAACAATGCTCATGATCCTTAGAGTAGCCTTTAAAATCCGGCGGTGGGATGCACTGTTTTCTGACCATACTCCGATTAATGTCCCATCCAGCGCCCCACACGGGGGTGAAAAACAGGGGTAATTTTTAGCGGCTTTTTATTCAGTCGGACATTTGACACCCCCCAAACGTCTATCTCGTGGGGATCCATATCATCACCACATTGATATACGGCTGTGACCGGCAACTCTGGGCTTTTGCCATATAATGCAAATTTGATAATTTCTTTAAACGTTTATCTCGATGAATACAAACAGTGTTTAAATCATTGAATTAACCTGCGCATTTCTTTACCAAAAAATACCCGCCCCCAAGACTAGGGAGCGGGTAGCTAAGATATGACTCAAGCACGCGGACCAAACAGTCGCCGCCAAAAACTAGGTGATTCTAGCTTTGGGGACTCAATACCACCATCAGGTTCCACTTGGCTTAGTTCATCTGCGGTGGGGTCTTGTTCTGGCTTAGGCGTTTTTGACGCTGCGGCCAATTCTGCCACCTCCGCACGCGAAATTCAGGCTAGGTTGTACTTGTTGATGTTCTGGTTCACAACGCTACGTAGAATAGCCAAGTTGGACTGAGCGGAATTAACTGCGACATAAACAAACAGGTCATTACCCAAAATTCGGACTAAGTGGAGCTGATCCGAAAGTGTCAGTAGCATATCCTGTAGATCAGATTCAATACCTAGCGCACGAATGGTGTTGTATTTTGCTTTAACCATTTCGCTGTTATAAGCAGCAGCAACATCCAGATCAAAGTTAGCAACACGAGAGGTAGAGGCAAGGGACATGCCAGTACCAAGATCCACAACAGAAGCACCAATGAATCCATTGATTTCTTCAGCAAGACTATTCATGAAGTTATTTAGCTGCTCTTGTTGAGCCATAATATTATTCCTTTTCGATATGAAAACATACTTTGCGTTCAGTTGATTTTCGTTTAGATTATCAACTTAACAGATCGGGGTTACCCAACTGAATTTCAGATTAGACAACTTCTAACTTCTAATTAATACTTAAGATACCAGGTTAAATCAAATTCATGGTAGGAAATGTAGTACATTGTTCTCTCAGACATACCGCAGACGGCGACACGGCAAAATTGAAGAATTAGACACTATCGATCTAGATCCATATCACTCCATTGCTAGTGATGCGATTATTGGGTCACCAACCTCTACTGAGGTTGTGTTTGTCGGTCCGGTAGGGATCGGCAAGACTACGTGTGTTGAAACTCTCTCTTCTGTTCTCCCCATCACTACAGAAGCAAAGGCCGCAGCGGATGAGGAATTCATCCCGCGATGGAAGACCACCACAACAGTTGGTATTGACTATGGTATTTGGAAACGTGACGACGGAAGCGAGATTGGCCTATTTGGTATCGCGGGCCAGGATCGCTTTGTCGATGCGCGTGCAGTTTTAAACAATCCCGACATCGCTATTGTGCTGTGGCTTTATGGTGACGAGAGCCTGATGGAAGAACAATTAAGCCAGTGGTACCCCGCCATTGAAGCCCCCCTCAATAAGGGGCGGGTCTGCATCGCTATTAACTTTGTGGTTGGAGACGCTACGCTGATTATAAACAAAACCAAACAGATCCTTTCTGGCCACATCAAACCTGCCGATGGTGTAGCAATCCCACCACAGGTACCGGTGGTTGTTGCCGATCCTCGGCAACACGAGGATGTAGCACGGGTGGTTGAACTCGCAGTAAGGAATAAAGTATGAGCGAGGAAGTAGAAGTCATGGCACGTCACCGTCGCGTCCGCGGTCGAGATTTCGGAACCAACGACATTGCAGCGGCCGCGCTACCCCTGCTTTCTCGGTTGCGACACCAATACAAGGGGATCCATTCGATCATCTTGGGAACTGGCGACGGCATTCATGTCTGTTCCATTGGTTTTAATAACCCAGACGACGCCTCCCGTATGGCCGCGCTGAACGCCTCAATGCTCAGTGTTTCGCTGGCACAGGCACAGGTGATTGATCCACTCAAAAGCGACCTACAAGACACCGTGGTCGCAGTCGAGCTGCCTAACCAAGAATTTCTTGGCATGGCACGCATTGACCATCCCCCCGTGGGACACCTCGTATTAGGACTTTTCGCCCGAGATTTGCAGCTGGGTATGGCGATTCATCAGGCACAATCCCTAGCCGATGCACTTACCGATTGGCTCAACGAAATCTAGCTGCCGTTCTTTGTGCCTATTATGGCCAGAGCTAGTTCAGCAATCTACCAAGCCCACAATTCACCATTGGTGGTTGTGGGCTTGATTGTTCACCCCAAGAAGGCGGCCTTATGGACGATTCCTTTCAGACCAGTGTCGCAGTGATGCTTGCCCTCGCGATTATTGTGGCCACTCAAGCACCAGAACCGTAACGCCACTTGGATAAGAAGTGGCGTCGAAAAGTAAGCAGCGGTGCCCAAATGCAGCACATTTCACGAATTCAATTGTGCACCGTCCCCCATCTGGGCACATGACAGATCTACAAATATCCCACTTCAGAACCCCAAACTGAGACATATAAGCCGTTTATGTTATAGCTCACAAAATTATCCCCTCCCCAAAGCGAGAACTTGTCCGTAGAATCCACTAGCAATGCTGTGCCGACAAATACCTCGACCACTACTGGGCCCGCTTTTCGACGAAAAGAGCACCCCCCAGAGCGGTTTTCTGCCTGCCTTAATCACACCTCGCCTCCTACCCACACCTGTAGCAGTAGCGCGAGGCAACCATAGCTACTCGACCCACCAACAGTCGATCAGTCCTTTTGTTTTTCTCCTTGTCGGATCAGCGCAGTCTCTCCAACTTTTGTCCGCCCCCTTTTGTCTTGCTATTATGAGGCCTTTTTTCGATAGAATAATCGATCGTCTCGAACGCATGCGGGAATTGGAATATAAACTGATTGACACCGCTAGCTCGGCAGGTATCTCATCATTCACCGTGTAATTCGCAGGAGTACTTCATGGCAACCCGCCCCGTATTTCTTAGTAGTTCATCTGGCCCATTGTGGCACGAGATGTCCATAGACTTCGAATGGTTCCCCGGATTCTCCGGAACCCAGAAGCGTCGCTGCATCGCAAGTCTGCACGATAGTTTTACCCTCATCGATCCCCATCGACGAGTGCTAGAAATCTCTGGCATGTCCGAAACCGACCTAGGGCGAAGCCTCAGTGCTTTTAGCCTAGAGATTGTCCGCACTGATGTCAGCGTCAGTGTTGAAGCCGCTTTCCAAGGTTCCAAAGTTTTCCAAAAAGCTGGCCCGTTCACCGAGATTTATACGATGGGGTCAAAAGAAGCCAAACAGCATCCTGGACTAAAGTCTTCAGGCTCACTGATGGCCTTTGACTTTTTCGGTCAGCTGTTCCCCCTAGAACCCAAAACCTTTTTCTATGATTGGATCTACATTACTGCTCTAGCCAAAAAGCAAGATCTCTGTGATGCTTTGGTTGGTTTCGATGCCTTCACTGACATTGCTTTCAACCCAAAGAAGTCCTTAAACTGCCAAGCTCGGTCGGTGGCTATTTATGTCTCACTACAATCCCGAGGATTGCTGGACCAAGCACTTAACAGCCCATCTGAGTTTAAAAATCTGGTGTACCCTGCACTAAAAACCACCTAGCACGAAGGCGGGATCAAAAATCTCCCCTATCCTTTGCGCTAAGGTGGCCTCGGTAGTGCCGCCACCATTTGTGCATGGTGACCCGTGCTAGGCATAGTACATTGCTGCTGTACGAAGCATAATGGTACCTACCAACCCCTCTGAGAGTACTGACCTCTCGGCTGCCGCATCCCCTATATTTTGGCCATGTGGTCCTTATAACACAGATGGTGTCCGATACCGTAAAATCCCACTGCTATTTTGGGGTACCCAGCCACTAGGCTGAAGCGTCATATCCTTCCTAGTGCCTTAATACTGATGAGACCGCCAGTGCATTCTATGCACTCGCCGCGCAATATCAGATGAGAGTTGTAGCAGTTTTAGCTACTTAGCGCGCCACCTTTGCACATAATGGGGCTAGTCCATACTATCTGTCATAGATAAAATCCGTGCCAAGTATTAGTTATGGCACGGATTTTTTATATCTTTAGCGCTTTAAAAGGCGTTTAGCAGGTGTTGGATCGGGATCAGAATGGCGTTAATCACCGACTGGATCAAGGAAGCAGAAGACAGGGTGAAGTTGGCGAAATAGGTGCCAATAGGGCCCAAAATGTTAGAAGAGCCTTCAGCAAGCTGGTTGCCTAAGTTGAAGGCAGAGCTGCCACCTGGATTGATGAAGGTATCAATCGAACCGGTATTGATCTGAACGGTGTGGACGATGGGGGCTTCTTCAGCGGTTGCTACTGCTGGTGCACCAAGGGCAGAGGCAGCAAGCGCAATACTGGTGACAAGTGCCAGCTTCTTATTAGCGAACTTCATGTCGTTTTCCTTCCCTAATGGCTTGAGCGAGCCGATTGATTAACAGACAGTGTCCTACTCAATAAGAATCCAATTCTAATGTGTTGAATTGGAAAGACACAATTCTATAAAGATTTAAGTGGTTATTATCACGATACTATCACGAACCTTAAGAGGCTCACAGTATCTATCTAGCTAGGCTCAGTGTTCATTACATCCGAGTATTGCTGGCCAAATACTGCTACTTCCACGCCAATCTATGGTATTGGAAGTGACATCAGCATAGAAATGCTAGCAATGCTCGTCGCACCCTGCCGTAGACCCCATCTAGCATGACAAGGAATCTGAATTTCCACAATAGTCTTATGCAAAAAAATTTTAAGAATTCCCCCGTCAGTTAATAGATAAACCCCTATTAATACTGTTTCTGGCCCATAGCAAACTATAGAACAACTAGAAAAGGTGTATTTCTCGCACGCAAAACCATTAACCACCCAACTTTGACTAAATAAATCATTACCCCCAGATCGGCGTCCCATTTATGGTGTAAAAAATGAAACCACTGAAGCCGCTGAAACATAAGCCACCAATGCGCTCGAATTGCCCATTGGTAGCCAGTTGTTCATAACCAGCGCTAACCGCCCAAATGGTCAAGGTATCTCAACCTGCACCAAAGAAACTCTTGTTCTAGCCCAGTAACCAGCTTCGATAGATGTATTTAGTTTTTTAATACTCATTGCCTCAAACCCCTACCGCTTGGCTGATAGCACGGATTAAAATTTAAAAAACAAGAAGCTCTTGTGCCTTAAGTCTTTCAACAGCAGCAGGCAAGTGGTTTTATAGTAGGCCCTAGCTAGATCCTGCCTGAGTTTCTCCAAAGCACTGACCTGCCAATCCCATGATCCCCGGATTGGTGAGGTCATTAGGGCTAAAGGCGGCATCATTATAAAACCGCCAGCAGTACTCACCGCTGGAATTAGGTTCTAGTCCAATGGCAGCTGCGGTAGGGTGTGCCACCGCCCCCATGATGGCAAGCGTGCTCACGCCTAGTGCAATTTTCGTGATTCCATTAGCCAATTTAGCTACTCCCTGCGCATACCTGAGTTGTTTTATGGCTTGTACCTTATCTAGGATGGCAAGAATTTCAGACTTTTACAATAAGCATCAATCAAAAAATTTAAGAATCCTATCTGCTTAGGTGAGCCCAAGGTGACAGCTGCCCAAGAATAATGCAGACTTTGCAAGCACCAGTTTTTGTAAATTCCAAAGGACAGCATGCGTTCGCTTAGTAAAATCCTTTCCGGCGCTAAGGCGCTATGGCCCTTCTACATCGGAGTTACCCTCTGTGCCATTGTTACAGCTGGGCTCGCCCTGATTACTCCATTTTTGGTACGGGAGGCCACCGATACGATCGTCGATACGCTCGGGAGCAATCCAACGGTGACACCTTCGACCGCGTTGCGTACCATCACCATCTTGGCGATCGCACTGTTAGTCGCGGAGTTTGCCAACACCTTTGTGTACAACATTGGTGGCTATATTGGCGATGTGCTGGCAGCGCGGATGCGGCAGATTTTGTCTACTCGATATTTTGCCAAACTATTATCCTTGCCGCAGGGGTTCTTTGACGATCAGGTCACCGGCACAATCATTGCCCGCTTGGACCGTTCAATCACCTCAGTCACAAATTTCCTGCAGAGCTTTGCCAATAACTTCTTTTCCATGCTGCTCACAGTGGCAGCAGTGCTGGGAATCTCAGCCTATTTTTATTGGCCGATCGCTGTACTGCTATTAACCGTGTTTCCAATTTATATGTGGCTGACCACATTAACCAGCAAACGCTGGCAGAAACTCGAGGGGGAGAAAAACGAACAAATCGACCTCGCTGGCGGTCGCTTCGGTGAAGTCATTGGCCAAGTGAAAGTGGTGAAATCGTTCGTCGCTGAGGTGCGAGAGCTGAGGGTCTTCGCCGATCGTTTCGCACAGACCATCATCATTACCAAAGGCCAATCTCGTTGGTGGCACTTGATGGATGTAGCACGCGGGGCGGCCGTGAACCTCATTTTCTTTGGAATCTACTACATGCTGTTTCGCCGTACCTTGGCCGGTGATTTCTCGATTGGCACAATGGTATTGCTCATTCAGCTGGTCACTATGGCCCGCCAACCGATCTACATAATGAGCTATCTGGTTGACACCGCCCAGCGTGCCGTGGCCAGTTCCAAAGACTACTTCAACATCATGGAACAACTCCCCGAGCCCAGCGCCAACCCGCAGCTTATCGACGCCGCTAGCAGCACCGAGCTCCCCGAACTTATCGACGCCACCCCCACACCACTTGCCCCCACCGAGCCGGTACTCAAACTCAGTAACGTCTCCTTCACCTACCCCGGCGAAGGCGAGTTGGAGGTTATTCACGGAGTCTCCTTTGAAGCACACCTCGGGCAACGAATCGCGCTAGTCGGCGAATCGGGCGGTGGGAAATCTACACTGGTCAACCTGATCCTTGGACTCTACTCCCCCACTGGGGGCATGCTGGAAGTCTGCGGTACTGACATCAAGAACCTTTCCACTGACAAACTACGCGCCAGCGTTGGGGTAGTCTTCCAAGAAGCCAGCCTATTTTCCGGCACCATTAGAGAAAATATTGCCTATGGCAAACCTAGTGCGACTGAGGAAGAAATCATCACTGCCGCGAAAAAGGCCAATGCTCACGACTTCATTATCGGTTTCGCTGATGGCTACGACTCCCCCATTGGCGAGCGCGGCCTGCGGCTGTCTGGCGGCCAAAAACAACGCATTGCCGTAGCGCGGGCCATGCTAAAAGACGCACCAGTCCTCGTACTGGACGAAGCTACCTCCGCGCTGGACACCAAGAGTGAACAGGCAGTGCAAGCTGGTTTGGATAAACTCATGGCCAATCGCACCACCTTAATTATCGCCCACCGATTATCAACAATCGCCAACGTCGACACCATCGTCACCCTCCGCAACGGCCACGTGGATGAAATTGGGTCCCCAGCCGAACTATCCCAAACCGGCGGTATCTATGCCGAATTACTGGCGCTAACCGACAAAGAACGGCTCAAGAACTACGGACTGCAGTAATGTTGCCGCCTTAAGTGACTGAAACCCTAGCATGGCTCCCCATATTTATATATTAACTATTTATGATGAATGAGTATGTGGAGCCGATTATTCACCATTCTCGCCTTCATCCTCTGCTTATCGACACCCGCCGCCGCTGAGGAATCCCCGCTGCAAAAGATAATCTACGACGCCACTGAACAAGCAGCAAACCACCCCGACCTCGACTCGGCGCTTAATCAGAGCATCGAAGAGCTGCAAAACACCGAACTTGGTGGTATCCCCCTGCCCACCACCAGAAATTCCGAAATCACCTACCCCACCCTCGAACAAACCCCATTTTCCACTGTGCGCCTGATTGGCAAAACTGAAGAGGGCGAGCGACAAGAGCGGTGGCATATCGAATCCCCCGCCATGCGGCGGGTGGTCTCGGTGATGGTAACCAAACCCGCCCAACCAACCGCCGCGCCAATCCTCTACCTACTCGACGGCGCCTCCGCCCCCTATGTCAACGGTTGGTTCGCCCGCGGCAACGCCTGGCAACAAATGCAAAACGAACACCTCTTCATGGTGCTTCCCACCGAAGCAGGCGGTACCCACTTTGCCAATTGGCAAGCCGACGACCCCACCCTCGGACGCAGCCAATGGGAGACCTTCCTCACAACCGAACTCAAAGAACTCATGCAAGCCGAACTCGCTCTGCAGTGGGACGGCCGCAGCTTCATTGGTGGGTTGTCTATGGGCGGCTCCGCGGCCGTACGGCTGGCCACCAGCAACCCTCAGCTTTACGACGGCGTCTTCGGGCTATCTGGTTGCTACTCCACCACCTCCACCATGGGCCGAGAGTTCCACAATCTGGTAGTGCGCTCTGCGGGAGGTAACCCCAACCTGCTATGGGGTAATGGTACCTCCGCTGAACGTCTACGGGTGGATGCTATCCGCCACACCGACACCCTGCGCAATATTCCCATCTACCTATTTACCGCCGACGGCACCGTCACCCCGCGAGACCGGCAAGTCCATGAATCTAAACAGCTACACGAACTTGCTGGCTCTGCACTCATCGAACACCTACCACTGAACTGCACCAAAGAATTCGACCAAGCCCTCCGCGCCAACAACATCACCCACCACAAGGTGGTGTACCAAGCGGGCGGGGTACACAATTGGACCTATTACGAAGAACAGCTCCCGCACGCGTGGCGACACATCGCCAGCGGTTAGTTGTTAGTTGTCTCTCCCCGCGGCGGGAGGCACGCCTCAAAATGCGCCTGCAGCTTCTTGTTCTGGGCATAAGTCCATAGGATAAGATCCACCTCCTGCTCGATAGCCTGTCGGATCACCTGCTGTTGTTCCCCTTGGTGCAGGTCGGCAATTTCATAGGCCTGATTCACACACCCCACTGCTCGGTTCCGCCCTAGGGGAGAGTCTAACTCCGCCCACCGCCACACACTAGGAAATATCAGCTTAAGTGCGTCCAGTGGGCTGGCGACCGCTAGATAACTAAACACCGCCCGCATTGTTGGCTCCCGCCGAATCGCTTCGATGCTGAAATCCTGAGTTTTGGCCCGCCACCGCGCAAAAGTCGCCATGATCGCTGGGATGTCGCCGCTATCTACACTACGTACCAACCCCACTCGCATGGCGATGCGGCCCGCACTGGCTAGAGCCGAGGCGATCTCCGCATCAAAATCCTTCCGATCGCCCGCCACCGCACGATACAGCCAGTAGTCGCAAGACTTGAACTCTGAGTGGAAGCGGTGCGAAAAGTACGATGCGCACTCTTTGTCCTCCCCCGCGCGGCGAAACCTCATAAACGTCTCAAATGGCGGAATCGCTGGATACCCGAAGGAGGTCAGCGGCTCGCCCTGAGACATCAGCGAGAGGAACAGGGTGTTGGCACGCTCGCAGCAACCGGCGTCGTCAAGTACCTGCAGGGCACGACGGTAATCTTGTCGACGCATCGCGGTCTCGATAGTGGGGTTAATATCGCCTTCGGCAAGGCTAAGGCGGTTGAGTTCGTCGATAAAACGGTGCGTGCCACTGGTCTTTTTCGCGATCGCTTTGCTGAGGCGTTTGCGGTAAAAATCGATTGCGTCGGCGTCAAGTACCGTACGAAAATCGGTAACCGATAGCTCCGCGCTACCACCAACTGCCAGTTGCAGCCGCAACAACCATTCGGCAATGTCTCTGGGGGCGGTGCCGGTCTCAATGCACACCCGCACGTATAGGGCGATGGCCCGCTTGAGAAGTTTGGGGTCGCGCCTTGTCCGCACCAACTGCCCCACCACACGTTGCGACGGCGTTACCAGCGCTGTTACCCGCCCGTGTTTGAGGTAATGCTCAAGGAGTTTGAGTAGATCCGCGTTGGGATTTTTAATTCGTGGTTGCAGCATCTCAGCGATTTCCTCATCAGTGGCGACTAGGCGGAAACTTTCCGAGCGGCAGTACTCCTTAAACGCTGGGATTTCGCGGCAGCCACTGATAATGAGCATCCGCAATTGGGAGGCGGTCATTTTGTCGAGGGTGTCGTATAGCGGATCATCATCGAAACTGAGGATTGACGGCACCTCCAGCTCTTCTGGTGGGGCAGGCTCTGTGGGGGCGGTGATGGGGGTGCGCTGCAGCAGCTCCCAGGGGGAAAGGTCCGCTTGTTCCAGCAGCACTGACATCAGTGCTGCGAGGCAGTAGCGACAAGCACCATCCTCAGGGCAACCTGGTGCGGTGCAGTAGGTTTCGAAGGGAAATATATGGACAAATCCGCACACTTCGAACTGGTGCTGGTGACGCACGGTGGCAGCGATGTGACTATAGAACTTATCGATGTCATAAATCGCGTGGATCTCCACCCTATCGTGACTGCAGATTTCTAATGCCGCACGGAACTCCTCCTCACCCAGATAGTGCCACATCAGTGCCAACTGCCGCTGTTCAGGCACGCCCAGATCAAATCGGAAAGTACTCACTTATTCCCCTGTAATGGTGAAACGTTGATGGCGAAGTCCCCACTTCCTCATTAACCTTTTCCCAGAACGTAGGGAAAGTCAATAGGTGGCGAGCAAAATACCTCCAAATGGCCACCACAGTACCTGCGAGAAAACCAACCACAATGAGGGTTCACCCCGATAGCTTCGGGGCTATCATGGCACTAAACCAATAATTAAGGAGTAATGCATATGCATCCTATTCCCACTGATGTTTTACTCGGATACAGCAAGGTCAAAGCCGCCGAAACCTTCCCCGTGATCGACCCCGCCACTGGCAAAATACTCATGGACGTTGGCAATGCCACCGCTGCTGAGTGGAACCGCGCGCTTGATATTGCTGTCCCCGCGGGCAAGGCTTGGGCCCAGTGGTCCCCCAGGAAACGCTCAGAGGTACTCACCGCTATCTTCCACGCCATCCACACCCGGGCTGAAGACTTCGCCAAAATCATGACCCTAGAATCAGGCAAGCCACTACAAGAATCCTTCACCGAAGTCACCTACGGCGCTGAATATTTCCGCTGGTTCGCCGAAGAAGCCGTACGCATCCCCGGGCGATACAACCAAACACCAACAAACACCGGCACCACCACAGTCACCCGCACCCCCATTGGCCCAGTGTTAGCAATCACCCCCTGGAACTTCCCGCTAGCAATGGCCACCCGCAAAATCGCCCCTGCGCTCGCCGCAGGCTGCCCAGTGCTGGTTAAACCTGCCTCCGAGACTCCCCTCACCATGCTCCTCCTCGGAGAAACCATCAACGAGGTTCTCCACGCCTTCAACACCCCCGACGGACTCATATCTATCCTCCCCACCACCCACGCACAAAAACTATCCGCCGAACTTATGACAGACCCCCGCCTGCGAAAGGTGACGTTCACCGGCTCCACCGCCGTCGGCAAGCAGCTGATGCGACAAACATGCTATACGCTACCTCGCATGTCCATGGAACTCGGCGGCAACGCCCCCTTTGTCGTAGCCGCCGACGCCGACCTCGACCACGTACTCACCTGCGCCACCCAAGCAAAAATGCGCAACGGCGGACAAACCTGCATCGCAGCGAACCGATTCCTCGTCCACGCCTCCCTTGCCCCTGAGTTCACCAAGCGGCTTTCGCTACTCATGGCGGAATTCATCCCCGGCCACGGGATGGAGGAGGCAACAACTCTCGGCCCCCTCATTAATGAAAAACAACGGCTAAAAGTACACAAATTAGTCACTGATGCTGTTAAAGCTGGCGCCTCCTTACTCATTGGCGGTGAGATTCCCGATGGTCCCGGCTACTTTTACCCAGCTACTGTGCTTGCCAACGTCCCTAAGAACGCTCGCATCCTACACGAAGAAATCTTCGGACCCGTGGCAGCGGTGGTCCCCTTTGAAACCCTAGAAGAAGGCATCGCCCTAGCCAATGACACTCCCTTTGGGCTGGCGGCCTACGGCTTTAGCGAGAACGTGCACACTGCGAATCGGCTGGCAAATGAACTGCGGGCAGGGATGGTTGGTATTAATCGCGTGGCGATTTCCGATCCCGCCGTCCCCTTTGGCGGTATTGGTCTTTCGGGCTTCGGCCGGGAAGGCGGCACTGAAGGCATCGAAGAATACCTTGACGTGAAGTATGTAGCCACCTGATCTAAAGCTGGTAGCGTCGTTTAGCGTAGGCCCGAGTTCCTTTGGCCACCACTGGGAATCGGCTATGCCGCAGTGTGTCTTCAGGTTTGAGCCGCCACCCGGCTTCCCCGGTAATTGGGTTACGCTCTAACCTGCCATTTTTCGGATCTTTTTTCGGGTCGTCGTCGTTTCTGCTGTTGTGTGGCTTGCAGGCCATTACGAGGTTTGTTTGGGTGGTGGGCCCGCCAAGCTTGTGGGCCAGCACATGGTGTGCTTCGCAGGTAGCGGCGTTAATCGAGCACCCTGGCCATGCGCATTTGAGCGTTTCGATGATGCCAATTAATCGCTGGGACTCGTTGGCGAATCGTTGATTAGGGTCCCCCGGCCAGGTCCGCTCCACCTGCACGAGGGTAGCTACGTCTGGCACGCCGTTAGGGCCTTTGGCCAACACTGCGGCCCAGCCTGTGTCGGCTAGCTCGGTGTCGATGACTTCCTTCAAGTCCACCAGGGCGCCATCGGTGGTGGCAATGTGGCCATCGGCAAAGTATTCGGCGTCGAGGGCAATGAGGAACATAGGGCCAAACTTCGGCGGTTGCTCATCTGTGCCGCTGCCGAGAACCTTGCGCTGCAAGGCTTGGGCGTAGGCTGACTCATAGTCGAGCTCTTGGGCGGCTTCGCCTTGGATTTTGCGAGCGAGGCGGTGGAGGGCAGTGTCCATTTCGGAGGCGACGTCGTCACGGAAGGCTGCGGTCAAGCGGCGCTTGCCGTCGGCACCCACCTCGGTGTGGAAGCGGGCGTAGTCAGGCCGTGGGGTGCAGTCGGCCCGCCAGACTGCTACCTGCTGAATGGCGGCGGCTTTTGCTTCGTCAGCGGTGAGACCAGTGATAAGCTGGCACAGGGTAATCATATCGGCCACCTTGTCGCGGTGGGCGGGTAGTTTCCTGTGTAGTACGGCCAGATCGAGGGCAGTGGTCAGAGAAAGCTGTGCGGCTTGCGCGGCGGCTTTTACTTGTGGATCGCGAAACACACGGTACGCCCGCAGAAAGCGGTTGATCTCAGCGACTCGATAGCCGAATTCCACAGCCACCGCGTCCGCAGAGGATTCTTGAACTAGTTGGTAAAACACCCGCAATATTGAAACACCATCCATGGCGCGGGCTTTAAGAAAACTCTGAAGACTCATACTTCTCACGCTAGGAACACAATCCGCAGGCCACAAGGCCCAAAATGAGAAAATCGGGGGCTGTGGATAACTCCCATAAGGCGGGGGTGAAACCGGCACGAAACCGCTCCCCTCGGGGGCGTTTGAGTGTACACCTTTGTCAAGTGCCCCACCGTATGGGGAGCGAGTTATCCACAAACACCCGCAAACCGGTAGGTATCGCGGGTGATAATCCGCTGATCCTATATTTCTATGTCCGATAAAGAGAGGAACCATGAGCACAAATATCCGCTCCCTAGTCAAGATCGTCACTATTGACGACATCATCCCCGCCGAAAACGCCGACCGCCTAGAACTCGCCGTCATTGGCGGCTGGCATGTTGTAGTCCCTAAGGACCGCTACCGCCCCGGCGAACGGGTCGTCTTCGCCGAAATCGACTCCGCCATCCCCGTCGATGATCCCCGTTTTGCCATCAGTGAGGGCATGAAATCTCAGGCCCGGCTCATCGACGGCATTCGCCGCCTCGTCATCTACACCGCCAATTTCCGCGGCAACCTCTCCCAGGGCATTATTTTCCCCCTAGAGAACTTCCCCGAGGTAGCAACCACAGCTGATGGGGTCGATATTTCCGAGCCGTTGGGCATTACCAAGTGGGAGAAAGAAATCACCATCTCCGGCAATGTCATCGGCGATTTCGACGACACCTTCGCCCGCCGCTCAGATGCTGAACGGATACAGAACCTCACCAAGCACTTTGACGAGATCAAAGTCGAGCCGTGGTATGCCACCGAGAAACTGGACGGCACCTCCGTGACCATCGTCAATGATGCTAACCGCATCCGCATTTTTGGCCGCAACCGAGAATACGATCCCACATCTGACCCCACCTTCAGTATCTTCCCCGAGGCAGAGCTTCTGCAGGAGGTGCCAACCGGCTGGGCGATCCAAGGAGAAATGGTGGGGGAGAAAATCCAGGGCAATAAGCTCAAACTCACTAACAAACGAATCTACCTTTTCAACGTTTTCGCATCCGGTCGCACAGTTGAACGGGATCGGTGGAGCGAATGGATGCTCGCCCACTCGGTACCATTACTACCGTTAAAGGTTGGTGACAGCCCCGAGGCCCTGGTCGCAGCGGTCAATGGTTTGAGGTCGGTAATCAATCCCAAGGTCCTAGCCGAGGGTGTGGTCTTTCACCACCAGCACGGAAAAGTGCTGCCTTACCTCGGCCGACCGGCGTTTAAGGTGATTAACAATAAGTACCTGCTCAAGTCTCGTTAACTTCGGGTAATGGTCACGAGCAATAACTCGGCACACACCACTGGGTTGGCTAGATTCACTTCGCAAATCATCTCAATCTTCTTCAGCCGATTGCGCAAAGTATGTCGGTGGATGCCCAACATGGTAGCGGCCTTAGCCATGTGGCTCCCACTACGCAAAAACGCCGATAAGGTAGCAGCCAGTTCAGTACCATTCTGGCGATCGTGTTCCGCCAACCGATCGAGGGTTTCGGTTGACCGTTGATCCAGTGCTCGCTTAACGACGGAACCCCGCAGCCACTTCAACCCATGATCGCGCGGAACCACCACCGCGCCAAGGTCTGCCGACATGGCCTCAGTCAGCAACAGATCCACGGTTTCACCAGTGAGCGCTCGCCACGCCACTGGCAGGCCAATCGCCACCCGAACCATGCTTAAGCTATCAGCAAACAAGGTAGGTATGCTGGTGGTTTCTTGGCTGCCATTAAGCACCACTACCAAAGCATTATCACTCAGAAACAATCGAAAATACGCCCGCCCAATATCAGCTAAAGACCGATCCACCACAGCCGACGCCCGCTTAAGCAGCCGCTGATTATCGGAATACACCACCACCGGCCGAACCAACCCATCATTATCAGCGGCAAAAGAAAAGACTTTATCCAAAAAGTCATCGCTCCCACCCAATCCCAGCAGCAATGACAAGCCAAGTTCATTAAGGCGAGTGTGATTTTCTCGCAGCTCAGCAGGCGCCCGCAGCACTGTATCCACCAACCCCGCACTATAGCGAATCAACTTCCGCGCCAGATCGGAATACGGCCTCGGCGCAGTGACCACAATGACATGCCGAAAGCTGGTCCGCTGAATTAAATGAAACTGCCCTTGTTGGGAAAACGCACTAGTGCGCAACCGCCCGCGGGCAACCGCATTGACCACGGTGACACGGGCATCGAGTGTTCCTGCTGACACCGAGGCCACGATCGTCCCATCATCATTAGCCACTGCCACCGCAGCTTTCAATTGGGTACCCAAGGTGCTCACCAGCCCTTCCACCCCACCTTTGATGACCGCAACCGTGAGTGCATCTTGGTAGTCCAGTTGTTGAGTTTGCTCTCGTTGGGCCCGCTGGGTTAGCTCCTCCCGCACGATGGTGGTCAGGGACAAAAATGGCGTATCAAGGGGCACCTCAAACAGGGCTATACCGGCGGTGGTGGCGGCGTCGATAAGTTGCTGTGGGATGCGGTCAAACACCAGTCCGGTACCAAAACCAATGGCGGCAACATCTGCAGCACGTAGGCGGGTGACATAATCGTGGAAATTTTCTGGCGCAGTCTCAAATGCAAGACCTACGAGCAACACAACGGCACCAGGTGGGAGGAATTCACTTGGGTCGGCAAGTTCCGTGGGCTGGATTTCAGTGAAGCTGACCTGTGCGGGCACGACGGTCCGCAAAGCAAGTTGTCGCTGGTTGAGCAGCCAAGTCAAGGAGATACGCTCGGACATGGCACTACCTTTTGTATATCATCATTGCCCTCATTCGCCTCATTGTACCTAGTGCACAACCGTACACAGACCTGATAATTGGTACTAACGCCCCCAATCCACAAGGACAAACCATGAAAGATCTCAGTTACCGGATCCCCCAGCAACGCGACATCCGCACCGATGGTACGATCGACTCTCGCCTACAAACCGCCCTCCCCCGTGCACTCAGTCCCCTACTACCTGGCCTCGTCACCGACGCCGACGGCGGCATTCTCCTGGACACTGACCACAACGCTTATATCGACTTCGCCTCTGGCATTGCAGTCACCAATGTCGGCGCCAGCAACCCTGCGGTCACTGCTGCCATCACAGCGGCGGCCGAACGATTCACCCATACCTGTTTTATGGTCTCCCCCTACGAGTCCTATATCAAGGTCGCCGAAAGCCTCAATGCACTCACGCCTGGGGATCATGAAAAGAAAACCATACTATTAAATTCCGGCGCAGAAGCGGTAGAAAACGCGGTGAAAATCGCGCGCTGTCACACTGGTCGACCAGCGGTAGTTGTTTTTGACAATGGCTACCACGGGCGCACCAACCTCACCATGTCTATGACCGCAAAGAATAAACCCTATAAGTCAGGGTTCGGACCGCTGGCTTCAGATGTTTATCGCGCCCCCATGTCCTATCCGCTAAAAGATGGGCTTGATGGCCCCACCGCCGCCACACGAGCCATCACCATGATCGAACAGCAAGTCGGGGCAGAAAACCTAGCCTGTGTGGTGATCGAACCGATCCAAGGGGAAGGTGGCTTCATTGCACCCGCGCCAGGATTTTTAACCGCACTCTCGCAGTGGTGTTCGGAGCATGACGTGGTTTTTGTTGCTGACGAGGTGCAGTCTGGTTTTTGTCGCACTGGGAACTGGTTTGCCTGCGATTATGAGGGAGTGATTCCAGACCTCATGACAATGGCGAAGGGAATCGCCGCTGGTATGCCACTGTCGGCGGTCACCGGCCGCGCTGAAATCATGGATGCGCCCGGCCCGGGCGGATTAGGGGGCACCTATGGCGGCAATCCCATAGCCTGCGCGGCGGCCTTAGCGGCCATGGAGCAGATGGAATCTTTAAACCTCAATGCCCGCGCCCAGAAGATTGAAACCATTATCACCGAAATCTTGGGCCCGCTCACCGAACTGCCAACGGTGGCAGAGCTTCGAGGCCGCGGAGCAATGATGGCGTTAGAGTTTACCGCGGCCACCCCCACGCTCACTGCCGCCATTGCCGCAGAGTGCCGCCAACAAAAGGTCCTCATTCTCACTTGCGGAATGTCTGGCAACGTCATCCGACTGCTACCACCACTGGTGATTCCAGAGTCTGTTCTGCGAGACGGTTTGAATGTGCTGGCACAAACAATCAAGGAGCTTTCTTAAAATGCATACTCTCCCCTGTCCCATCCCCAC
>JBHACV010000033.1:0-33926 GCA_041854705.1 Corynebacterium sp.
GGCAATCACGTCATACATGTCTTCTGGGTCGATTGACATGACAGTCACTACCACCTGCACCTCATTGCGCAGTCCTTTAACGAATGTCGGACGCAATGGACGGTCAATTAATCGGCAAGCCAAAATAGCTTCGGTGGATGGACGGCCTTCCCTGCGGAAAAAGGATCCTGGAATGCGACCAGCAGCATACATGCGTTCTTCCACATCAACTGTTAGTGGGAAGAAGTCAAAGCCTTCTCTGGGTTGATTCGATGCGGTGGTGGTGGACAACAGCATCGTGTCATCATCAAGGTAAGTGGTTACCGAGCCACCAGCTTGGCGAGCCAACTGGCCGGTTTCAAAACGAATAATGCGGCTTCCGAAATCACCATTATCAATGGTTACGATAGATTCGGTAATACCAAAATCTGGATCTTCAACAAATTCAATGGAGTTATTGGGCACAAAACGTGGTGCTGGTTTAGCTGCCCTGTCCCCCCTTGAACGATTGCTGCGCGAGCTACGACGACCCCGTTTGTTTCCTTCACTGGTGCTAATGATGCACATCTCCTCTTGCGTCTTGCACTCGGTTTTTACCAAGTGACTACTTCTCTTTTAGGCGATCTTCGGTGTCGCCCACCATGTAGGTGTTTTCCATGCGTAATTGCAACAAACAGGAAGTTTAGCATGCCCTCTGCCTGCTAAGAAATAGTTTGTACCAGCTGCGGACAACATGAACATTTTTACCCAATTTTGCTGCCCCACCCCAACCAATTCCGCAGGTAGTATCTATAATGACTAGTTCGACTATCAAAACCTGAGAAAATATGGCCACATAAAGACGCCTCTAGGTGCAGAGAGCAACCCAATTAAATCCCTGCACCATAGAGACGATGATCTTGATAGTTTCAGTGTTGCAGCCAGCAAGAGTTAGTCAGCAAACAGACCCTATCAAGATGGTGTGATTTAAAACCACACCATGGTGTCGTCCTTATTACTGGCTCACACCATAATAAGGACAATCGTTGCACACGAAACAGACCAGGTGACTACAAACCACCACGATCAGATATGCAATCGATCTTATCTACAGAATCGGAGAACACCACCAACCTGTTACATAGTGGATTGCCGCCTAGGCCACCCTGATAAGTCACTACTTACCGCACCATCCCCCTTAGTGCTGTTTTTATGATCCACCAATGCCCCTTAATTGGTTGCGCAATACTGATTCAAAGACTGGCTGTTCAGCCCACCAATCTATGGGCAAATGCAAGCACACCAAAAGCTTGTTTATAATCTGGCACTCCTAGGCGATAGGGAGTACTTCTATATAAATGACAAATAAGCAGCTTAGCAACCAGTGTTTCCACAACCACTAGAATTCGCCCCCCTAGAGGTTATACAAAAATACCCCCACGCTGTATCAGCGAAAGGGGAATGATTGTGGCCTAGAATCTGGCTCTTATCGACGCAAACCGAGGCGGGCGATCAGATCACGGTACCGATCAACATTGTTAGCAGCTAGGTACTTCAGCAAGCCACGACGACGACCAACCAGCAGCAGCAGGCCACGACGAGAGTGGTGATCGTGCTTGTGGAACTTCAGATGCTCGGTCAAGGTGTTGATGCGAGAGGTCAGCAGAGCAACCTGCGCCTCTGGGGAACCGGTATCGGTCTCATGCAGACCATACTCAGCTAAAATTGCCTTCTTTTCCTCAGAAGTCAATGACATTAGGATTATTCTCCTTGATAATGTTTCAGTCCACATAACCTCAAAAACAGCACTATGCTGCTGTTACTTAAACTGCTGTGGACCACAGTAAAAGAAACCTCCGGCAGTCTAGCACAGGTTCAGTCGTTTTCCCAGTTGCAGTTGTGTTCGTCGAAAAGCTAGCTAAACGCAACCTGTCCTAGGTTTAAACCTCACCTGCTGCCACCCGAGAAATTCGGGTCATAAATTCCACTAAGAACCGCTCTACATCCACTGCAACTGCCACCTTTGCGGTTTTCACTGGGTCGCTGAGCCGAGTTTCATCACCAATAGTGCGTCCACGGGTTGGCCCCTCAGTATCTACCTTGAGGTTGATTGGCAATAATTCCACTAAACTCGGATCAACTGCCACCCCCACTGCCAAGGGATCATGTAAGCCGCAACCACCCAAATGTGGTGCAATAGTGTCGTAGGCTTTGATGTAATAATCCGTGGCATCAGCAAGAACCTGACCGGCAGGGGTGCCCAATGCCCGCCATTGTTTGGTGTGCTCATTGGTAAGCAAAGTCTGTAAAGTAACATCCAAACCAATCATGGTGACATCTTTGCCAGTGCGAACCATCAGGTCGGCTGCTTCTGGGTCTTGGTTAATATTCGCCTCAGCCCACGGAGTGACATTGCCTGGCACAGTCAATGCCCCACCCATAAAGATAATTCGGGCGTTTGTGGCAAAACTTTCTGATTTTTCCATTGCCGCAGCAATATTAGTCATAGCGCCAGTGGGGACAATCACCAGATCATTGCCATATCTTTCCACACTCTCAATCAGAAAATCCACCGCCGATGTTTCCTGCACTGCATGCCGGGGAAATGGAAGCTCCACTTCCCCAATGCCATTGCCCCCATGAATGAAGGCAGAAATGTCCAAAACCTCAAACGCATCCTTAGCACGAGCATGATCTAGTCCAGCATAAACCGGGATATCACCATGCCCGAATAACTCCAATAGGGCTAAATCGTTTCGCACGCCGGTTTCAACCAGTACATTGCCATAGGTAGCGGTTACACCAATGAGTTCTAGCTCTGGTGAGCCCAAGGCATACGCTAAAGCAAGCGCATCATCAATGCCAGTATCAAGATCCAAAATGATCTTTGTCATGATTGTTCTTCCTCCAAAATCTGCAGAGTCTGATCCACATCTCGATTAATAGCTTCCAGTAACTCAGCCACTGAATCGAACTTCTTCATACCCCGCACTCGATCGACAAACTCCACGGTCACAGTATGCCCATATAAATCGGCTTCTTTATTAATAACGTAGCTTTCCACGCTCCGGCGTGCATCACCAAAAGTCGGATTGTGCCCGACTGAAATCGCGGCCGGATACCGCACCCCCAGCTGCATATCACCATCAACGGGCGCTATGGAATCAATCCTCAACCAACCGGCATAAACAGCATCTTCTGGTAGCGCTACTGAATCTGGGAAATACAAATTGGCGGTGGGAAAACCTAATTCCTTCCCACCCCTACCTGCGCCACGTACTACTTCACCAGTAACTGAAAAGTACCGACCCAAAGCCCAATTCGCGCGGCGCACCTGACCTGTGAGCAATAATTTCCGAATCAAGGTTGAGCAAATGACTTCCCCCTCATCTACCAGCATCTCTACCACATGCACCTCAACCCCATAACGTTGACCTAACTGCCGTAGTGTTTCAGTATTACCAGCAGCCCGATACCCGAAAGCAAAATTCTCACCCACCACTACTGCCTTGGCCCGCAGATTATCGCACAATATTTGCGTGAAAAACTCTTCTGGTGAGAGCCGCGAGATTTCTGCATTAAAGCTCATGGCCAGCATGTAATCCGTACCGAAAGTCGCCGTCAATTCAGCACGCTGCTGCACCGTCCCTAACATGGGGGGCATTCGATCAGGACGCAAGATCGCCAATGGGTGCGGATCAAAAGTCAACAACACACTCGGCACCGATAGTTCTTTCGCCCGCTTGTTTGCCGCTGCTAACAGTTTCTGATGTCCACGATGCATACCATCGAATACCCCGATCGTCACCACTGTGTCAGTGACCTCAGGCGGAACGTCTGCAAATCCACGCCAAATATCCACGGGCATAAGACTACGTGATAAGGACTAAAACAACCTAGACTAACACCCATGACTGTAGCTGCACCCGACCCCCTAGCTACCTCAGGCCTCGTTATTGTAGACAAGCCTGCGGGTATGACCTCCCATGATGTCGTGGGAAAACTTCGGCACATCTTCGGCACCAAAAAAGTTGGGCACGCTGGCACCCTTGACCCCATGGCCACTGGTGTACTGGTCATAGGCATCGAACGGGGCACGAAGTTTCTCGCGCACCTAACCGCCGCCACAAAATCCTACTCCGGCACCATCCGACTCGGTGCAGCCACCACCACTGACGATAAAGAAGGCGAAATTATCACCGAAACTGATGCCAGCGGAGTAGAAGAAACCACCATTGCCTGCGGTGTTAAAAAACTCACCGGAGATATCATGCAGCGCCCAGCCGCAGTTAGCGCCATCAAAATTGCTGGCAAACGTGCCTATGATCGAGTCCGCGCCGGGGAAACCGTGGAACTTCCTGCTCGGCCGGTAACGGTGTCTCGCTTTGAAATACTTGCGCTACGTCGAAACGAAACCACGATCGATATTGATATTGAGGTGGATTGCTCCTCTGGGACGTATATCCGATCCTTGGCACGCGATCTCGGTGATTTGCTACAAACCGGTGGGCATTTGACCGCATTACGCCGCACCGCAGTGGGACCATTTAACCTCGCTGATGCGCATACCTTAACTGACCTAGCGGAAAACCCGCAGTTATCACTGAGCCTCGATGCAGCGCTCATCCGCTGCTACCCTAGCTTCCCCGTCACCGAACAACAGGCCGCTGACCTAGCAATGGGTAAATGGCTCGAACCTCAGGGGCTTTCTGGAGTTCACGCCGCAGTCTCACCTCGTGGCCAAGCGGTTGCACTCATCAAGGAATCAGGCAAACGCTTATCGACGATCTTTGTCGCCCGTCCCTCCACCTTATGATTACTACTGCACGGCGGTAGCGGCAATGATAAAACCATCTCGAACCACCCATCGGCCTTCGATAAACGGCACAGGTGTCGGACGCACCAGTAAATAAGACACAAATGACCCATCTTCACGAACATCGATCTCAGCTTGTTCAAAACCTAACCAACGGTGTGTCAACGGGAACCACGCTTTATAGGTGGCTTCTTTGGCACAAAACAGCAGGCGCTCTGCGCATGCTAACCCATTGGTTTTGAGCCGCTCTAATTGTGGTAACTCACTTGGCCGAGCAATCGAGTCAAGCACCCCCTCTGGCAATTCCGCAGCGATTTCAGCATCAAGCCCCATGGAACGAACCAATAACCGCGGAGCGACCACCGCTGCCCGGAAACCATCAGTATGCGTCAAAGAACCCGACACCGCCGCTGGCCATAGGGGCATCCCCCGCTCACCACGCAAAATCGGACTACCAGTATCACGACCTAATTGGGCCAGTGCTTGGTGGGCACACCAGCGAGCATCACCAAATTCTGATTTGCGGATATCTACCGCATGAGCCACAAGTGCTTTTTCCAGTGGATGTAAGCCCTCAAATTTGGTCAAGTCCGTTGACTTGGGTTCAACCTGAACAAAGGAGAACCGTGCTGATGGTGGAAACAGTTCGAGATCTAACACTAGGATTCCACCTTCATCACCGGATAGGGCCAAAGGCGAGCATCGTCATGGCGTTGCCATTCTCGTGGGTATCCCAAGGACACTTCGATATGAGGCACCCCTTCCACCCTAGTCTCGTTCGGCATATGCAAATGCCCATAGATCACTGCTTGCGCCTTGTACCGAGCTGCCCATGCCCGAGTATGTCGCGTCCCGCACCACAAACCGATTTCGGGATACATCAATTGTTCAACCGGCTCAATAACTAGCGGCCAATGATTAACCAAAATCGTTGGACCAGTAATACGACTTAACCGCTTAATGGAGTAGGCCAATCGATCCCAGCACCAGGCCCTGATATCCACAAAGGGCGCGATGGCGAACTCGTCAGTAAGCATAATCCCCTTATCCCGAGCGGCTTCCAAGGCTTGCTCCACCGAATGCGGATAGGGCCGGAAAGAATAGTCATAAAGGGTAAACAGTGGGACAATCGTCACCCCATGGAAAATCGGATAAGGGTCCTCTGGGGTGAGCACATCAATTTTTCGACAGTAGCGGACCAACTCGTCATATTTGGCTCGACCTTTGTATTCATCACTACTGCGGCAAAACAGTTCATGGTTGCCAGGTACCCAAATGACACTGGCAAACCGCTTACGCAGCTTGTGGAGCACCTCAATAACCAGTTCGGTGCGTTCAGCCACATCTCCAGCAACGATTAGCCAATCAGCGGGATCGTGAGGCTCAATGCTATCAATCATGGCACCGTTTTGTTTTACTGCAGCATGAAGATCGGAGACTGCCCACAATGTTTGGGTCATAGAATTCAGTCCGCCTTTTCCACCTGCATTCAGTATGTGCCGAGGCTTCATTCTAACGTGGCTTTCAAACCTGAGCCCATTTTTTTGATTCAAACCGGAAATAAACAGCAATCAAGCGGATAACTAGGAAGACAATTAGCCCCCACCATACCCCCACCAGACCAGTACCAGTAACCCACGCCAACCCAATGCTCGGCAAAAAACCCGCCACCGCGGCAATGAGAGTAACACTACGCAAAAAAGCGGCATCGGCAGCGCCAAGCAACACCCCATCAAGGGAAAACACCACCCCGCCTAATACAACAAGAATGACCAACTGCCACCACGGTCCAGCCAGCGCGGACAACACTGCAACATCGTTGGTAAAGATAGCTGGAATCATTGCATGCCCAGCCGCCATTCCGATCGCTAATACACACGCGAAACCGGTGGAATATCCTAAGATTTTCCGCCCCGCCCGATAAGCGACAGTTGCCGAACCAGCACCCAATGCCGCTCCAATTAACGCTTGGGCAGCAATCGCCAATGCGTCCAATACCATCGTGATGAAAGCCCATAACTGCAGCAATATCTGGTGTGCTGCGAGAGTTTCGGCTCCCATTCGTCCGGCCACCGCAGCCGCACACACAAACGAGACCTGGAAAGACAAGGAGCGCAATACTAAATCCCGCCCCAGCACCAGTTGGGCTTTCATCTCAGACCACTGTGGGGACCATGGCCCGCGGTGCTGCCGGATCAAGGTCAATAGAAACAAGGAACAAGTGATTCCAGTCGCCACCACCGTTGCCCAAGCAGAACCAAGCAAGCCCCACCAGTGCACAAAAGCTGGAATCAAAATCGCCGCTGGAATCACACCTGCAAGAGTAAAAACCAATGGTAATCGGGTATTCTGCACCCCTCGCAACCACCCATTACCGGCCATATCGATCAATACCATCGGAATAGCGAAACTAGTAATACGTAACCAGCCAGTGGCAGCATAAGCCACTGCGGGATCGGTAACCAGCCAACCAGTAAACGTCGGTGCGCCCACCCACACGATGGTGGTTAAACTGCTTCCCACAATCACTGCTATCCACGTGGCCTGCACCCCTTGTGCCACAGCCTGTTGCCGATTACCAGCACCAAAACTACGTGCTGCCCGAGCGGTTGTGCCATAAGATAAAAAGGTCAACTGGGTGGTGACCTGAGTATAAACCGTCGATCCAGCCGCCAATGCTGCCAACAATGCACCACCACCAGTGCGCCCCACCACCGCAGTATCTAGCAAGATAAATAGCGGATTGGCGATTAGCACCCCCAAAGCAGGAAATGCTAGGGCAAAAATCTGGTTTGGACCAATTTTTAAAACTTTACTATCAGACATTTACTGCAGAATTGGGCTTTCCTGGTGTTTACCCAGCAATGGACAAAAAGAGCTTGCTTCTGCGGTAATCCGCTCGGTGATTTCCGTCGCGCTCAATCCGTCCACCGTAAAACCAGCCGAACGCAGATGCCCACCACCACCAAGGTTACGAGCCAACACAGACACATCGACAGTATCCGACCGCAGACTAATTCCATGGAAACCAGGATGATATTCCTTGATAACCACCCCAATATCAGCATCGATGACTCCGCGAACGTGTTCTGCTACCGACTCCACTGCTTGGGGATTCATCTGACACACCGTCTCATAGGGAGCCACAGCCACCGCAATCCGGTGACAATCCGATTCAACGATATGCAGGCTTGACAAAATCGTGCCAATCAGCTTGAGATCTTTCGTACTCAACCCTCCGAAAAGTTGATTACCAATGGTGCGAATATCTAAACCTGTATTGACCAACTCTTGGGCCAACTCATGCATAACTGGTCGTCCCCACCGAAACCCAGAAGTATCAGTAAGCAACCCAGCATACAAATCATGTGCAAGTGGTTGGTCAATGACCACCCCCAGATCATGAAACCACGAACGGATAACCGTGGTGGTTGATTCCGCCTGATAATCAATGAGGTTAATCCCAGCACATCCGTGATTCGAAGAATGGTGATCGATCAAAATCACATCGGTTTCACGCATTAAGACTTCCTCTTCTAACAGGCCCAATCGATTGGAAGAACCACAATCAACCACAATGAGGACCTCAGCAGGCGGCAATACACCCCCAACATGAATATCCTTGGCCCCTGGAATTTCACACAAAGAGCGATCAAATGGCTGTGGCTGTCCAATAATGCCACAGGCTGTTTTGCCCAATTGTTTCAGCCCAGCAACCACCGCACTCACCGAACCAATAGCATCAGCATCAGGATTGATATGTCCGATCACTACAAAGGACTGTGCAGCTTTAACCCGCTCGGTTGCACGCTGATACTCCGGTTGACCGCTAATCAACCCGCCATGGACAAAACCGTGGGCATGAGCTTGGCTAAAACGATTCGCCATGATGCCTTCTTATCTTCTCAACACTAGTCGGATTGATCCGAAACATTAGAGTCAGTTTCTTCCTTATAAGGATTCGCATCCCCTGCGAACTGCGCATTCTTTCGCAATTCGGCCAGTTCCGCATCCCGCTGTCTAGCGCGCGCTAGTAACTCTTCCATACGGGCAGAAGTCTGTGGCACAGTGTCTAGTTCGAAAGTCAAGGTTGGAGTGAACCGAACACTGAGTTGTTCCCCAACAATCCTACGTAACTGCCCCTTCGCCCGCCCCAAGGCAGCCTTGGCGGCTTCATGGTCTGGCTCATCAGAAATATTTTTACCACGCACAGTATAAAACACTGTCGCGTCATGTAGATCCCCCGTAACCCGCGCATCCGTAATGGTGACGTAGGTCAAACCAGGATCTTTAATATCATGTTCAATTGCACTGGCAACGATATGCAAAATTCGTTTTGCCATGCGTTGAGCACGGGCTTGGTCAGCCATGTGATTCTCCTTTAATAAACAGTATTTTCCTTAAGCTACCACACGGTCGAACACACTAAGGCCCGACTTCGAACACAGAGTTGAAATCGGGCCTTAGTAATGTTCTGGCGCTTAACCGTATAGTTTTTAAGTACGCGGAACCTCAACCTGCTCAAAGGCTTCGATAATATCGCCAACCTGAATATCAGGGTAGCTGAGCACCATACCGCACTCATAACCGGCAGCCACCTCAGTGACATCATCCTTCTCTCGACGCAACGAGGTAATCGTTGCATCCGGAGCGATCACATTGCCATCACGCACCAAGCGAATCGACGCACCGCGGCGCACCTTACCCTCATCCACCTTACAGCCAGCAATGAGACCAACCGCGGAGGCTTTGAAGATAGCGCGGATTTCGGCTTTACCAACCTCACGCTCTTCGAAGACCGGCTTGAGCATGCCACGTAGTGCCTGCTCGATCTCCTCCAGAGCCCGGTAAATGACGGTGTAGTAGCGAATATCCACACCCTCAGAATTGGCTTCCTCAGTTGCCTTACCTTCTGCACGAACGTTGAAGGCAATGATGACCGCATCGGAGGCCGCCGCTAGAGTGACGTTGGTTTGGGTAACTGCACCAACACCACGGTCGATGATATTCAGCTGTACCTCGTCGTCGATTTCGATCTTCAGCAACGCCTCTTCCAGTGCTTCCACCGAACCGGCATTGTCGCCTTTGAGGATGAGGTTGAGGGTGGACTGTTCCTTGAGCACTGCATCCAGATCCTCCAGCGAAATACGCTTACGGGTCTTCGCCGCCAATGCATTACGCTTACGCGCATTTCGCTGATTCGCGATCTGGCGAGCTACCCGGTCATCCTCGACGACCAGCAAATTATCACCAGCGCCTGGCACACCATTGAGACCCTGGACCTGAACCGGCCGTGACGGACCAGCTTCGGCTACGTCATTACCATACTCATCCACCATACGACGCACACGACCATAGGTGTCACCTGCAACAATAGAATCACCCACACGCAATGTACCGCGCTGGACAATCACTGTAGCAACTGGACCACGTCCACGGTCGAGATGCGACTCGATGGCCACACCTTGAGCATCCATGTCTGGATTGGCACGCAGATCCAAAGACGCATCAGCGGTGAGCAATACTGCTTCCAGCAATCCATCAATGTTGATGTTCTGCTTCGCAGAAATATCGACAAACATGGTTTCGCCACCATATTCTTCTGGCACCAAACCATACTCAGTGAGCTGACCGCGAATCTTCTCTGGAGATGCACCTGGCTTGTCAATCTTATTGACCGCAACCACAATTGGCACATCAGCAGCCTTAGCGTGGTTAATGGCTTCCACCGTTTGCGGCATCACACCATCATCAGCAGCAACCACCAGCACCGCGATATCCGTGGACTTTGCACCACGGGCACGCATGGCGGTAAAGGCCTCGTGACCTGGAGTATCAAGGAAAGTGATCTTTCGATCATAACCATCAATAGAAACCTTGACCTGGTATGCACCAATTCCCTGGGTGATACCGCCAGCTTCACCAGAACCAACATTCGCCTTACGGATGGTATCCAGCAACCGAGTCTTACCATGATCTACGTGACCCATCACCGTCACCACTGGTGGACGTGATGCAAGATCCGCCTCGGTGCCAATATCCTCACCAAACTGCAAGTCGAATGACTCCAGCAGTTCGCGGTCCTCATCTTCTGGTGACACAACCTCAACGTTGTAATTCATTTCCGAACCCAGCAACATCAAGGTTTCTTCCGAAACCGACGCGGTAGCGGTCACCATTTCGCCTAAGTTAAATAGGGCTTGGACCAATGCTGCGGCCTCGGTATTGATCTTCTCTGCAAAATCAGAAAGTGAAGCACCCCGAGCGAGGCGAACAGTTTCGCCCCCACCGTCAGGCAAGCGCACACCACCGATCACATTCGGAGCCTGCATTGCTTCATACTCATTCCGCTTCTGCCGCTTGGACTTCCGTCCCTTTCGTGGCGCACCACCCGGACGCCCGAAAGCACCCGCGGTACCACCGCGACGACCACCACGGCCACCAGCGCCACCTGGACGCCCACCAAAGCTGCCACCCTGATTTTCTGGGCCACGACCCCGGCCGCCACCAGCACCACTGGAAGCAGTCCGGGATGGCATCTGCCCTGGATTAGGTTGGCTTGGCATCATTGCTGGCGAAGGCCGACGACCGCCACCTTGTCCTTGATTACGTGAGCTACGATCACCACGCTGCTCATTTTGACCAGGACGAGGGGCACGACCGCCACCAGAACGAGCACCCCGATCAGCAGAACCACCTTGATTTCGACCTGGTTGCCCCGGACGCGGTGCATTCTGTCGACCGCCACCTGGACGTGGTGCTGGTCGGTCGCCACCACCAGTGGAGAATGGATTATTAGCTACCCGCGGCGCCCGCGCACCTGGCTTCGGACCAGGCTTGGCCTGTGGCCTTGGCATTGCCCCTGGCGATGGTGCCGCTGGCTTGGCGGCGCTCTCGCTAAAGGTTGGGGTGGCTGCCTTTTCGGCTACTGCTGGACGAGTTGGTCCTGGCTTAGCAGCGCCGGGTCGAGCCCCACCTGGTTTCGGGGTGGTTGGTTTGACGGCCTGTGGCTTTGGCGCGCTTGGTTTAGCAGCTTTGGACCTAGCAGCTTGTGGTTTTGGTGCTGGTCCGGGTTTCGGTATTGCACCAGCAACCATCCCTGGGGTTGGGACTGGAGCTTTGGTCCCTGTGGGTCCGGGTTTTGCGGCAGCTGGTTTTGGCCCAACCGACCTGGTTGGCTGTGGTTTTGCTGCTTCTTTCTGTGGTTTTGGTGTTGCTTGTGAAACGTCATCCCCACTAGCTGGGTTTAGGGATGCGTAGTGCTCCTTCATCTTCTTGACCACCGGAGGTTCGATGGTTGAGGATGCAGTTTTGACAAACTCGCCTTTTTCTTTCAACGTTGCGAGTAGTTCTTTGCTTGTTACGCCAAGCTGTTTTGCTAGCTCGTGTACACGTAGCTTTCCGGGCACTTTTCTCCTTGTTGTTGCGGTAAGAAAAGCGTCATCTGGCCCGGAAGCTTCCGGGATCTAGATGCGGTTTTCTACCATATTTTCCTGGACTTTCATCGCTGATGCTTCATCGTGTGCTCATCAGTGTTCGGTCTTCTTTCCACTATCGAGATCCAGCGTGAGCGCTGTTAAATACTGTCGTACTGGACCAGTGTCTACCGAAGTAGACACCCGTAACGCACGGCTGAATGCCTTGCGTTTTTCGGCAAGCTCAAAAGCGTCGAGAGTTGGAGTAAGCCAGCAACCACGACCTGGTTTTATCCGGTCAGGGTCGGCTTCCACTTGGGATGCATTTGGCACTGCTACTACCCGCAGCAGCTGCGCTTGTGGCAGCCGGTTTCGGGTTGCGATGCAAGTACGGATAGGTACATGGCGGTTATCATCGCATGCCGATGATTCCTGTCCCATGTGGGTACCCATTTATCTCCTCAACCACACCTTGTCACTTCAACCGTGACACCTCATGCATAGTTAGTGATATGCATGAGAGCCTTTGACAAGTTTAGTCGAATCAGGTTCAAAAGTTAATTCTGGGCCTTAACTTCCTTAAATTAAGCCGCATCGGAGCGAATATCGATCTTCCATCCGGTCAGGCGTGCGGCAAGCCGTGCGTTTTGTCCTTCCTTACCAATAGCCAAAGACAATTGGTAATCTGGCACGGTCACCCGCGCTACATGGGCATCAGCATCAACTACCTCAACATGCACCACTTTTGATGGTGCCAAGGCATTGCCCACATAGGTAGCTGGGTTATCGGAGTAATCAATAATGTCGATCTTCTCCCCTGCCAGCTCTTTCATAATGTTATTGACCCGCTGTCCCCGAGGACCAATACACGCGCCTTTAGCATTAAGTCCCTTGACTGTGGCTTTGACTGAAACTTTGGAACGATGGCCCGCCTCCCTAGCAATAGAGACGATCTCTACTGAACCATCAGCAACCTCAGGTACTTCCAATTCAAACAGGCTGCGTACTAATTCTGGGTGGGTACGGGACAAGCTGATATTCAAGGAACGAACGTTATTATTCACACCTACTACATAGGATTTCACACGGGCACCGTGGACGAGTTTCTCTCCTGGGATCTGCTCAGCTGGCAATAAGATTCCATCTTGCCCATCAGCTTCGGTACCAAGATGCACAACCACAATGCCGCGCTCATTGGCGTGGGCGTCTGCCTGCACGATGCCAGAAACGACTCGACCTTCGTAGCCAGAATAAGCATCATAGGCTTGGCGAGTTTCTGCTTCCCGCAGGCGTCGTACAATAGCGTCACGAACCGCGGGGGCACCAATGCGATCAAAATTGGGTGGGGTGTCATCGTACTGGCTGATGACATTGCCTTCATCATCTAGTTCACTGACAACCACAGCAACCTGACCGGTAGCTATATCGATGTCCACTTGTGCCTTTGTCCCCTCAGCGGGTGGAGCATCCTTGAATTCGCGATAGGCATACATCAAAGCACTGGCGATGGTTTCGGTGAGTTCCCGAACTGGAATTTTCTTTTCCGTTTCAATTGCTTTGAGTGCTTCCACATCGATATTCACTTGTGCGTTAATCCTCTCGCCGAGTTTGAGACACGGCATCGTTGTATGCGATTGCGGTGAGTTCCATTTCCTCAACCGCTGGTTCTTTGAACTCAATTTCTACCATTGTATCGGGGTATTGTGCCAATTCAATAGTGTCTATGGCAAGTTTTTTCCCATCCCGGAAAATAATCACTGCTGCCGAGGAATCCTCATTGAGCGCCCCTAACCGCACAGTTCGTTTCTTCCCGGCTGCTGTTAGGGTGATTAATCGCCCCTGATTGCGGCGCCAATGCCGAGGTGCTACCAGTGGTTGGCCAATTCCTGGTGTACTGACCTCCAATGTATAACCAGGCCCAAAGTTGAGCTCACCGCGCGCCTCAGCGGCGTCGAAAAGCTCGGAAATTTCCTGAGACAGCTTTTCTAAGGTCTCAGTGGTTGGTGGAATATCGGCATCCACCCAAATGGTCACCACGCTTTTTTTGCCTGCTTTAGTGGTCTTAATGCCTTCGACCTCTGCGCCAGCTGCCATCACAATCGGGGTTACCAGTGCCAACAAGTTTTCTTGGGAAGGAAAAGCCATGCACCACATGCTAGTACAATGACAGCCCATGAAGCGTTTCTTATCTGCCACTGTTGCGGCGTTTTTTCTATTAACCCTGTCATCCTGCGCTAATCCAGAGCCCGATCCAGCGCTGAGTCAGCTTTATGTGGTAGCCGATGAGAAACACAAAGAACTGCTCTATGACGAAATCATTCGCGTGTGTGGACACCATGAGGATGGTCGGGTACCAGAAACCTGCAACCCCGAGGTGCCAGCAACCATCCAACCAGGTAGCGCTGGAGTATTGGAGGTTATTTCCACAGTTCCCGAGGAATCACTTCCCCTTGTGGTCGATGTTTATCTAGATTATGTTTCAGAAGAAGGCGAACCTTCACCGATCCCAGCAGTCGGAAATTTCTCGGAATCACTCGACATGGAATATAGCTTCCAATACGCACTTGGAGTGGCGCGTGCCTTTGGGGATGCTGAAGTTGATGCTCTAGTTGATGAACTAGACAAGCAACATGAGGTGATTGTTGAAAAGTTAGAAGAAGCAACCGCAGCTGAACCCACCACTGAGGCGGCTGAGGCCTCTGAAACCCCAACTGCAGCAGTGCGACAACCTGCGTATTCCTTCAATCATGAAGAACCAACAGATTCTGCTTCAGCACGCGCTTTTATCGAAGCGGTACATGGCGATATTGTCGCCTGGCATGTGCATACCGCCCAAACGACAACCACCCCAGAATGGCGGGAGACGGCGCTCACGGTCGCCGGTCACGCCACCCTAGCCAGCCAGCAGTTGCTCTAGCTTTTCGACGATCTCACCTGCTGGTACCTCCAAAGTTTCACCGCCGCGGATACGCAATTCTACAATCCCCTCACTGAAACTGCGCCCTAAGACCACGACGAATGGCATGCCTAGCAACTCAGCATCTTTGAATTTCACCCCTGGGCTGACCTTGGGGCGATCATCAAAGAGCACCTCAATGCCCGCAGCATCAAGCTTTTCGACGATCTCATCTGCTGCTGACAATGCTGCCTGATCCTTATTAGCAACCACTAGATGCACTTGGAACGGCGCCACTGCAACCGGCCACCGCAAACCTTTTTCATCGTGGCATTGCTCGGCGATCACGGCCACCAGCCGGGACACACCAATACCATAGGATCCCATGGTGGGGATGGCGCGCTTACCGTTTTCATCAAGAATCTGCACATCAAAGGCCTCAGTATATTTGCGACCCAATTGGAAGATATGACCAACTTCAATGCCGCGTTCTAGAGTCAGCACGCCTTGTCCATCTGGTGCCAGATCGCCTTCTTTGATCTCAGCAGCTTCAATATAGCCATCGACTTCGAAATCTCGCCCAGCAACTAGTCCAACCACATGGCGTTGTTTAGCATCTGCGCCAGTAATCCATGAGGTTCCAGTCACTACCCGTGGGTCAGCCAAGATGGGAACATCATTGGCGCGTAGCCCCCGTGGCCCAACATAGCCCTTGACTAAAAATGGATTCTTGGCAAAGTCCTCTTCTACCGCGAGTTCTACCTCTGCTGGCTCCAAAGAGGCAGCGAGTCGTTTCATGTCTACTTCCCGATCACCGGGCACCAAAATACCAGTGATCTGCCAGTCTGATTCCCCAGGTTGACGAATCTTGACGATCAAACACTTCAATGTGTCTTCCGCAGTCACAGCGCGACCTTCGACCTTGATGCCTTCAGTATTCGCCCATTGGACTAGGGTCTCAATGGTTTCCGAATCTGGGGTTTCATAGTCCTTCGCTGCTGGTAAATCTGTGAAATCACGCTCAGCTGGATGCGGGGTAACCACAGCTTCCACATTGGCGGCGAACTCACCCTCGGTGGCACGTACGAAAGTATCCTCACCGTTTTCTGAAATAGCCAAAAACTCTTCCGAGGCCGAACCGCCCATGGCCCCCGAAGTAGCCTTACAGATCACATACTCAATGCCAAGCCGGTCGAAAATCATTTGGTAGGCGCGTCGGTGAGCTTGGTAGGATTCCACCAAACCAGCATCAGTCATATCGAAGGAATAGGAATCTTTCATCACAAATTCCCGACCCCGAAGAATGCCTGCCCGTGGCCGTTCCTCATCCCGGTATTTAGTTTGGATCTGATATAGCGTGACTGGGAAATCCTTGTAGGAGGAGTAAAGGTCTTTGACCGCGAGGGCAAACATTTCCTCATGCGTCGGGCCAAGCAGCATGTCTGCGCCTTTTCGGTCTTTCAATCGGAACAGCCCATCACCATACTCAGTCCATCGGCCGGTTTGCTCATAGGTGTCTCTGGGGAGCAAAGCTGGAAATAGCAGCTCTTGTCCACCGATGGCTGCCATTTCTTCCCGAATAATATCCTCGATCTTTCGTAGCGTTTTTAGCCCCAACGGTAGCCAAGAATAAACCCCTGGTGCTGCACGGCGAATGTATCCGGCCCGAACCAACAGTTTGTGGCTGGGCACCTCAGCATCAGCAGGGTCTTCGCGCAGTGTCCGCAGAAAAAGAGTCGAAAGTCGAGTAATCATGGGTGCAATGATAGCAGCCGTTTTCCAAGCCAAAACCCCATTTGAATGCTACACCTGTGGTAGAAAGCCCAGTTACTGGTCAACAAGGCCCTAAATGCATCAGTGAGGCCGATCAGTAGGACCATTCCTGTGGCAAAAAGATATCACTACGGACGTTTTTCAGATTTTCGTCATGGACCATGATGCTGGTTGCTGGATTGGGCAGCCAAATGAATCCTCGGCGCTCCATAATGGTGCTTTCGTATTCGGCTAACTGACCTTCAATATCAGCAGTAATAGTACTATCAATGAGTGTATCAATGGCGGGGTTGGCGAAACCACCAAAATTGGCTACCGCCCCCGTACGGAATAGTTGTTCGCCTGTCGGGTAAACCGGGAAATGCCAGGTGGATCGGTCTCCGAAATAACCTAGATCCCAATCACAGGTGTTGACATCGGTTTGGCATTGGTAGGCGGCATCAACGGCGTCTGGAACTTCCTTAGCCGATAATTCGATTCCTGCCTGTTCGAAGGCATCGTGCAGGATTGGAAAGATCTTGTCGTTAAATTCACCTGGCTCAACCAGCATGGTCAATTCCAAGGTGGAACCTTCGGTGTAGTTTGGTCCGCATTTTTCTGCGATCACACAGGTTGCTGGGTAGGTAGACACATCCCAACCATTGTCGGTAAGTATCTGCGCTGCCCGATCTGGGTCGAAAAGTAAACTACACGCTTTGCTGCTATCAGCCGTTTGTGGTAGCGGACCACAACCCGGTAACGCATGTGAATGCCACACCGCTTCAGAAATGCCTTGTTGGTCGATGAGTAATTGCAAGGTCTCGCGTAGGTACATTTCGACGAGGGCCTTATTGAAGTTCAGACTAAGGTAATTGACACCCCAACCGTACTGCATCTTAGAGGTATATCCATTGGCATGCCACTGATCGAGTTCTGCAGAAGTAGTGTCCGCAGGTAAATAATTGACAGTGGTATTAGCGTTACTGCCGTCTTCGCTTGGGACCAAGGTGAGGTTTTTGATCTTTGGGCGATCAAGGCCATCATAGGTTTCGTTGGCAGTGAGTTTTATGGAATCTTGCAACTTAGTTGCCTGTAATACATACGGCCCAGAGCTGGTTTGCCACAGTTCATGAGCAGGATCGGTGGCTGCTGCATTGAGCTCAGCAAACAGGTTTTGGGTATCGGTTTCTGGGTCGAAGTGCCATGCGTGGGCGGGCACTGGAATTAAATGCGCAACATAATTGCTGATATATGCCTGGGGGTTGAAGGGAGTTGCGGTGGTCAGGCTGAAACTAGTGGAGTCAATGATCGTGAGCTGGGTGGTAGCGTCGATAAGACTGGCAGCACCAGTACCTTCCAGCGCCGCGCGATTATCGCTAACTAGTTGCCACCACAGCGCAATGTCTTTAGTAGTGATTGGTGTGCCATCAGACCAGCTGCGATGATGCAAATCGAAGGTGAAAGTCTGGAGGTCTTCTGAAACGGAGGAAACCGCCGCCAATGATCGAACGGTATCTACGTGGTAGTTGGTTTCGCTGGTTTGACTAAAACTCAACAATGGCTGATACAGCACACCTGATAATAGCTGGTTAGCGGTGGTGTAATGTTCAGCATCGCTGATCGGCGAAACCCAATCAATAATCCCAGTGGCAACTGAGACAGAATCTGGTTTTTCCAATACAACTTGGGTGGTATCAGTTGTTTTGGGTTGATCGCCAGTAGAGACGCAAAAAACGGCAATGAGCGCGACAGCTAGAAGCGACACAATTGCCGGTTTGCGCATGGTTAGTTGCCTTCCTTGCTTATGGGTTTTGACGTGTAACCTAACCTAAACTCCACAGGTAGCAACCGGACGTTTGCGGTGGTTAGCCCATTGGTTTAATGCATATTCGATAGATTCAGCATAGGCATTGGCACCAGCTTCGGTTGGGTGAATCAAATCGGAGTACAGCAAAGTTTTATCAGCCTGAGCGCGCTGACACCAATCGGCAACATAAAGATTGGGGTATAGGTCTTGCGCTTTGGTGATATTAGCCTGTGAACCAGGGATCCATGAGCGATCACCATAAGGCATGACCAGCACCACTACCCGCTTGTCACCAACAATGCTCATCACTTCTTCCAGCTGGGTTAGGGAAAACTCATCGTTGGTACCAAATCCAAGAACAACGAATGGATCCAACTTACCAGCTTGGTCCAAACCAGTCAGAATCTCTGGAGCAGCCAATAGAGTGCGTGACACCGCGCCATCGACATAAATACCAGGGAAGTGTTCTTCCAAAGCAGGCAACGATGCCAGCATCACTGAGTCACCCACAGCGGTGATTCGATCTCCGGTAGGAATCAACTGTGGACCGTACATCTCTTGGGTGACATCCTCGGTTGAAGCTGCTGGGATCGCAGTGATTTCTTTGGTGGTTTCGCTGTTTTGCTCAGCGAGCACCGTCAGTTCCTGTTGCAGCGCGGTTTCATTAACTGAACTGGCAACCGCCGCACCAGCAATCAGCGTACTGAATGCTGCAGTTGTAATAAAGGCTGTTTTGGACCAAGCTTTAGCTAGTTTCCACACCTTGAGGTATCCCTTCCGACGTATAGGGGTTTCAATCCACTCGTAGCTGTAATGAGACAGGGGTAAGGAGATTGCCAATGCAATGAACCCAATGACCCAATCATTCCACCCTAGTTCGTGGTTGAAGACAAGTTGTTTAATGATGACGATCACGGGCCAGTGCCATAGATAGATGGAAAACGATCGCTCACCAAGCCAACGCATTGGTTTAAGGTTCATGGCCCAATACGCCGGACCAGTCTCACATAGCAGAGTTGCCAGTAAAATCATGGTCAGGAAACTTGCCAGTAGCAGCCCACCACGGTAGGTAAATACTGATGTATCTGGGACTACTACCACCATCACCAATAAAGCTATCAAGGTGACCAAACCAACCGTGCTAACCACAGTCTTCCGGTCTCGAATCCACTGTAGCGGCCATGAATCCACCTGCGGATCGGCAACCGTGGTGGTGGTAATGCACGCAAGCAGCACACCCAATAGCAACCCGAAAGAGTGCGAGTCGGTTCCGTAATAAACCCGAGTTGGGTCGGCTTGGGGGTCATAGAGCAGCAGCATCCACAAAAAGCTTGCTGCCCCCAATAAAGCCACCACCAACTTTAAAACACCACTGCCAAATCTCGACAGCACAATGAACAGCAAGGGGAAGATCACATAAAACTGTTCTTCCACAGCTAACGACCAATAATGGGCGAAGATCTGCACACCTGTCTCGGCAAAATAACTTTGACTACCAGCGATTTGCACCCAGTTATTGGCAAAAAACAGGGTGCCAAAGAACTGTGATTTCAAGCCCACTGCAGCGTCGCCACCGACTAATCCAGCAGCCGCGGTACCTAATACCAGCACGCTGGTTGCTGCTGGCAGAATACGTCGAGCACGGCGCAGCCAAAACTTCTTTAGGTCAACTCGTCCCATTACGGCCCGTTCTCTGATGAGCAATGATGTAATCAGAAAACCAGAGAGCACGAAGAACATGTCCACGCCCATGAAACCACCAGGAGCCAGCGGACCAAAAAAGTGATAAATCACCACAACCAGTACTGCTAACCCACGTAGCCCATCAATGGCTGGAACCCTGCGAATTCGATACCGAAGGGGTGGTTTTACCGTTACTTCTACTGGAGCCGTCCGTTGTGGCGTTGCCGCAGGTCGAGCAATGACTTGCAGGTTTGACCGACCCTCCGAATCAGGGTTTTTTGTGGTTACTAATCCCGCACCAGTAGACGATACTGGTCGATGCGAAGCAGTAGCCGCTGCTACAGGGGCAGCCACATTTCCCAGCTTTTCCGTCGTCATTAATCCCACTTAAAACTTGTTGATGTTTGTTCTGTTTTTTCACAGGAGCCATTTCAGGCTAGCCTGTAGCGGACTAAAAGTCCTATTTAATAACCCCTCTATTATGCATGTTTATTTTCTTAGGGGTACCCTCAACCTCTACTGGTAGGTTTGTCTTTATGCTGGTTGTTTTACCCCCTTCCGAAACAAAGTCTCACGGTGGCACCGAACCCGCTTTGGATTTTGAGGCATTATCCTTTCCCCCACTGACACCCATTCGCCGTGCTATCGCCCAAGATTTGGTAGCACTCAATAGCGAAAAAGCGCCAGCGATCCTTGGACTATCGGCTAAGCAACAAAATTGGGTGACGATTAATCAGCATTTATTCACCTCCCCCTGTATGTCGGCAGTTCTTCGGTACACGGGGGTACTCTACGATTCACTCGATCCAACAACATTGAGCGAGGAATCACTCAATCGAATTGCCATTGGTGATGCACTCTTCGGCCTGATTAAAGCGTCTGATCTGATTCCTAACTACCGATTGTCGGGTTCGGTGAAACTTCCGATTAGTACTCCCCGTTCTGGGGTAAAAACACGGCCAGCACCTACGATGCGTAGCCGTTGGGGAGCTGCCATCAGTGCGGTATTGGCTACGCATGAAGGGATAGTTATTGACCTGCGGTCCGGTGTCTACCAGCAACTGGGAAAACACCCTGAAGCAATTACGGTCAAGGTGCTGAGCCAATTACCAGACGGCAGCAGGAAGGTGGTCAGTCATTTCAATAAGCACTACAAAGGGCTATTAGCTAGGTGTTTAGTACAAAGCCCGACATCCCCAACCACCGCAGCAGAGGTAGCAGCTATTGCCCGTGCTGCGGGGTTAGTGATCGAAGAGCAGCCTGGGAAACAGGAACTACTCATGATCGTCTAATCTCTGTTTTTTGCTTCCGGTGCCGCCACTTCTACAACAGTCAAACCTGCCACTTCTCCAATGACATAGACTGCTGGTGGTTTGATTACTTCGCGCTGCATGGTTTCTGCCAGTGTGTCGAGAGTACAGCTGAAGCTCCGTTCAGCTTGGGTGGTGCCTTCTTGGATCACACAGGCTGGTGTTTCAGGTGCCTTACCACCGCTGATTAATGCCTCAGTAATAGCTGCTACGTTTTTCACACCCATAATCACCACCAAGGTTCCACCATTTTGGGCAAGTGCATCCCAATTATTGAGTGAATCTGGGTGCCCGGGTGGTACATGTCCGGAAATTACGGTGAAGGAATGGGTCACACCGCGCTGAGTGATTGGAACTCCAGCAAAAGCTGGTACTGCAATCGCGCTGGTCACCCCAGGGACAACTTCACAGGGGATGCCATGGCGTGCTAAATGCTGTAGCTCTTCAAATCCACGGCCAAAGACAAACGGGTCACCGCCTTTGAGCCGCACTACTTTCTTACCGCTTTGGGCATATTCGACCAATAGCGCATTGATTTTCGCTTGGGCCACTTGCTTGCCATAGGGCAGTTTGGACACATCAATGACTTCTTTGGTGCCCAAATCGCAGATATTGCCCAGCTCTGGGGCTGGTCCTAGGTGATCGGTGAGGATCACATCGGCATCTTTCAGCCGGTTCATACCTCGGACGGTGATTAAGTCCCAAGCACCTGGGCCACCGCCAATGAGGCTGACTGAAGGGGTTGTTGTCATGGTGAATAAGCATATCCGGCGTTAAAGTGAAATCATGAAACCCCAAGTGACACTGAGCCAAGAGTTTGCTCACACCCATCCGACGCTGGTTCGGGCGGGTGGTATGGCCGATTTTCCGAAGCTCGAACTGGTGGTTTTTCATTCTCAATTAGGCGCAAAACTTGGGATCGAACCAGAGCAACTGCTGGAACTTCTTCATGGCAGTGGACATGCGATGGCCTATGCTGGACATCAATTTGGTCAGTTTGTTCCAGTGCTGGGTGATGGTCGTGCCTTATTACTGGGCGAACTCGCAACCACTAATGGTTTGGTGGATATTCATGTTAAGGGCACTGGTCGGACTGTTTTCTCCCGCGGCGGTGATGGTTTTTGTCCATTACCAGCAGCAATGAAAGAGTACCTATTTTCTATTGCATTAGCTGGGTTAGGTATTGCCACTAGTGAAGTTTTAGCTGTGTTTCGAACTGGTGCTATGGTGCAGCGATCTGGACCAGTACCTGGTGCTTTAGTGGTACGGGTAGCACGGTCTCATATTCGAGTTGGTACGTTTCAATTCGCTGCCTTACAGGGTGGGGATACGGTTCGACAATTAGCAGATTATGTGATTACCCGTCACTACCCTGGGTTGGACTATGCTGAATTATTAACTGCAATAGTGCAGCAGCAAGCCTTGACGGTGAGTCAATGGATGCGATTAGGCTTTCTACACGGGGTGTTAAACACTGACAATACGACTATCACTGGTGAAAGTTTAGATTTTGGTCCCTGTGCGTGGGCAGAGCGCTTTGATCCAGCGCTAGTTTATAGTTCCATCGATACTGCTGGTCGGTACCGGTTTGGCTATCAGCCAGGAATCATTGGGTGGAATCTGGCGCGACTTGCTGAGACTTTTATCCCCTTGGTGGGGTTAGAAACGGCACAAACCGCAATTAATTCCTATTCGGAATTTTACCGGCAGGCATGGCTTACTGAAGCAGGTCTTGGACTTGGTTTTACTGAAGTAACACCAGAAACTACCGAGGTCATTGCTGATTTTTATGACCTATTAGAGAGCTCCCAAGCGGATACGGTTTCCCTTTTGCGCACGCTCACCGAAGAGGTTGATGCTCAGCCTGATAGTTGCCTGACCAATAATCCACAGTGGCGTGTGTGGCGGGAGCGATATGTGTCCTTAACGCCAGACCGATCTATTATGCGCACGATGAATCCGGTGTATGTACCACGGAATCATCTTGTGGCCAAGGCAATGACCGACCTCAGCTTTTTCAAGGAACTCGCACCACTACTTGCTGCCCCATTTTCACGTAATTCCTCAGCACCAGCAATCTTCGAAACCCCTAGCAGTCCTGAATTTTTGACCGGCTTTCGGACCTTCTGCGGCACTTAAAGCCTGCTGAATTACTGCCTACTATTTTCTGCACATGCCGCAACAAACCTAGCAATAGCCAGGGGGAACGCCGCTGGGTGGCAATGAAGATAGGATGCATGAATCGTCTTGGATACAAATCCTTCAGTAACTAGTTGGCCATCAAAGCCAGCCCATTCCCAAGCCGCCTCAAACCCAGCTACTTGTTGTGCGGCCAAAGCAGTGTGATGGAATTCATGCCCGGTGACCTGCTCTCCTGCCCGATACAACACCGAATCATGGCAGGCAATAGCGTCACGATACCCCAGCCGCACCCTTTTGCCCATTGCTGCTTGCGTACCAATCACTCCCAACATTGGCCGATCATCCAGCGCGTCTAATAACCACAACAATCCCGCGCATTCTCCATGAACAGGTTTGCCAGCGTCGACATGGGCAATAATCGCTTCTTGTAGTTCGGTGCGTTGCGCTAGCTTATCGACGTGCTCTTCTGGGAATCCACCCGGTATAATCAACCCGTCACAAGTTGGTAGTGGATCTACTAATGGATCGAATTCCACCACTGTCGCACCAGCTGCGACCAAAAGCTCACGGTGTTCGGCATAGGCGAAGCTAAAAACCGGACCGCTAGCAAAAGCAATAGTAGGATTTGCCACTTTTGGCACTTCCGCTGTGGGATTCCAAACTGGACCGCGGTAGGAACAAGCAGCGATGGCGATAATTTGGTCAAGGTCGCAGTGTTCTTCCACCAACTTCGCCATCATAGCTACGGCGGCGGTAGCACTATCACCATGTTCTTTGGCAGTGATTAATCCCAGGTGCCGTGATGGCACCTTTACTTTTGACTGTCGCGGAATGATCCCGAGCACTGGAATTCCAACCGCTTCTACTGCTGTCTTACATACCTTGGCGTGTCGTGGACTTCCAACCTTATTGAGGATTACCCCGGCGATAGTCACCGTAGGCGATGCCTGCACGAATCCGTGAACAACTGCACCAACCGATTGACTCATTCCGCGGACATCAATTACCAACAGCACTGGTAATCCTAAGATATGCGCAATATCGGCTGTAGATCCTTTGCCATCGATGAGTCGGCCGTCGAAAAGCCCCATGACCCCCTCGACCACTGCGATATCACTGCCAGCTGAACCGTGTGCATACAACGGGCCGATCCGATGGTCACCGCACATGATGGCATCGAGGTTTCGACCAATCTGACCAGCTGCCAATCCATGATAGCTGGGGTCAATATAATCTGGCCCTACCTTAAAAGGCGCTACCTTCATGCGTTTAGCTAGGGCTGCCATAAGACCAGTGGCAATGGTTGTTTTGCCGGTTCCTGAAGCGGTCGCAGCAATACAGATTCCCGGGGTGATGGCCTCGGTTGGAAGTACATCGCTCATAGTGAGTTTAAGCATAGCCAGAAGTAAGACCACTACCAGCATTGAGGGCAGCGAATCCCCGGCGAAATGCCAAACCAGCCCCTAGGATAAGCAAAAGTGCTCAGGGACTGGTTGGCTCTCAATTACCAAAACTACTGGTCGGGATTTCTGATTTCTTTATATTCTGCTGCGTGCCAGTCAACATTGACGCTGTCTTTGGTCTCTAGGCCAGGTGTGGATTGGTGTGGCACCTTGGCGAAGATATTGCGTCGCGCCCGGCCAGCTCGCAGCTGGTTTTCAATCCGTTCTGCTAGCAAGCCTAAAGCGTAGTTAATAGCGATCATGATAATAGCTACTACTATGAGGGATGCGAGATAGTTCCGGTTAGTTGCAGAAGATTGAATACCTTGACGTACGATTTCCACGAAACCAATCTGGTAACCCAATGCAGAGTCTTTCAATGCAATCACTGCTTGGGCAATCAATGCTGGCAACATGGCGGCTACCGCCTGTGGTAGCAGAATCTTCCATTGGATCTGTCGGTGAGACAAACCCAATGCTGCTGCTGCTTCCGATTGACCTTTTGGCAGATTCTTAATACCGGAACGGATGATCTCGGCGATCACTGAACCGTTGTATAGGGTCAACGACACCACCACGGCGGCAAAGGCAAACTGTCGAGGTGGCACCAGATTATAGACTGAAAACAGTTGATAGCTGAAAATAATCAGCAATAACACTGGAATTGCCCGGAAGAATTCAACGATAACACCGCAGGTCCCCCGAACAATTGTAATCTGCGATAACCTGCCCAAACCCAGCACTACCCCAAAGACCACCGCGAGAATAATAGAGGCGAAAGCCGACTGCAAGGTTCCCATCAAACCAGGCAATAGGTAGGTTTTCCAAGTGTTAGCACTGATAAATGGCGTCCATTTTTCCGCAGCTAACTGGCCTTTATCATTGAGGACCATCAGCACCCATGCGATGATCGCCAACATGACAGCAATGGTAATGATTGAGAAGATCGTATTGCGTCGTCGCCCCTTTGGCCCAGGGGTGTCATATAGGACTGTTGCACGTGTACTCATTAGTTCTTCACCGCCAAACGTTCCGATAGCTTACCTAAGCCAAGACCCAGCGGCAGGGTGAGCATCATAAAACCGATGGCAAAGCAGGCGAAGATGATCCACATCTGTGCGGCATGGTTCTCAATGACCTCTTTCATCAGTAGTGAGGCTTCTGCCACCCCAATCACCGAGGCAACAGTGGTGTTTTTGGTTAAGGCGATCAGGGTGTTTCCCAGAGGAATAATCGCCGCCCGTACCGCTTGGGGGAATACCACGGTTCCAAAAATCTGGGTGAAGCTTAACCCCAGCGACCGAGCTGCTTCGGCCTGGCCAAAACTGACTGTATTAATGCCAGCCCGTAGACTTTCAGCAACAAAGGCTGAGGTGTAGAGGATAAAGCCAACCACTGCCAGCCGGAAATTATTATCAACCAAAAAGGTGGCAGAATCTCGTTGTGCTAATTGCAGTCCTAAGGTCTGGTACAGCCCAAAGGAGCAGAACAGCACCACGAGAGTCAAAGGGGTGTTTCGAATGGTATTGATATAAACCGTGGCAATAGTTCGCAACACCCCAATTGGTGAGACCCGCATTGCTACCAGCACCGATCCCAATACTAAAGAACCAAGGGCAGAGAGCACCGTCAGTTTAATGGTGGTGAAAAATGCTGGGAGAATAGCTGGGCCTAATTGTGCCCACATGGCATCCATAGTCTGTTAACAACCCCTTTCTGGCTTGCCCAGTTCAACCTGTGACTTTCTTGGCTCTATGGTGTTCTACTCAATGAAAGACAAGTCGCCTGGCTTGTCTTCAGACACGCCTGTAGCATCAGAACCAAGATTCTTTTCCACAATCTTGTCGAATTCACCAGAGGAGTACATTTCTTCCAATGCGGCATTGATTGCATCGGTGGCAGCAGTGTCATCTTTCTTCAAACCAATGCCATAGTGTTCATCGGTGAAAGGCTTGCCATCCTTTTCCAACTCGACCACCTTAAACGCACCAGGATCTTGCTGAGAGTAGCCATTGAGGATAGTGGCATCGGTGGTCATTGCATCAACATTGCCTTGACGCAGTGCCTCTACGCAGGAGGAGTAGGTATCGTATTCTTGCAGCTGAACACCCGGAAGTGCTTCTTTTACCTTCTGCGCTGGGGTGGAACCAGTGACTGAGCACAGAATCCGACCATCATCGAGATCCTCAAGCTTGGTGATTGACGAGTCATCGGAACGCACCAACAGTGCTTGATGGGTCAACAAATAGGGGCCACCAAAGTTGACGGACTCAGTGCGAGACTTATTGATGGAGTAGGTAGCAGTAATCATGTCTACCTCACCGTTTTGGATGAAGGTTTCTCGCTGACTGGAAGGGGTTTCTTTCCAGGTGATCTGAGGTTCAGCCCAGCCATTGGTGCTAGCGATCTGGTTGACCACATAGGTTGCTACATCGACGTCTAATCCCGACATCGTGCCATCGGCTTCTTGCAAGCCAAGACCAGGCTGATCGTATTTCGTACCTAAGGTGACGCTTCCGGCCTCTATATTGCCAAGTAGGTCGCCACCAGAGCTGGAACCACCACAGGCACTGAGCGTAGTCGCTCCAACAATCGCAACTGTGAGGCAGGATGCTAAACGTGTAAACGTGGTTTTCATGAGTTAATACTCCTTTGGCTGAGGGGTTAATGGGCAAGGATCTTGCCGAGGAAATCTTTAGCGCGATCGGTCTGGGGATTAGTAAAGAAGGAATCAGGGTCCGTGTCTTCAACAATCGCGCCTTCATCCATGAACAACACTCGATCGGCAGCTTTACGAGCGAATCCCATTTCATGTGTCACGCACACCATAGTCATGCCTTCTTTGGCGAGATCCGCCATCACGTCAAGCACCTCATTGACCATTTCTGGGTCGAGTGCTGAGGTGGGTTCGTCGAAAAGCATAACCTTTGGCCGCATGGCCAGCGCTCGGGCGATTGCAACACGCTGTTGCTGCCCGCCAGAAAGCTGCGCAGGGTATTTTTCCGCCTGATTAGCAATGCCCACCCGTTCGAGCAGTTGCATTGCTAATTCGCCTGCCTTGTCCTTTCCCAACTTGCGCACTTTAATCGGGCCGAGGGTGACGTTGTCTTTAATGGTCATATGGGGAAACAAGTTGAACTGTTGGAAGACCATACCCACATCTGACCGCAATCGTGCTAGCTCTTTGCCCTCTTCTGGCAAAGTGACACCATCGATGGCGATCTCCCCTTCTTCAATCGTTTCTAATCGATTGATGGTGCGGCACAGGGTGGATTTTCCAGAACCGGAGGGACCAAGCACCACCACAACCTGCCCACGTGGCACCTCAAGATTAATGTTTTTCAACGCATGAAAATCGCCGAAATACTTTTGCACTCCCCGGAAGACAATCATTGGTGATTGTGTCCCATCACTCACTTGAGGGTTGTTTATGTTCTGGCTCATAGAGCACACGGTATATCACCAACATAAGCAAAACCAAACGTTAGCCAAAATACTGCATTAGGCATTTTCTATAAAACTATTTAAATGGCTCATTTTTAGCAAAATTTAATGGTTTTAATGCCGCTCCAATCTTAACCCCGTTTACCCCCACTCCCGTGATCCATGCCATAGTTTACTAGAAGTGCCAAACGAAAATACGGGAACGATCATTGCATTTCGTTCCCGTATTTCACCGCGCTCAACACGGAGTTTGGTGACCCAAACCCGCGGCACTATTACCACTCGATGCCTTTTTGGCCTTTCCGCCCAACATCCATTGGATGCTTAACTTTTGTCATTGTGGTAACAAGGTCGGCCACCTCAATCAGTTTTGGATCAGCATCACGCCCAGTGATTACCACATGCTGGATTCCGGGACGAGCTTTTAAAGTGCGAACCACATCATCAATATCAACCCAGCCCCATTTGATGGGGTAAGTGAACTCATCCAACACATAAAAATCGTGGGTCTGGGCGGCCAAGCGCCGCTTGATTTCCTGCCAACCGGTGAGGGCATCTTTAGCATGATCGTCAGTGCTGCCAGATTTTTTAGACCACGACCAACCTTCACCCATCTTGTGCCATTCCACTGCACCACCTTCCCCAGTGGTTGTATGTAGTTGTCCTAGCTGTTTGAACACCGACTCCTCCCCGACTTTCCATTTCGGAGATTTTACAAATTGGAAAACCCCAATCTTCATGCCTTGGTTCCAAGCCCGTAAGGCCATACCAAATGCTGCGGTGGATTTTCCTTTCCCCTCCCCAGTATGAACTGCAGTGATGGGCAGTAAGCGCCGTTGCTTTGTGGTCAATCCATCATCTGGAATATTTGCTGGATCTACTTTTCCTTGAGGCATAGTTGTTTCCTTAACTTTTTCTTAATGACGATTCGTTAAACAGCATTGATAATTCCGGTCACCGAGTCAGCATTTAACTCAGCCAGCTTTACACACGGAGCCCCAAGGTTCTGTGCAAGCTCGCTAGCTAAACCTAGGCGCACCCGTGCGGAATTTTCACAATCAATGACTACGGTAGCGGCTAGACCGCGGGTCGCGATTTCTTGCGCGACCTGTCGAAGATTCGCCAACCCATTTACACCGGTGGCTCGACCATCCGAAAGCACCACCATGATCGCCCGACGACCTGGTTCCCGTCGATGTTCGCGCTCAATAATCTGCTGTGCCAGTTTAAGCCCCTCTGGCAGGGGGGTGCGCCCGCCAGTAGCAACCGTCTGCAACCGTCGATGTGCCACATCAATGCTACCGGTTGGCGGTAATAATAGTTCAGGTGCGCTGCCGCGCACGCTAATCACCGCCACCTTATCGCGGCGCTGATAGGCATCCCCGAGCAAGGAATGTACCGCACCTGTGACTGCACTAAGTCGATCGCGGGCAGCCATTGAGCCTGAAGCATCGACCACAAATACGATCAGATTAGCCTCTTTACCCCGCCGGATAGCTTGCCGCAGATCCCGTGGGTGAAAGGCAATCCCACCATTTTCTAACCGTGCTCCTCGATCACAAGCAGCCTGTAGTGTTCCCAGTAGGTGCAGGCCATGCCCACTTTTCGAGGCCCGTACCGTTGACCCAACTCGGGTATATGCCGGAGCTCGCCGCCCCGGCGCGGCCTCAGTGTCGCTGCTGTGTTTGAAGTGTCGGAGTTGTCGCACCCGGAAAGGTAGCACCTTGATCGGCGCTACAAACCTCCTTTGAGGTTGACGGCTGATCTGATTCAACTGCTTGTTCTGGGCTAGTAGGTTCTTCTGATTGAGCCGTTGGTTCGGGGGAACTGTTTGGGTCAGGTTCAGGGTGGTTTTGTTGTGCCTGATCTAAGGCGTCGTCCAGTTGTTGTTGGTCTAGCCCAGGTTCGTCAAAGGGGTTGCGGCGGCGGCGGTGTGGTAGTGCCAATTCGGCCGCGACTTTAATGTCGTCGTCAGTTACATAATCTTGGCCTGACCATGCGGCATGGGCGCAGGCGGCTCGGGCGATAACTAAATCGGCGCGCATTCCATCGACGTCAAAGGCAGCGCATAGGTGAGCGATCCGTGCAAGGTTGGTGTCGCTGAGTTCGACCTGGGGTAGACGGTTTTTGGCTTCGGTGATTTTCGTAGCGGTTTTGGCATCAAGGTCTGCCCACTGTGCCATAAAATCGCTTGGGTTATCTTCGAAGCTCAGGCGTCGACGCATGATCTCGGCCCGCACATTAACGTCTCGGGAAGCTGTGACGTCCACTGATAGGCCGAAGCGGTCTAGCAATTGTGGGCGCAGCTCGCCTTCCTCGGGGTTCATGGTGCCCACTAATACGAAATTTGCTGGAGCGCTGTGGGAAATGGCGTCGCGTTCGATGGTTACTAGGCCGGTAGCAGCGGCGTCGAGAAGCGCATCGACGAGGTGGTCAGCGAGTAGGTTGACTTCATCGACGTACAGCACACCATTGTTGGCTTCGGCGAGTAGGCCGGGTCGGTAGGTGGCTTTGCCTGTGGTGAGGACGGTTTCTAGATCGAGAGCACCCACGACTCGGTCTTCGGTGGCACCGATAGGAAGATTTACTAATGGGGCGTCTGGTAGAAGTTTGGCGAAGGCTCGTACGGTTGTGGTTTTAGCTGTGCCTTTTTCACCGCGAATAACCACACCGCCAATCCGGGGTGCAATGGCTGTGAGGATGAGGGCCAATCGCAGTTGGTCTTGTCCAACTACCGCGGAGAATGGGTAGTTTGGTGCGATTGTTTCCGACATAACCGTCCTTTTGAATTTACTACTGGTTCCTAGTGACAAGAGAAAGCCACGAACTGGCGCTCTTGCAATCAAGGTACCGGAATTCGTGGCTTATTGAAAACGGTTGAAAGAATGACCGATGTGGTTTAGGGGTTGAGTTTTAATGTGGTTTGGGTGTAGTCCCACATTTCTTCGAAGAGTTCCTTGTTGGTTGCTAGCTTCACACCGTAGGAAGGCATCATTTCTTTGATCTTGTCCCCCCATTCGATCATGCGATCACCGAAGCAGCGCTCCAGTACCTCAAGCATGGCGGCGGGGGCAATCGAGGCACCTGGTGAGGCACCGAGCAAACCAGCGATGGAACCGTCGAGGTGGGAAATCAAGGTGGTGCCGAATTCCAAAGAACCAAAGGACGGACCAACCACTGGCTTGATTACCTGAACACGTTGACCAGCAGTGACCAATTCCCAGTCCTCGTCTTTGGCATTGGGCATGTAGTCACGCAGGGATTCCATCTTGGCTTCTTTATCCTTCATCAACTCGGTGATGAGGTATTTTGTCAGGCCCAATTCCTTGAATCCAACACTCAGCATGGAGGCAACGTTGGTGACTTTTAAGGACTTTGGCAGGTCCAGCCATGATCCTTGTTTCAAGAACTTCGGGGTCCAGCCAGCATAGGGACCGAACAGCAGTCCTTTTTCACCGTCGATTACGCGGGTATCAAGGTGCGGCACTGACATTGGTGGTGCGCCGACTGATGCTTGACCATATACTTTCGCGGAGTGGCGTTCAATAATCTCTGGGTTGGTACAGCGCAGCCACTCACCCGAAACTGGGAAGCCGCCAAAACCGCGGATTTCGGGAATGCGGGCTTTTTGCAGCAATGGTAAGGCCATGCCGCCAGCGCCGACAAAAACGAAATTGGCGCGGAATACCGAAATGTCACCGGTGTGGCGGTTTTTAACGGTCAGCTTCCATTTCGATCCTTCTTGGCGTAGCTTTTGTACTTCGTGTCCGTAACGGATCTCGGTTCCCTTAGCATGAGCATCGTTGAGGAACTGCTTGGTCAGGGCACCATAGTTAATGTCGGTACCAGCATCGATCCATGACACAGCGACCTTGTCGGTGGCTGGGCGGCCCTCCCCCATCAATGGCAGTAACTCGTCGAAAGTATCCCGATCTTCGGTGTACTGCATATTCGGGAATAATGGGTGATTAACCAAACGTTCATAGCGCTTGCGTAGATAGGCGATTTGGCTATCACCGCGACCAAAGGATACGTGTGGTACGGCATTAATCCATTCCCGTGGATCGCTGAGCACTCCCTGCTTTACCTGATATGCCCAGAACTGGCGGGAAAGTTGGAACTTCTCGTTCACGTCCAAAGCCTTGGCGATTCGGACCTTACCTTTCACCTCTGGGGTGTAGTTCAATTCGCACAAGGCTGAGTGCCCAGTGCCAGCGTTGTTCCAAGGAGAGGACGATTCCTCGGCAGGAGCGTCGAGGCGCTCAAAAATAACTTGCGACCATGTCGGTTCAAGGGTTCGCAACATCGCACCTAGGGTGGCACTCATCACACCACCACCGATCAGCGCAACATCAACTTCATCGGTAGTTTTTGGTGCGTTACTACTGGAATCTGACATTTAAACTTCCCTTATTTTCTCTCCGCTTTCCCAGACGGCCTCAGCAACCGTCCTGCTAAGAAAGCACCGCTCCTCATCTCTGTCCAGATATCCTTGGGACAGATCGGGGTAGACGATGCCCTCATAGCGCAGACGCATGTTTGATCGCGTCTATCGGATAAACAGTTTACGCCCGAATCTTTTGGGGGTGACCGTTTCTTCATCATCTTTTATATTCATAGACTCGTTACTGAAAAATCCCAGCTAACTAGTTTCAATAAGGTACCCCCGTTGAAAAATTTTCCCACACTGAACAATTAATTCTGTAGCTTTCCGCCCTATAAAACCCCGATTTCATCACCCCCATCCCCCACCCCCATCGTTGTTCGGCAATTATTTCCGCCCCTAAGGAAAACTTCTGTTCGCCCCCATCTAACAAGTATGCTAAACCATGCAGCTAGCATCAATAAATTCTGAAAACTAGCTAGCAACTGCCTAGCAACAAGCCAGAAGTAGTAATTACACACCAGCTAGACAATAAACTAACGACCATGAACAACTCCCTCCCCCACCATCACACTCACTCACAATGGTGCGACGATCTCCTTGGACCAGATTATCAACAACTAAGTATCCCCCTAGGTGACGATCCTGACGGTGAAGGCGAGGTAACTACTACCCTAGTGCGCTATCTACCAAGCACCACTAAGATGCCTGCCACCACTCGCCCCGCTGTGCTGCATATCCACGGCATGACAGATTACTTTTTCCACACCCATGTCGCAGAGTATTTCCATCAGCAGGGCTATAGCTTTTATGGGATTGATTTACGCAAATGCGGCCGCTCCCACCACAAGGGACAATCATGGCATTATATCTCCGA
>JBHACV010000034.1:0-29748 GCA_041854705.1 Corynebacterium sp.
AATTCGCAATGTGGATGCCACAGTCGAGCCCAGAATTCTTCCCGCAGGATCGAGCGAATGATTGCGATTAACCTCTCATCTATTGGCATCTGCTTGCCCTCTAGGTCTGGGTGCATTGATGCAAAGATTGGAGTGACATATGAACAGTCAAGAAGTGTCAACTCTGTCAGTTCAAGATACTGACAGATTTTCATAATGACCTCTACATACTGAGTTTCCACGACCTGATAGTCTGCGAAACTCACCAGTCCCTGTGCAATATCGCAAAATCCTGTCCACTCATCAGGCGGGGAGGATAATATTTGTTGCGCAGCGTCGAGATAGGTGTGGTACTTCGTGATGCGGTAAGAATAGCTCGATCCAAAGTTCATGGCAGTTATCTGGTTATTTCTGCTGGTAGCCCAAATGCCGCAACAAGCTGCTTTGCTTTCATTGTTGCTTGCATGTGCCTCTTCCCTGCCGCAATATGGGTTAAACCATCCCACGCTTTTGTAGCTATATAGCCACATTGCATTGCTTTCAGCAATATTGAAGCATGGTCATGTGTCACGTCTAACACTCGGTTTAACCAGCGTGGCACACGCTTTTCTGTAGCCAAACAAGCAGCAGCATGATTAATTGATTCTGTCAGCACCGGCCATAATACAAATAGCAGGTCCGGCTTAGTTGCTAAAAATCCCACGGCTCTTGCAGGGCGCCATAAATCGTTATCCTGCAGTAGCTGCGCCACTGATGCTTGTACAGCTGCTGCCCCTAACCGACGCTGTTTTATTACTGCCCGCAGCGCAGTAACCGCATCTTCATAATGCTGGCTATCTGCAAGTGCTGCTAGTAATGCAAATACCGCAAACTGTGGTATCACCTGCTCAGGGCGTTTCCCACGTTGTAGATACCCTCGCTTCCCAGTAGGGTCAACAAGAATCATATTGTCTTCGGCATAAAGCCTAGTCCAGCAAATCCTAAACCTATTGGCAGTCGAATCTGAGGGTGAAACCACTAGCCATTGGTCATCATGCGACACCACACCAAAAGTTACAAGATTTTCAACTTGATATTCGGTCCCATTAGCGAGCGTCAAAAAAGTAAATAATTGTTGATTATTATGCTGCTGCTTGCCAAAGCCCAATCGGGTTTCGACACCATAATCCCATGACTCACCACTAAGGGCAGTAGCTGGCCATAGCTGGGAAAAGCGCTTACTGTCCATCGGATGCAGGTCAGCTCCCTCATCCGTAACTATTACCTCACTTGGTTTATCTGTCACGTCTAAGGTAGCGAGCGCGGCCTTGGCAGCAATGACTGCTTTCGAAGATCCGCCACGGCTGGCTAGCCGCTGCAACCCGGGCACCTCTAAAGCCTGAACTGGAGCTATGTCAATCTGTATCGCGTGGTTAACCATTGGCGCCAGCTGTTGCATGGCCTCGGCAACTTCATGTGTTCCTGGTATCATAGTGCGTTTTTTGGTAGCAAGTACGAGAAAATCATCCAGTAACGGCCAGACAATTGACAGTAATCCCTCACGCGCTAACTCTGCTAATGGTTCAGCAATACCTTTGCAGTTTGTCAGTTCAGGCTCCCAATGCAGCAGTGCAGCATCAGCGCAACTAGGACGTAAAAGGCCACGATGCCAAGCAAGATGTACAGCTTCACGTACCTTAGCAGAGTCACCACGAGGAGTAGATTTGGTTGCTGCTAATAGATTCATCACCGCCCCAGGGCTTAGCGGCCGCTGATGGCAGGCAGCCATGTGCGCAATAATTTCAACAGTCTCACCATGTCCTGCGTCATGCGGCCGCAGTCCAATCCAAGCCACATCACCCCAGTGTGGCACGCAACCTGGATCGGGACTATTGCTATCTAAGAACATTTGCTTGACCCGATCGGGAAACATTCGTAGTGATACAGGAGTAGAAATGTGTTTTCTTCTAGCTTCTACGGTTAGCTCCCATAATTTGGGATACTGCGGCTCTTGATAAGGATTATCCAAATACCCGCGGGTAACTGTTTTTACCGCATGAGCAACTTCTCGACCATCTGGTCGCATAATTGCAACCTCAATGTCCTTGATTTGCTGTTTTGCCTCGTTGATATTGATATCAGCAAGATTTAGCCGCAACAGTGCCAGAACCAAATCAGACTCCTGCACTGGTAATTGGGCATGTTGGTATTGTTTTAGGCGAAATAATAGATCATTGAAATCAACGCTTAGGTCTAGAAAACTTGGTTCTGATAAGAGGCACGGAACCTTCTCAATATTGCCAAGGACTACAATCTCTCGCACGAAAGGGAGCCGATCCCATTTGTGTGGCAGGGAGTTTTGCTCTCCTTTCGCCCACCTTTTTAGTACGCCACCATGAATCTCTCCAGCCCCTTGTAACGCACGTTTCGCGGCCTGCAGATCATTATTTGCCAACTCAACTAGACGAGCTAAAAACAGCTCTGAGTTACTATCAAAAAACTGGTTGGTCTTTGGCATATCCGAAAGCACCGCTAGTACCGATTCAACGGTAACCAGACCACGCTCAAAACGTGGAACTTGCCACAACTTCGGGGTTGGCTGCCAGGTGTTCTTCGTATTATCACTTATCGGCGCTACCGCATGCTGATTTTCTACTCCCCATTTTTGGGCCAGTTTTACTGCTCTTTTACGTATGGTCTGGTCTTTATCCTTGGCGAGTTCTGCCAACCGATCAGCAAAGGCCACTGTGATACTTGGACGTGGTACCGTTGTCCGATCAAGCAGTGCTGCTAGCACATCCCGACGGGCCTTCAAAGTAGGTCCATACAGTGCACCAATAGCAAAATCCGGAAGCTGATTGTCATCTATGATTTTTAAAAATCGGCGTCCGAAAGCGCTTAACATGCATGTGTCAGCACTGGCACAATGAATTCCAATTGCTTCTTGATACACTAGCAACTCTGAGTCACTGAGGTTTAATTCCAGCTGCAGCAATTTTACAATAAGACGACGGATGCGTAATTGTGCCGTAGCATCATATGCCGCAAGCAGCCAAGTTATTACCTCGGCACGGTCCAGTAATTTCCTAGCTACCGCCTCCACTAGGACCATCCCCAACACATCGTCTAATGCCACCCCCGCATGTATTGCTGCCTGCGCATGCTGCGAGAAAGAGGCTGTGAGTTCTGCCGTAGTTGGTAGGTGGGAATTATTAGCATGAGAAGTGATCACATTGCCACACAATGCGGTAGCTGCCAATATTGCCCATAGTTCTAGATAGTTCTTCTGAAGAGGAATTGGAAACTGTTGCTGGCTTGGGTCAATCACCACCAATACTGCAGCAATATCACTACAATCAAGTTCGAGTCGATTACCTTCCCAACCAACGAATGGATGTACCGCATTGGCAACAAACTTGGTAATGAAGTCCTGTTCCCTTTGTAAAATACACGCTGCAGTTATCCGGTGTAACTGATTAAAATGCAGTTCATGGGCATGTTTAGCATCTACACCTACCCGTAGTGCAAACAAAGACAGCATGTGGGGATTAATAGCCTCAAGTTGATTGATGCTAGGGGATTTTCTGAAGTATTTATGAAATGGATGACGTAATCCGCGTCTGGCAATAGCCTGCTGTTTTAATGTCCCCAAAGGAAGTATAGGTGCCTGATTAATGTCAGCAGTGTTCCATCCCAGTTCATTGAAAATCTCAATGGCCTGTAGTAGCTTTTCTGGCACTTTCATGGTTAACCGCCTTGTTTGAATGACATACCAAGATATAAAGGAATGCGTTTCTCATAATCTAACATCACAACTGACCCAAAGTACTGTAAATAGCTCATATTTTCGATAAATGGGTAATGAATCACCTCATCGCTTATTTGACTGCTGTTAATGCCTCAGTAGCTAGGGCCCTAGCACCGCTGCTCGAATCAGTTCATTGGCTTGGCTTCGCGAAACCATGTTCCTAGCCAACTCCAGTGCTTGCGCAATTTGCAGGCCACATTCGCGAAAGTCATTGGCAACCAATACTTCTGGAATATCCTGCCATAGATATGCTGACTTATCAGTTTTAAATAACTGCCATAACCGCTCTAAAACCACAGCTGGTACCGCATGTTTAGGAAGAAGTGCCAATGCCGCCGCAAATGAACGATAGTCATCTTCATCATCTACGAAATCAATATGATCCAGTAATTGCAGCGCTTGGCTAGTTCTGGTTTTTAGTAAAGGCCCTTCCAACTGCCTAGGCGGGAGTGTTCCCACCTGATACCACCGCATAGAACCAAGATCCCAAACAGGTTCATCATCGCAAAAGACCCGATCGATGAATTCTTCTGGAGTTTGAAACATGGGGACATTGGGCATGGCGTCGTGAACGAGCACAAAAACCATTCCTGTTAATGGTCCTTGACAGTAAACACCTGCGTAGTTTGATTCATCATCACACCAAAGAATGGCCCCACCAAGATCTACCTCAAATTCACGCATCCACTCATCTATGTCCGATGGTTCTACCGGTCGAATCTGGGACCGTACATGAGGATTTTCCATGCGCCACTGTCGGTGCTTATTTAAAATACTATCAAACATAAGTACTATAGTAATAAAGTTTTTAATGCCCTTTGGCTATTCAACACAAGCTCAGCCCATATCCAACCATCAACCAGTGCGCAAAGACTAACAGACCGAAATACAACAGGAGGAATGATGGACTGGAATACATATTTTGCTTTTATGGCTAACCGACATGGTAAGTCCATTCCCCCACTTGTTCGACAGCTTGCCACAGATGGAATGTTTGACTGGGGCGAGTTCGGACCACAATGGTACACCACCATATTCCCGCAACTACTGCCCTACCCGCCTTTCTTGTTTCTTGGCCTTGATTGTGAAATCCCCTCCCCTGACACCTTAGTAAACGATTGGGCCGACTGTGATTTCGGACTTTTTGAACTAACACCAGAGTATGAAAATAGCTTCATTCCATTTGCGATTACCGGCGCGGGAGATCTTTATACACTTGCATACTTAGACCACACCGCAGAACCTGCCATTGCGCTTTTGCGGCATGACGATGGAGTCGGCATGATCTACAGCCGGAGTTTTGCTGATTTCATTTTCATTATGTTGCTACAGGTCAACTCCACATGGCTCAACCCAGATTGGAGTGTGAAAGAATGCCATACTCACCTGCGCGCACAGCTTGAATCTCACCGAAAGTACCTTAAACCTGAGCATTATTTGGCACTAAATGAGGTCTATTCCCGAGACTTCATTACATTACCAAGTGGTGGCCGTAGTTATGTCACCGAAGAAGAGTTCCATAATCTACTCCATATCCATGCATCAGAGACTGATTTCGGCATGGAATTTGCGCCGTTTGTCCCATATTAGACAGCACTATTGCAGCGTATCTGTGATGTGGTCAGTGGCGTCGATAAGCACGTTATTCCTCAATACGGACTTCTGGAAGTCTTCTAATCGCGGCTTGCGCAGCCCGATAGACTCGTCCTCTACCATTGTGAACGGCAAACCAGCGCAGTCCCGGCGCGATAGCGACTTCGGGTGGTGCGGCGCCTGCTGCAATGGCTTTGGTTACTTCGGGTGCGAGTTCGGCCATGGCTTCGGAGACTTCGAAGGAGGCTTTAACAAGTTTTCGTTCTTGTTTGGAGAAGGTTAGCATGCGGTCAAGGAGTGGCCAGACTACTGAAAGCATGCCTTCGTGGGCGATTTTGACGAAGGTGTCGCAAAAGTTGTAGTAGTTGTCGATTTCGAAGCGCCAGTCTAAAAGAGCTGGGTCAGCGATGTTGGGGCGTAGCAGGCCGCGTTCCCATGATAGGATCATTGCTTCCCATGCGCCTTCGAATTCTCCGGATACGCTGGGGCGTTGCATGGCCAGCATATTCATGGCGAGTCCGGGTCCGAAGGGGCGTGATCGGTGGGCTGCTTGTTGTGCGAGGAGTCCCATTTTTATCGGGTCAACGACACGTCCCCAGCGCATGGAGATCCAGGCGGAGTCTTCCCACATTGGGTAGACTCCGGGGTCGATTTCGCCGTATTGGGAGATCCACCAGTGTGATGGGTTGTAGCAGTAGAAAAGTGATTGGGGTCGGTGGGTTGGTGCTGGTACGAGGCGTTTGTCGTAGATTTGGAACATGATTAGTGGGGGTTCGGCAAACGGGTCGTATAGGTAGTCGCGCACCACTTCACTGGCGTTTTTGAAGCCTTTGACGCCGTATCGTCGGGCGATTGGTACTGATAGGTGGGCTAGTTGGTTGGTGATGGTTTCGATGTCGATGGTGGTGACATCGAGGCGTAGCAGTGCGAGGTAAAGGTCGATGGGTGCTACTTCTGCTTTGGCGTCGCGATAGCGTTCGAGGCGGGTGACGAGGTCGGCGGCGGTGATGCGGAGGTCAACGTAGGAGGGTTCGGATAGTAGGCAGGGCATGGTGCCTAATTGGTCGAGGGCTTCGAGTTCGCGAGAAATTGCTACGGATTGTCTGGCGAGAAAGGCGCGGTTTTTGAATAGTGAGTCGTAGTCGGCAAGGATGGTTTGAGCGGATTCGAGGTTTTCGTTGGCGAGGGTGACGATTTTGCTTAAGAACTGTTCGGTGTTGAGGTCACTCACGCCGGGGGTTCTGGGTAGTTGTTCGAGGTGTTCGCGGATGCTGAAGGGTGATACGGCTCCAGCGGTGAATCGTGGGGCTTGCCATAATTTGGGTGTGGGTTGCCATAGGGTGTCGTTTGGGTTGGCTGTGGTATCGCCGAAGGTTGGTATGTTGGGTACTTGCCATTTTTCCAGGATGTTTCTGGCGTGTGCTGCTATTTCTGGGTCGGTGTGGCCTGCGAGTTCTTTTAGGCGCCATTGTAGGGCCTGTACGGTTTTGGTGGTAGGGCGTTCGCGTTTGGCTAGGGATTCCACCACAAGTCGTAACGCATCGGTGTTGGGGGCGCGTAGTGCTCCGACTGCAAACTGTACGAGTTCTTCATCATTGACGAGGGTGAGTAGTCGGTGTCCGAAATGTCCGAGGAGGTGTGCGTCGGAGGCGGCGAAGGCGGGTTGCAGGTGCTTTCGGTGGGTTAGTAGTTCCTTGTCAGTGAGTCTTGCATGATTGTGTAGCAGGTCGACAATGTGTCGGGCGTCTGGTGGCCTAGTGGCGATGGCGAAGGCTTCCATGAACCAGCGGATGGGTTCTTTTCTGGGGAAGTAGCGTCGTTTCAGGCCCATGACTAGGGCGTAGCCAAGTGGGCCGTAGAGGCGTAGGCCTTGGTCATGTGCTGCTTCGGCATGTTCGTAGAAGCGTTTATGGAGTACCATGCCGGAGGGTAGTTGGGCGCGTCCTTTGAATTGGACGAGTTCTTTGCCACCTAAGGCAGCGGTTGCCACCATTGCCCAATTGTTTAGGTAGCCTATGTCGGTTGGAATTGGTTCGTTCTCCCAGGCTTCGGAATTGATAAGAAATACGCTGGCGATGGCATTGCTGTCTGGTTGAAGGTGTGGTCTTTCTAGTGCAGGTAGTTTGTCTTTGACGTTGAGTACGAACCGGCGGATATAGTCGGTGCCTTGTTCGGCTACGCAGGCGGCGGTGATTTTGTGGGTGGTGCCGAAATTGAAATTGGCAGTAAGTTCTGGTTTGACGCCAAGTCGGACGTAGTACAACGACAGCATTCGGGAGTCGAAGGTGAGGTTTTCCCCTTGTGATTGGCGGTCGAATTCTAGTTGAAATTCTTGGCGGGTGCAGATCCCTTTTTCGATTGCTGGCCGGATGATGCGTTGTTGAGCTGGGGTTCCTAGGGGGAGGTCGAGTGCCTCCTCGGGTTTGGCTTGATCCCAACCTAGGTTTTTGAAATTGCTGACCAACCCACGTGGGGTTAAGGATGTCATTGTTTCTCCTTCGCCAAGATCATGTCAACCATAGGGTTTTGCCACCGATAAAATGCTCCCCCGCGGTGGCATGGTTTTTGTATGTGATTCCTTATGGTGAATGTCGTGATTCGAGATATAACGTGAATTTATGAGATTGCTACATATTAGCGCTATTGAAAACTAAGGGAAAATTGCGTGGAAGGCTGCCATTAATTTTAGCTTAGGCAGTATCTTTGCGATTAGGGTTTTGCCCTTGTTATCTTGCTTTTCGACGGCTCATGTCAGCTATTTTGCATCACCGTCGAAGTAGCTGCCAAGTAATGGGGTAGTTGTTATTTGCTGGTTTTCTACTATGTTCACAGTTGCTCCGTGTCCTCTACCATATGGTGTTGTGTAATCTTTCGGTGAGGTAGCTGGCGGCGTCGATAAGTAGTGCTTCTTGGTTTTTGCCTGCGGCGAGTTGTACGGCGACAGGTAGCCCATCGCGGGCGCTACTGCCTACTGGAACGCTGATCGCTGGATGTCCAGTGATATTCCATAAGGCGGTAAACACTGCGTAGGGTGCTGCTTTGATTTGGGCCGAAATGGCATTCGTGCCAGTAAGAATGCCTGCAGGTGCTGGGCGTGCTGCAATAACTGGGGTGATTATTATATCGAAGTCCTCGAACAGGTCATCGAGTTGTGCTTCGTAGTCAGCTGATTGGCGTACCGCAAAATCCTTGGCTTGTTTCGGCAGTAGCTTCCCAATCCGGCTTAGTTGCTTGGTGCGGGTCTCGACTAGTTCTGGGTGGTCCATCAGTGTTACTTCTTCTGCGATGGATGCGAAATATAGTGGCATAAATGCTTTTGTGGGGGTGGGCAAGCGCACTGGTTCATTCCGCTGTCCGTCCAACAAGGATGCTGCTTTATATACTGCGGCTTGATGTTCTGTTGCTACCTTGACTCCTGGTAGATGCACGCTTATTGACGTTCCTACTCGCAGTCGTGGGCGGGTGTCAGCTGTGATGGTGCTCGGTGCGATATCAGCTGTTGCTGGGTACTGGTCGCTTGGCTCATTTCCAGTGAGTATTTGATAAAGCAATGGTAGGTCTCGAGCTGATTTTGTGATTGGGCCGATTACCCCAAGGTTGTTCCATAAGTGTGGATAAGGTGCTGTGGAAATCCGGCCTCGCTGTGCTTTCAGGCCGAAGAGCCCGCAGATTGCTGCCGGAATCCGAATCGATCCGCCGCCATCGCCACCAATGGCAACTGGTACCATGCCGGCAGCCACTGCCGCCGCGGATCCGCCACTAGAACCCCCAGGGCTAAATTTAAGATTATGTGGATGGCGAGTGATTGCGCGTTCTGATTCGGTAAACGACCAAGCTCCGCATTCGGGCATTCGAGTGGTCCCAATAATGATCGCGCCTGCTGCTCGTAATCGAGCTACCATTGTGCTTTCTACCGCAGCAGGTGTGTCATTGGCAATTGTGCCAAAGCTGGTGGGTACTCCAGCTATAGCATTTTCGGCTTTAATGGCTACCGGCACGCCATGCAGTTTTCCGCGTTTAGCTGCTGGTAACTGATCCAACTCCGCGGCGCGTTTTCGAGCAGAGTCGGCGAAAATCTGCTCGAAAGCACCGATATCACCATCATGGCAAGCAATTTCATTCAGGCAATATTCCAATCCACCGACTGCATCATCAGTACCAGCCCAATCGGTGACATCAAGATTTTTCCAGAAAGAAGCGTTCACCAGTGCAATTCTAATCGGGGTTAGGACCTGGCAGTAGAACTTTTATCAAAAAAGGGAACCATAGCGATTGCCTTTTAAGGCCGCTTGGGCAAGTATCACTGTAGCCGTAGTGTTATTTGAGGAACAGGCGGCTGTTATTTGTTTTGCTTTCTTGCTTTCATATCGTAGTCAGCAAGTATGTCGAGAAAATTATTTGGGTAGCGTGGATGAACTATAGCTATATGGTCGAAGAAAAAGTCCGGCAAGCTGTACCATTCAGTCGCGTCAGGGGTACATGAAAGGTTCTTGGGGTTTAAAAAACGAAGTATGAGCTCTGACAGTGCCGCAGCAGACTGACTTGTTTCAGATGGCAGAGATCTCTTGTGATTGAATGCCATGTAGTACTGAATTAACTCAGCCTCAGTCAGCCGTCCGTCAAGGAAGGAACGAGCAGCGGTAATCCCAGCACGATACTGAGCTAAAACATGGTTCTGTTTGGAAGCCATTGCAACTTTTTCTAGGAAATTGAGGCACAGTTGGACAAAACTTTGGTGGGGATGTCGCTCTAGGAAACCAGTAAATGCGAAGAATAACCCACTGTCATAATCTGCATCTAGGATATGGTGCGCCCGAAGTGGTAGTAATTGTTGTTCGATATGTGTGATATCCGAGCGAGTCAAAGTATTCTCATAATGATGCTCATATCTCGGCTCATCCCATTTCTCTAGTAGTACAGATAATACGCCCCGCGTTAAGGTTGGATTGGTCCAAGTAGAGAGGATGCGTAGGATGTCTTCCCGATAAACTGACGACAACATCCCTTGTGAATGTAATTCTAACCAGTCAGACACTAATAGTGGTTGCTGATTCTGCGGATGATATCGGGGACGAACTAGGACCATTCGACTATTGTCATATCTGCTGATGTATATCTGCCACACTTGTCCTGCGGCAGGGCCACAAGTCACTGCACAAGTAGAATCCCCATTGCCCTCATCCCGCAGTAAAATCAGCCCCTTGGACAAAACTGTGCACAGTTGAGTAAATGCTTCAACTTCTCCGTCTGATTCCAAGAAATGTGGCTTAGTGAGTGGGAACTTCTGATCACGATCGCACTGTCCCCATGGCAACTCTTGCGAGTCGAAATCATGTTGGATAATCTCACTCATTGTCTTCCCTTGAGTTGTCTTCCTTTGAGCTCGGTTAGTACCGTTGTCAAAGTAGCTGCTGCCCCAGTTGGAAACTGTGTTGGCCAGGTAGATTCAATCGTAGGAAAATCTGCGGTTTTTAAGAAACTCACTATCCGATCCGCCGCTCCCCTATCACGCGCAAAGCACAGTGTTAATGCAGCAATTGTTGGCTGTGGATGGGTTTCAAAACTCTGCAACTGGCCACCTAACTGTCCCAGTGCCAATATTGCTATTGCTAAATCAGAAATTTCAGTCACAGATGCGACACATTGAACCACCACATCACGTGCTAGTGGTAGCCACGACTTAGCACACTGTGCCCATGGCACCAGTGCCTGTGCATATAGCACCTGATGTTTATTCACCTGCAACCCTGCAATAAGATGCGAGCATACTGTTGGCGCCAATGCGATAAGTTGATTACAAACTTCTGTTTGCAACCTATAAATCGCCACCTGCGCTGGTACACCGCGACTAGGCGATTCACATTGAGTCTCGTCAATCCACCGGTCTATGCTTGCTATGTACTGAAGATCCCCTAAATCTGCTTCAGCCAACCAGTCCACAAGCTCTGCTTCCAAGGAAGATGTAACCGGTTGTGGGCTGCGGTGAAACCACCGGATGGTAGTGCCGACGTCGTAAAGCCAGTGCAGACAAAAATCGTCATCATCTAATTGACCAATAATCTCGCAAAGGTATGCTACAACCGGAATTGCGGCAGTCCACAAATCACCAGAGTTGTAGATTTCATAGCGCAAATGATCTTCTGCGTCTGCTCGGCGTTGCAGATTTTTGCTTTGCAGATCATGCAGATACCTGGGAGTAGCATCAGCAAGACCAAAAGAATGAAAACACTTCTCCCAAGCAGTGGACTTGAGTAGTGAGTTCATTGCTGTATCAACCTTTGTAATTGTGGTCGTAGTATTTCTTTCCACTGTTGTTGTGCCTTCGGCTGACGAATATAGAAGCGATCCATCGGATCATTGTGCCAAGCGAAATGAGCATCAACACTTTGGATGAACCAATTAAGATCGCTATAGGAACCAAAAGGTCTCAGCTGGAGTGCTTTGAGTAATTCCAAGCCATAGTCAAAGCGAAACTGGCCAAATTCGTGAAGCTGGTACATAAAAGTATCAGTTATGAGATCATCACGTTGTTGGGCCAAAAGTGCCACTGTATCCGCGCAATCAGCAAGGTAGCCATGAATGTCCTTACGTAACTTTGGTGATGTGGCATCTGCAGTCCCTAGCACCAATTCTGTTTGCGCATCCCCAGTTATTTGCTGCCAACAAGAATACTGATCAAAGCGAAGAAAAATTCGAATCCGGGCCCCACTTTGACTATGCTGTGCCGAAAATAACGGGGATCCTTCTTCGTAGTCAGTGCGATAAAATGGGCTACGAAAATCTTGCTGTTCTAGTGGATAAAACTTTAGGCAGCGACAGAAAAGTTCAGCAAGCTGTACCGCCAATAATAATGGTTTGGTATCACGCATGCCCTCATCTCCTTAACTGCACTTGCAATAAGAGCTAACTGCTATAGGCCCAGATACGAATTGTATTGTCACTCCATTCCCACTTGAACTGACCCACCTGCCCCAACTCGATACGTAACGCATTCCTATTGCAATCTTGTGGTAGCTCAAGATCTAAAAATTCAATTTCTCGTAGTGGTATTAGGCCAGTAGCAAAACCGTGGTGCAGATAGCCACATACCCAACCATCAACTTCATAAATTTCATGAGCCCCAATGAGGATATGGTACGGTCCGTTTGAATCGGTTAAAACGTGGACCCAACCATCAACAATGCCATGATTCTCTAACTGTCTGAATAGTTTTTGGTATTTGGTATTACTCAAATACCAAGCCCTGCGCCGGATCTCTCGTTCCAGCGCTCGTGCTTTTCGTTCTGTAGGCGCAAAACTAAAGCTCATCGATACAAACCGTTCATTCATCTACCGAAGACTTGTACGAGGCAACTGCAAGCACACTGATGGGACAGGCATGCAACGACCATGGTGATACCGACAATGCTAGTGTGCTGCCTCATCCCAATTTTTCCCCACACCAGCAGAAACTTCCAATGGCACATGCAGAGTAATCGCGGAATCCATTTCTGTTTCCACGATGGCTTGCACTTGTTCCAATTCCCCAGCTGCGACCTCCACCACAAGTTCATCGTGGACTTGCAGTAGCATTCGAGATTTGAGCTGGGCTTTTTTCAACTCCCGATCTACTCGCAACATTGCAACTTTAATAATGTCCGCTGCGGTGCCTTGAATGGGGGCATTAAGTGCTGCTCGCTCTGCATTTTCTCGAGCCACCCGATTATCAGAGGTTAGTTCTGGTAGATAGCGACGGCGCCCAAACAGTGTTGCAGTGTATCCATCTTTGCGAGCTTTTTCTACCACCTCATCAAGATAGCTCTTCACCCCACCGAAACGTTCGAAGTAATTTTCCATAATCTGCTTAGCCTCTCCCGGTGGAATACTTAACTGCTGGGACAAGCCGAAAGCTGAAAGACCATAAACCAGTCCATAGGACATAGCTTTGACACGTCGACGCAATTCTGGGGTGACTTCTGCTACCGGTACCTCAAAGACTTTGGAACCAACATAATTATGCAGGTCTTCGCCCTCCTGATACGCCTCGATCAAACCTGGATCATTAGACAGGTGAGCCATGACCCGCATTTCAATCTGGGAATAGTCCGCAGTGAGCAGATCATTAAAGTCCGCACCAACCGTGAATGCAGAACGAATCTTCCGACCAGCTGGCGTGCGCACTGGGATATTTTGCAAATTCGGGTCGGTCGAGGACAACCGACCAGTTGATGCGACAGTTTGATTAAAAGTGGTATGAATCCGCCCATCAGATCCCACTGCCTTAATCAATCCTTCCAGCGTGGTCTTCATTTTCTGATACTCACGATGAGCCAGCAGATGATTCAAAAACTCATGAGGATGATTAATAGCCAGCGCCTCAATCTCTTTAGCCGCAGTCGAATAACCAGTTTTGGTTTTCTTCGTCTTTGGCAACCCCAAGGTGTCAAACAACACCACCTGCAATTGCTTCGGCGAGGTGAGTTTCAAACTAGGATCACCAGCAATTTCTCGGGCAGCTGCCTCTTCTTGGGCAACTTGCTGTTTGAAGGTTTCTAGCTGTTCTTCTAGCGTATCGACGTCTACTGCAATCCCAGCTGCTTCCATCTCGGCTAACACTGTAATCAGGGGTAATTCCAAATCAAGATACAGCTCAAAAGCAGCAATATCCTGCAACCCAGCAATCAATACCGGCACCAGCTCCATGATCGCTACTGCAGCTGAGACGAGGTGCTGAGATCCGGGGGCATCGAGAAGTGAGAGTTGCCCGGATTCTTCCACCTCTAATTGCCGCTGCAAATGCCGCTGGTAGACATCCTTGAGTTCATAGGTACGCTGACCAGGGCGCAGCAAATAGGCGGCAATAGCAGTGTCATTAGCAATGCCACGCAAGGTCATACCGCGACCAGCCACCATGTGATAAGTGGCTTTCGCCTCATGAAGGAACTTCGGTGCATCAGATGCAAGATAATTTGCTAGTACTTTTTCTTCTGTTGGACTCAGATCAGCGAAGAACCCTGTGACAGCATGAAAATCCGCATCAAGCAGTGCGAATGCTTCCGCATCACCCGTAGCCGGGGTGCCACTGCCAGTAATAAAAACCGCTAACGGTTGGTCTTTGCGTTTTTCCAACCAGCTATCAAGTGCTTCAAGATCAATAGTCGGTTGGTTGCGATCATTCTCAGTTGCAGCAAGCACCCCATTAACATCCGCTTTGACTGCTGCGAGTACGCGTTCCCGAAGATTAACGCCAAACTCTAGAGAATCGAAATGGGCTGCGACTTCACTGACATTAGCTGGTTTAAGTTCTAATTGATCTGGGGAATACGGCAACTCCAAGTCCTTGACCATTTCAGTCAGTGTACGATTCAGACGTACCTGATCGATGCGCTCCCGAAGATTATTACCCACCACACCTTTGATCTCATCAGCATGGTCTAATAGATTTTCCAAACTGCCATAATTCAAAATCCACTTGGTGGCAGTCTTCTCCCCCACCTTAGGAATCGATGGCAGATTATCCGAAGGGTCACCACGCAACGCCGCAAAATCTGGATACTGATTGGGCTGTAGACCGTACTTTTCTGCCACCGCCGCTGGGGTGAAACGGTGCAACACTGACACCCCTTTCATGGGATACAACACAGTGGTGGTGTCATTGACTAATTGGAAAGAATCTCGATCACCAGTAACAATCAGAGTTTCATAACCCAGTGGTTCAGCTGCAGTAGCTAGGGTAGCGATAATGTCATCCGCCTCGTAATTTTCCTTTTCCAAGGTGATAATACCCAAGGAAGCCAGCACCTCTTTTAAAAGCGGCACTTGCCCTTTGAACTCTGCTGGAGTCTCGTCGCGTTGCGCCTTATACTCTGGGAATATTTCCGAACGGAACGTTTGCCGACCAATGTCGAAAGCGACCGCCACATGTGTTGGTTGTTCATCATTAAGCAAATTAGACAGCATTGACAAGAAACCATAAACCGCATTGGTGGTTTGCCCACCAGAGGTGGAGAAATTTTCTGCTGGCAGGGCGAAAAAGGCCCGAAACGCCATGGAATGTCCGTCAATGAGCATGAGTCGGTTCTTCGCATCAGTCACAGGGCACAAGTTTAGCTCACACCCCCGACAACCTCGGGGAAATGCACACCTCGTAGTAAACAAAAAGCGTAGTACAACCATGAATTTCGAAAAGCCCCACCCATAGGCTAATATCTTCTGTGCGCCCCAGTAGCCCAATTGGCAGAGGCAACGGATTCAAAACCCGTCCAGTGTGAGTTCGAGTCTCACCTGGGGCACAGTTTCAAAACCTCACCTACTTGTTTTTGCAGATAGGTGAGGTTTTATGATTGGGGGTTCATGGCCAAAATGGGACGCGTTTGTCCTTGCCATTAAAAATGCCACCTGCAATCATCAAAAAACTAGTCAAGGTTGGCGACTTAATTCGGTTATTTTACTGCACATCCCATAAAAACCAAGCAAGCACATTTGATTTCTTTAAATAACCGAATTAAGTCAGAGGTCATATTATTTTCAGCACCTGGCCTTGTACTTTCTGACAAATTATATACTTTTTCCTTAACCAAACCGCTGCGCAATCACTGTCACAAGTATGGGCAGTTGCATGTGCACATCTGATGCGGGGCACCCATTGGTTGCTGATAAGCGCTAAAGCTTGCCAACAGGTAAAATTTCAGAAGTTCCTTTAGGTGTGGCGCCTTACACACCTTTACGCAAACAATAGAAAGACGCCGTCTATGGAGAACTCGCCAACCGCCCTGAAATCTTCCCCATTCCGTCATGTCATTAACCTCATTGTTGGCGGACTGATCGGTATGGCCGAACTGGTGCCTGGCGTTTCCGGTGGCACCGTCGCCCTAGTCACAGGCATCTATGAGCGCGCTATTCACAACGGTGATGCACTACTGCATGCGGTGCGCACTTTGGTAACCAAACCAGCTGATTTCCTGGCCGCCGCCAAACGAGTGGAATGGGTTTTCATCATCACCGTGGGAATCGGCATGGTTGGAACCGTGCTCACCTTCTCTGGAGTAATGCACAATTTCGTGGCAAATCACCCCCAAACCGCTCGGGCATTGTTCCTTGGCATGGTGGCGGCATCAATAGTTGTGCCACTACGGATGGTTGATAAGACAGATTTCTCCGAGAAACGCCCTGTGGCCATTTCGCTATTTGCCTTAGCTACCTTGTTCATTTTCTTCCTCACTGGTCTTACCTCCGCGGAAAAACCCAACCCCTCCTTATTCATGGTGTTCTGTGCCGCCGCGATTGCCATTTGCGCCCTTGTGCTACCAGGCATTTCTGGTTCCTTCATGCTCTTAGCGATGGGGCTGTACCAACCAATCATGGGAGCAGTGGCCGATCGAGATCTGACAGTGATGTCGGTGTTTATTCTCGGCGCCATCACTGGATTGTCATTGTTCATCAAAGTTTTGAAGTACCTCATTGAAACCCACCACACGTTCACCATGATCGCAATGGCGGGGTTCATGCTGGGATCCTTGCGAGCCCTATGGCCGTGGCAAACCTCTGACGCACAACTACTGCCCCCCAGCGACAATATTTTGTGGTGCTTAGGCATGGCCATCCTTGGCGGCATTATTGCGAGCGGGGTCATGCTGTTGGAGCGATTCACCGACCACGATGGAGTAATCAAAGCTGAGAATTAACCCCGTTGGCGTCGTTATAGCGCTCATCCATACCCCATTGCGTTAGCTTTTGCTACCAATGGGGTTTTCCTTACCCGCACCGCCAATCAAAGTCAGGATCAATGCAAATATCCCATCCGAGATCTATGACTTCTTCCTTAATATTATTGTCAAGCAGCAAATGCAAAATATTTGCTACTAATCTAATTGGTCATTGTCGTAACTTCCGTTTTTGCTGGAATGAACCAACAACCCAAGTGAAGAGAATTCGCTATTCGCTCAGGTCAATCGTTGCGAATATGATACGGTTATGCGCATGACTCCTCGCAAATTTAAGTCAAAAAATCGAATCGGTGCTGCGGTCATTGCCGTAATAACCGCAGGTGCTCTACTCACCGGCTGTGTGACTAATACTGAAGGTGACCCCACCGCCTCTGGCGAAGCTGCTGCCGAAGGCCTCCCCGCTGCCGAAGGCGGTCTGCCTGAAGGTTGGGTAGAAATCGTCCCCGATGCGGTTCCCGAAATCGAGGCAATGGTCCCAGCTGATATCGCATCTGATGGAAAAATTGTTATTGGTACCAATCCGCCCTTTGCCCCAGCTGAGTTTAAAGACCCACAAGGCAAAGTTATCGGATTTGACATCGATCTCGCCCGCGCAGTCGCTGCCACCATGGGCTTAGAGCTAGAAGTCAGTGATCTAGATTTCTCCCTGATTTTGCCAGCGGTTTCTGGCGGTACCGTTGATTTCGGTGCTTCTGGCTTTACTGACAACGAGGAACGCCGCAAAAACTACGACTTTGTTAATTACTTCAATGCTGGTATTCAATGGGCAGCTGCACCAGATAAAGATATTGATCCCGACAATGCCTGTGGCTTAACCGTTGCGGTACAGCGCACCACCGTCTCTGATACTGAGGATGTAACCAAGCGTAGTGAGCAATGCGTCGCTGATGGTAAACCTGCCATTAAGAAGGAAACTTATGAATCCTCCGACTTGGCAGCTAACGCCGCTATCTTAGGTAAAGCTGATGCGTTCTCTGCTGACTCCCCAGTTGCCGCGTGGGCGGTTGCCCGCTCGAATGGCCGCATCGAATTGAAGGGAGAAATCTTCGATACTGCACACTATGGTTGGCCAGTAAAGAAGGACTCTGAACTAGGACCAGCACTAGCTGCAGCACTACAGCATTTGATCGATTCTGGGGATTACCAGAAGATCATGAATCAGTGGGGCCTGACCGACGGCCAAGTCACTGAAGCAATGATTAATGGCAAAGCCGTCAACTAGCTGCCTAATTTATGGCCTAGCTACCTCGTTACCCAAGGAAACACTTTATGTCTTCTCCCACACCCCCTGTCTTCATTGAGGCTAAATCCTTACCTCATCCTGGCCGGTGGATAGCCGCGGTACTGTGCTCTGCCCTCACATTGTGGTTCCTCGCATCCGCCGCCACGAATGAAGCCTTCGGTTGGTCCACCTACCGCAAGTACCTGTTTGATACCCGCATTGCCGAAGCTGCCATGCACACCTTAGCGCTCACCCTATTGGCCATGCTCATTGGTGTAGTCCTTGGCTCCATTTTGGCGGTGCTGCGCATGTCACCTAACCCAGTGTTGCGCGCCTTATCTTGGGTTTACTTGTGGATCTTCCGTGGCACACCAGTCTACGTGCAGCTGGTGTTTTGGGGGCTGGCAGGAGTTGTCTTCCAATCGGTCAATGTTGGCATTACAGAAATTGACTTGCAGGAGCTGCTCAAGAACGCCTTCTTCCTAGCTGTGATCGGTCTCGGGCTCAACGAGGCTGCCTATATGGCAGAAATCGTACGTGCTGGTATTCAAGCTGTTCCTGAAGGACAAACTGAAGCGTCAAAAGCCCTTGGTATGAGCTGGTGGATGACCATCAAACGCACCATCTTGCCCCAAGCCATGCGGATCATCATTCCACCAACCGGTAATGAATTCATTTCGCTTCTGAAAACCACCTCGCTAGTGGTGGCTATTCCCTACTCTGAGGAGCTCTACGGCCGTGCAATGGACATTGCTAACAGCCTATTCGAACCGGTACCGATGCTGCTGGTGGCGGCCACCTGGTATCTTGCGATCACCTCGGTACTCATGGTTGGCCAGTATTATCTGGAAAAGTACTTTGAAAAAGGCTCTACTCGGCAGCTGACCCAACGGCAACTTGCCGCACTCGCTGACGCGGAAGCCGCCCTGCCGAAAAATGTCAATGTTGTGGGGCACAGCCATCTACAACATCCCGACAAAAACCGAGGAGCACAATAATGACTCGCCCCATGATTGACGCCCAACAAGTGTGGAAAACGTTCTCTGGACTCGACGTTCTCAAAGGTATTAATCTACAAGTCGCCAAAGGGTCGGTGACTTGTCTCATCGGACCATCCGGCTCTGGTAAGTCAACTTTCCTTCGCTGCGTCAACCACCTAGAAAAGATCTCCGCGGGTCGATTGTATGTTGATGGTGAGCTCATTGGTTATAAGGAAAAGAACGGCACTCTTTACGAAATTTCGGAAAAAGAAGCTAGCCGCCAGCGCGCCGACATTGGCATGGTCTTTCAAAACTTCAACCTATTCCCCCATCGCACTGCCTTAGAAAATGTGATGGAGGCACCGGTTCAAGTCAAGAAAATCCCAGTGGACCGCGCACGCTCAGAAGCCATGCGGCTGCTAGACCAAGTAGGTCTCGCCCACAAAGCAGATGCCTACCCTAGCCAGCTTTCCGGTGGGCAACAGCAGCGAGTTGCCATTGCCCGTGCGGTTGCAATGGACCCCAAACTTATGCTTTTCGACGAACCCACCTCCGCACTTGACCCCGAACTCGTCGGTGAAGTGCTACGAGTCATGCGGCAATTGGCCAAAGATGGCATGACCATGTTGGTGGTCACCCATGAGATGGGATTTGCTCGAGAGGTTTCCGATCAAGTGGTATTCATGGATGGCGGCGTTGTTGTCGAAGCTGGAACTCCAGCAGAAGTTCTCGACAACCCCCAACATGAGCGTACTAAGCTCTTCTTATCTAGTTTGCTCTAGTTCTAAATAATCAAGAACTTCTGGGAAATATGATTTAATCTGCTAGATCACAGCAATGACACCACGCACTAGTGCAGAGGCCCCGCCGAGAATTGCCACCGTTAAGGCAACTCGGCGGGCTTTTGCTTTCGGCACATACCGTTCCAGTTTGGTACCAAGGCCAATCCCCACAAGCATGCTAACTAATCCGCTAAGCCATACGATGGGGGCAATCCCAAGCACTGGGCTAGGCCCTAAAACCGCAATTTTTGTCCCAAACGACAACGCCCCAGCGACTACGAAAATCGGCTGAAGTGTAGCGGCAAATCGCACATGATCCCACCGAGCTAACTGCGCATAAACCGTGACAGCTGGTCCAGCTACCCCAGCAACCGTATTCATCAACCCACCAGTAATTCCTGCCCCAATCGCTGGCAACTTACCTGTTACTGGTGGGAACAAACGCGCACCAAACGTCACCAACCCTAATGCGAGCAATAGGCCTGCACCAATGATGATTTGCAGCACCCCAGTGGAAAAATAATGCACCAAGATCGCACCGGGAATCGCCCCCAGAATCATTACTGATCCAATGAGTGCAAACCGACGCCACTCGATCCGCCGCCACACTAGGGTGGTAATTAATGCAGCATTAATGGTGGCCAACAAATTGACCACAAAAATACCGTCCACTGGCCCTAAGACAATGCTCAGCACCGACGAAGCAATGAGGCCCAATCCCATGCCAGAGGTGCGTTGTAAAAAAGAACCAGCACATACCGTGGCGAAAACGATCAGCCCGAGGGAGATTCCCGACATTAGTTACGTGGTTGCTTGCCCATACTTTTCTTTAATAGCTGCCTCAACTAATGGCGGCAGCATGTCATGAATGTCGCCTCCAAGTTTGATGACCTCTTTACACAAAGTAGAAGAAACATGACCATATTTCGGATCAGTCATCAAAAACATAGTGTCCACCCCGGTCAGGTTGCGATTCATCTGTGCCATTGGGACTTCATACTGGTAATCCAGTGAGGAGCGTAGCCCCTTGACAATGACACCGATCTCGTTCTCAGTGGTGTAATCCACTAATAAACCCGCCCACCAATCCACACGAATATTAGGAATATCCTCGGTCGCGGTATGCATCATCTCAATCCGCTCTTCAATGGTGAAAAGCCCCGATTCCTTATTGGGATTACCTGTGACCAAAACGATGACCTCGTCGAACTGCTTTGCCGCTCGGCGGAAAATATCGAGATGGCCCATGGTGACTGGATCGAATGAACCAGGGCATACGGCCCGATGAGTGATATTAGTCATGTGTTTCTTTCTTTGTAGCGAGTTCCCGATCAAATACCGCCATATCCATTCGTGCAATGCCAAAGGTGCGTTTTTTGAGTTTCTGGGTTGTGGGTACAAACCCATCCGGCCACGCGGTGTTGGGTGAATCGCGATGGCGTTCAACCACCACCGCTGCCCCGTCGACAAGCACGGGAATTAAGGCTTCTAGCATTTCCACCACCGCCTCGTCAGCTAAGTCATAGGGTGGATCTGCCAGCACCATATCGAAATACTCTTTGGGGGCATGTGCCAAATAGGTGGAGGCTTTCATTTCTTCGATCTGAATATTTGGGTGTTTGACCACACCCGCGTTGTAGCGAATAACCTCACAGGTTTTGGGGTCAGACTCAACCAACACTACTTCTGCCGCCCCACGTGAAGCGGCCTCCAACCCAAGTGCCCCACTGCCAGCAAATAAATCCAATACTCGCGCATCTTGAAAACCGAACCGAACTTGAAGTGAGGAGAATAAGCCCTCTTTCGCTCGGTCAGATGTGGGTCGGGTTCCTACTGGTGGAACTTTGATTTTCCGGCCGCGGGCCTGGCCGGAAATGATCCGAGTCATACCCATTCTTAGACCTCCTCAAGCACCAGTAGTTCATCGCCACCTATCACATCGGCGAAATCTGCTTTTGTGATCGCAGTTACTTTGCCTGGCCCTGGGGAAAAAACAGGTGCTTCAAGTTTAACTGCTTCAACACTTGCAAGTTCTTGACCAGTAACTACCGTATCACCGACGGCTACTTTATAGTGAACGATGCCAGCAAACGGCGCACAGATTTTCATGGGTCTACCATATCAAAGAGCACTACTTCCTTTTAGCTCCTACCAACCGCTAGCCTAGGTTTTATCCAGAAACTCAGCGGACTGCTCATCAAACTGGGCTGCGATTTGGCGGGCCACAGCGATATCCTGCTCCACAATGATCTGGGCATCGTTATTGGCGTGCTCGATGAGTTTTGCATGATTCTTCAAATCCAAATACTGCAGATTGCTTGACCTACCAGATTGCTCAACTCCTAGCACATCGCCTTCACGTCGATATTCCAAATCTAGATCAGCTACCTCAAAACCATCTATGGTCTGCGACATTTGCTGAATCCGCTGATCAATATTCGATCCAAATTCTCCGCTGTGGTGGAAAAAACATATAGACGCATTACCACCCCTGCCTACCCGACCACGCAATTGGTGCAACTGGGACATTCCGAAGTTTTCTGCCTCACGCACCAACATGACCGTAGCATTAGGAACATCGATCCCTACCTCGATCACAGTAGTTGCGATCAACACATCCAATTCATGATCGGCGAACTGCCGCATTACAGTGTCTTTATCCTCCGAATGCATCTGCCCATGTAATCGCCCCACTCGCATCCCTTGGAGCGGTCCACGGGTCATTTTCTCATACATGTCATCTACCCCACCGTCTCCGGTGATCCGCGGGCACACCACATATATTTGGTGACCCCGCTGGACCTCAGTTCGGATCACCTGCATGGCATAGTGAATCCGATCGAGGGAATAATCTGGAATCATTCGAGTAGTAATCGGACGCCGTCCCCCAGGCAGCTCTTTTAACACCGAGTGATTGAGATCGCTGAAAAAAGTCATTGCGACCGTGCGCGGAATGGGAGTAGCCGTCATTACCAATAAGTGTGGCGTGGTCCCATCTCGCCCCTTGCCGCGCAAACTATCGCGCTGCTCCACACCAAAACGATGCTGCTCGTCGATCACACACAAACCAAGATCGAAAAATTCCACCGAATTTTGAATCAATGCATGTGTTCCGACAATGATATCGGCATCACCACTGACGATCTGTAATAACACTTCCCTGCGCTTTTTCATCGGCAATGATCCTGTGAGCACCACAACATTCACGTCCAGTCCAGCACCAGAAAGTAACTCCTCAAGGCTGCGGCCATGCTGGTGAGCTAGGACTTCTGTGGGTACCAATAATGCACATTGCTTGCCATTATCAACAGCTTGCAACATGGCGATCAACGCCACCACGGTTTTCCCAGAACCCACTTCTCCCTGAAGCAGTCGCTGCATCGGGTGAGTCTGGTGCAAATCAGCAAAAATTTCCGACACAATACGTTCCTGGCCTTGAGTTAAGTTATAAGGCAGGCTCTTCATGAGTTTTTTAGCGCAGCCATCTGGGCGAGATGTCAATGAAACCGCCTGACGAGCAGCAACCTCTTTCCTACGCAACTGAAGCACTACCGCTAAGGTTAAGGCCTCATCATAAGCGAAACGCACCTGGCAGGAACGAGGGTCGACAGGAATAAACTGATGCACCCCTTGGATCGCAGTGTGTAAATCCATAAGTCCTGCTGGTTTGTATTTCCCCAACAAATCGGGCGCATTAATGCCAGAAGAAAGCACTCGATGAATCGCTGCAGTCATGCGCCAACTCGAGAACCCTTTTTTCGCTGGATAAATCGGGAGATACTCGAACGACTGCAATAACTCGACAATCTCATCCTCATCGTAATTTTTTAACTGACCTAGCCCTCCAAAACTTGCTGACCGATTCCGACCTGTTGGGGTGCTCAAAATTAAATAATCTGGATGCTGCAATTCTGCGCGATTATGGAAATACTTCACTTTTCCATTGAGTAAGATTTTCAGTCCTTGCACTAGGTATTTTTGTAAATACTGTGCTTGGAAAAATGTGGCGCGCGCCTGACTGGTCCCAGTATCTACAACAATGCTTAAAATCACCCCACGACTGGTCGTACGGGTTTCGGTCGCTATGATCTGCCCCATGCAGGTGGCAAACTCCCCTTCAGCGACCCACTCTAGCGGGATCCCTTGACCTTGGCGGGCATAGGTTCGCGGATGATGCGATAACAGCTGCGCAACAGTTTTAATTCCCCAAGCTTTAGCAAGGGCCTGTGCTTCTTTCTTGGGCAAAATCTCAGACAAACTACGGTCATCATTAAACCCAAGCACGGTCTACTTCACCCCGATCTCCGCGACAATATTTTGCTTACCCCACTGGAACTGTTCCCCCTCCACAATACACACTTTCAATCGAACAAGGTCACGAAAATTATTTGTACCACCAGAATCAGCTGCCGCACCCACAGCCATGGAAGAATCCATCAGGGCAGTAAGACTTTCAGCCAGATCACCATCAATAGACTTCACATATTGTTCTGCTACCGCAACCAGTACTTCTTGTCGATCGGCAAAGACAGCACTCATATTGATTATTACATTCGCTATTGCCTCAACCAATGTGGAAGCAACAGTCACCATATCGACGCACCGACGAGCCACAAACCCCGACTGTTCACTAGTGATGGTGGTGACCTGGTATTCATCCGCTGCGGCTGTCAACAAATAGGCAGCCACCCCCACTGGTTGTTCCCAGCTTAATTCATAAGCCACACGCAGTGCGTGCAGTGTTGGCAAGAAACCACTGGTAGAAACAAATGCAATATTTTGTTCGAATGCTCGGGCAGACTGCTCTACACTCGCCAACTCATACAAACTCAGCTGCCCATTAGGGAAAAGCACTAGCTCATTAGCTTGTTGCTCCCTCGCTTGGGCAATAACCGATACCACCACATCCTCATCTGCAACAGGGATAATCACCGTCGCCCCAGCATCACGATAGAGATCGGCTAATTCTCCCGCTGGGGTCAAAACCGTCACCTGTCGAAGGGGGTGCGCCGTGGTTGGATCTGTCGCATCCGGCAAAACCTCGATATGAAGATTCGATATCCGACCTGCGCCCCAAGCAACAGTAATTACTTCTGCTGCTTGGTTGGTGTGAATGTGCACAGTGCCAGAATCTTCCGCCATCTCGGCAATGATCAAACTATCGCCCATTGGTGACAAATCCGCACGTAACGCCTCAAGATCAGCACCCTCAATGAAAAACATCACCTCTAATCTGGTTTGCGGCACAGCAGCTGATCGTAATTGTGGCTCCGTTTTCACCGCTTCCACTTCAGAAGCACCCACCATCACAGTGGCTGGTTCTTCGGTTCCGAGGATGGGCAAAGAAAATAATTCTGCTAATTTCTCTGGCTGCCCATACGGACTGAGCACCAATTGGCGTGGCTGGTGATCTCCAATAAAACGAGCATGGCTTAACTGGCCCAATAATGACACACTATCTGGACCTAGAGGCGGAGTATTCACTTCTGTTTCAGGATGCACCAGCTTTTTTCCTGCCAGACACAAGTCAGGTGATTTTTCCTGTGGGTCTTCACCGATTTTCGGCGAGCTAGTCACCTCTCGCAATAGGTTTTCCAACAGTACAACTAACCCTTGGGCACCAGCATCCACTACGCCAGCCTCACGCAATGCAGCTAGCTGAGAAGGGGTTTTCTCAAGTGCAACCTGAGCGGCAGAGGTTGCAGCATATACGACGTCGGCAAGCGAATTAGTCGCCGCCTGTTGGGCTGCGATCGATGCCGCCCGCAATACCGTAATCACGGTTCCTTCAACTGGTTGATCGATTGCCCGCACTACAAACTTATTACCCATTGCCAGCGCACGCTGAATACATAATCCATCGATCCGCCCTTGGGCTGCCGATTGAGCTAAACCTCGCAGCACCTGACTGAGCACCACACCGGAATTACCGCGCGCACCACGGACCGACCCTGTGGCCATTGCCGCGGAAACCTTGGAAACATCGGAAAGCTCATGTTCATCAAGCTTTTCTATTTCCGTTAATGCTGACTCCATTGTATGAGCCATGTTCGATCCGGTATCTGCGTCTGGAACGGGAAAAACATTGAGTGCGTTGATTTCGGCACGCCGAGCGGTAAGTTCACTGACAGCGCTGCGCACCCAGCGATGCAAACCTGGTCCATCCAAGTACTCAATGTTTAGCATAGAAAAATATCTTACAATCGCCAGTCCACTACTGGCGCACCCATCGCTTCGAGGTAGTCGTTTGCCCTGCTAAATGGCTTTGATCCAAAGAAACCACGCTTGGCAGACAACGGTGAAGGATGCACTGACGTGATGTACTGTACATTTGGCTTCCCATTCAGCAATGGCAACAGACTCTGTGCATCCTTACCCCACAAAATGGCAACCAGTGGCGTTTGCCGAGCCACCAACGCGCTGACGGCTTGTTCGGTAATTGGTTCCCACCCTTTACCCCGATGGCTTCCAGCCGAACCACTACGAACAGACAGAACTCGGTTGAGCAGCATAACTCCCTGATTCGACCACGGACTCAGATCCCCATTCGGCGGCATCGGCACGCCTAAGTCACTTTGGAGCTCCTTGAAAATATTAACCAAACTGCGAGCCAGTGGTTTTACATCTGGCTGCAGTGAAAAGGACAAGCCCATTGCATGTCCCGGGGTGGGATAAGGATCTTGGCCCACAATAAGCACCTTGACATCATTAAAATCTTGCCGAAATGCTCGCCACCGATCTTCCTCTGGTGGCAGTACCTGACGATTCGCATTGGCCTCGGAAACCAAAAAATCGCCTACCCGATTGATCTCTGCCTTTACCGGCGTCAAAACTTCAGTCCAGCTGTCATGAATGTCGAGTCGATCAAAATACCCAGGGGTTTCGTCGAAAGTAAAAAGATCATCTTGATGCATCAAAAACTATCCCATCCGGAAATTGAAGTTACAGTCATGCCATCTATTGTGACTTCTCCCATCGAATTGTGTCGAACAACAGTCCCGATTTCTCTAAAACCAGTCGGTGGCGGCCCGAAAGTGGTACCAATCAGGGTGTGGTCTTCCCCACCAGAATGCACAAAACTCCACGGATCAACATCAAGCAACTCCGCTGCCTGCACCACCAAATCACTGGGGGCAATGGCGGCTGAAGCCACATCTATCGTCACTCCAGACTGCTGCGCCAAAATAAACAAGTCATGACACAAACCATCAGAATTATCAGTCATGGCAGTTACCCCAGCCGAGCGCGCCACGAACCCCCTCCCAGGCGGCACAGTAGTTGCACAATGTGCCCGAATCAGTGGCTCGAATTCTGCTGGTATTCCCTCCCGAGTGAAGCGCTTGAGTAGCGCCAATCCAGCCGCGGATTCACCAATACCACCACTCGCAACCACGATTTGGCCAGGGCGTGCTTGGTCGAGCTGCAACGCTGGCAACGATCCACCTAACTGACCAATAGCAGTGACTGCAATAACGATATTATCACCATCAGTAACATCACCACCGACCAGTTCAGCACCATATTCATTCAACCGTTGCCCTATTCCTTGCGCCAACTGGGAAACGAATTCCAACCTGGTATAACCCGGCGCAGAAAGCGCCAGTAGTGCAGCTAACGGCCGAGCCCCCATTGCTTCAACATCAGCAAAGTTCTGGGTGATGGCTTTGCATCCGATCTCAACTGGGGTGGACCAATCACATCGAAAGTGACGTCCTTCAACCAGCATGTCAGTGGTAACAACGGTTCGGGAGTTTGGTGCTGCGTGATCGAGAACTGCGGCATCATCACCATTCCTGCTGCTCGGGGCCGCACTGATGATGGTATTAATGACTGCCTGTTCTCCAACCTCAAATAGAGTGGGGTTTTTGGTTTTAACGATGCGTACCACGAAGTGGGTTCTTTCCTTAAGATCAGCACTGAGTGTTATGGGCAGCACAGCTCTTTTAAACTGCCCTGTCTCTTGTCGCCGTCTATTATCGCCCACTAATGTAGTTGCTCCCAATTACTTTGGGTTTAGACTTATTGACTATGAGTTCTTCAGAGGTAGCTGTGAATAAAACACCCATGATTGTGGCATTAGTGTTGTCCTTAGTATTGGTTGTGGGTGTGCTGGTGGGGGCGAAAGTGGTATATAACCGTGCCGCGTCCCAACCAGTGGGAATGGGGACCATTGATACCCCCGAAGCTTCCTCAGTTGAATGCCAAGATTTTGTTGCAGCTTTACCAGAGAAGCTACTTGGACATAAGAAAGCTAAAATTATTGAGCCGGTACCTCCAGGGGCTGCTGCATGGAAGTCTTCATCCTTAGAACAGATCACGCTGCGCTGCGGAGTAAATGTGCCACTGCAGTTTACTGAGCTCTCCCCACTTGACGACGTCAATGGCACCACATGGCTTACTGTCGTTGATGCCACACCAGGTTCGACAATGCGCACCTATTACGCACTGAATCGGGAAAAAGTAATCGCGGTGACCACTGACGCCAAAGGGATGAGTGATTACACCATCAATGACCTAGGCCAGGAACTTGATGAAGCACTACAAACTTTAGATACCACGACACCAAAGCCAAACCCGGTACCGCTTTCTGATCTGGAGGTCACAGCGGCTGATAGTGCTGCCTGTTCGAAAGTGCTGGATCGGTTACCAGAGAGTTTTTCTTCCAGCGATTCTGGGGATTTTCGCCGGGTAGAGGCCACTTCTTTGCCAAAGAATATGCTGGCATGGATCGCTGATGGTTTCGAACCAATCATTATTGCTTGTGGCACAGAATTCCCAGAGAACTATGAGGCTGGTTCTCAGCTAAATCAGGTCAATGAGGTGGTTTGGTTTGAAGATGCCGTTCTTGGCAATGGCACCACCACCTCAACATGGTTTGCAGTGGACCGCAAGGAAACCGTTGCCATTTCTATGCCTCAGATAATTGCGCAGTCTGTTCTAGCACAGGTCAGCCCGATTGTTGCCGAGGAGCTGAGCAAGGAAGAGCGGTAATGTGTTTGCCATGCAGCTATTTGAGTGTTGAAATGGTCAAACCGGAAACGGTACTCATTAATATTTCCCAGCGACTGAATAAGCTTCATTTATCTCGTTTTATGAATTCGCTTTTGCTGTCGCTTTAGCTGCCGCATTTCTTTATCGTATCTACGGTACAGTAAAAACTCATCAAGTTTAGGGATCGGATGAATAACGCGCCACCTAAAATCTGAAAGAATTGCAATAACATTCAGCAAAAGTACAAGCCGTAATGGAAATACTGGAAACCATGGGATGAAATCATTAATGATAGGAGAAAATAAACCAATAATAATACTTATTATCGTGGCATAAATCACCCCCATCATAAGTTTCCAAGAACGATAGGGGTGATTCTTAAAAAGCTGCCCAAAATTGAAAGTAAGCGTCACTAATGTTTGCAAAAGACCACCCTGCATAAAGGTTCCTATGAAAGACAGAAACCAATCATCCATAATAAACACCAGCCTCCTTGTCTATTTCAACACGTTTAGCCACTTACTATGTCAACAGAGCAATGAAAAAGTATTGAACTTTAGAACATAGAATAAACCGTGTGCTACACAATTAGGCACTTATCCAAGATTCAAGCTCAGCATTTTTTCAACCGAAAAGATTACATTGTCCATAAAGATTTACATCTTCACCTAATTAATAGTTCTCCATAAGTAACCACGATTTCCTTCAT
>JBHACV010000035.1:0-4106 GCA_041854705.1 Corynebacterium sp.
GGCAGCCACTGCCAGCCTCAAAGAGGGAAACCTAGTGGGTATCTTCCCCGAAGGAACAATTTCTCGTAGCTTTGAAATCAAGGAATTAAAATCTGGTGCGGTGCGCATCGCCACCGCCGCACAGGTCCCCCTCGTGCCAGTGGTGATCTGGGGTTCGCAACGATTGTGGACCAAAGACCATCCCCGTAAGCTGGGACGAAACAACTTTCCTGTCTGGGTACAGGCGGGACCCCCCATTCCCCTAACCGGTGATGTGGACCATGACACCGCTGTACTTCATGACACTATGAAGCGCATGCTTGACGAGGTACGTGCCGACTACGAACAAGAATATGGTCCCTTTGCCGGTGGGGAGTATTGGCGCCCAGCTTCCCTGGGGGGTTCTGCCCCCACCTTGGAAGAGGCCGAGCTAAAAGACCAACAAGAGCGCCAAGCCCGAGCCGAGCGTAAAGCAAAAAAGCGAGGAAAATAATATGGAACCGCAGCTAGTTGCCAGCGATATCGATGGAACATTCATCACCTCTGCCGAACGAGTTACACCTCGACTGCGGGATGCGGTGATGCGGGCGTCGAAAAGCGCGGCACTAGTGCTGGCAACTGGACGCCCAGCCCGTTGGGTGTTCCCGGTGCTGGAACAATTGCCGATGCAGCCACTATGCGTGTGCGCCAATGGGGCAGTGATTTATGATCCGGCAGCCGATCGGATTTTGAAAACTCGAGCGCTCAGCCCCGGCGCGTTGACTGAGATTGTGACTCGGTTGGATGTGGTGTGTGAGTTTGCTATTGCCGCAGAGCGCAGTACGGTTTCTGCTTTTGATCCTTCAGAGGATCAGTTTGCAGTCAGTCCTGAGTTCATTCTGTCGTGGGATAGCGATGAACATTGTGTATTGCCACAGGCGGAGATTATTAAGAAACCTGCATTGAAGTTGCTGGTGCGTAATGATGCTTTTACCGCTGAGCAGCTTTATGCACTAGTTTCGCCTGCGATTCCGCCAGAGTTGGCACATGTGACTTATTCCATTGGGGAGGGGTTGTTGGAAGTCTCTGCACCTGGGGTGACCAAGGCCACCGGGGTGGCTGATGTTGCATTATTGCTGGGAGTTCCAGCTGCTGATGTGATTGCGTTTGGGGATATGCCCAATGACATTGAGATGTTGCGGTGGGCAGGTATGGGGGTAGCAATGGGCAACGCTGTACCAGAAGTGAAGCTAGCCGCTGATGAAGTGACTACTACTAATGATGATTTTGGTGTTGCCCGAGTTTTGGAGCGTTTTTATGACTGAAGCAGAACTAGATTTGTTAGCCATGAAGGTCGAGTTGGCCGATGATGATGAATATGTGGAAATGTCGGAGGAGGAGTTTGAGGAATTTTTCGCTGAGGACTCAGGGCTGGCCGCAGGTGATGAGCTGTTAGGTATTATGCGGCATCAGCGTGATGTTGGGTTTGCGGCGTTTCAAGCAGAAGTAGCGGCAGAGCTTGCGGCTATAACTGATCCGCGGGATTTGCATTATCTGATTTCAGATTATGACTATGATGCACCTGATTGGGGGTTGCGGCAGATTATTAATAATCCGTGGTGTGATGTGCGTACTGCCCGCCAGATTTTTTGGCATCTTGCACCCGCAACTGCCTTTGCTGCTACCGGTCAGCCAGTGGGGGATGAATTGTTGGCGGTTATTGATCGTAAAGCGCGTGCTCTTGATGGTGGTTTTATTTGTGAGTTGCCGCCCGAGTATGAAAGTTCTGAGAATCGGATATTTGCGGCGGAAGGCCCGGTGTGGGAGTTGCCGGTGATTTTGCAGGTGGTGGGGGAGTAGTCTCTAGGATTTTAAAAACCCCAGAACTGGTGGGTTCTGGGGTCCTAGGGAGGAAACTTTTATTTTTGATTATTTGGTTTGTACATCTACCTCGCCAGTGGTGGTGTTGTAGGAGATTGAACCATTTTCGAAGTCAACTCGGAGTAGGTCACCATCTTTGTATTCTTCGCCGAGCGGTAAACCAAGTGGTCCCATGTCGAGGCCTTGGGCTGCCCAGGTGTCGCCGATTGCGCCCCATAGTGGGTGCAGGCCGGTTTCGGGGGAGCCGATGATAATGCCATTATCAAACATTGCATAGGTGATGTCTTTGCCATTGGCATTGGTGTAGGTGACTTCCTCTGAGCGGGCATTGCCCAAGATGGGGGAGAAAGTTTTCCATAGTTTTGCCAAGTCCGAGTCACCAGCTAGTGGGGCTAATTTGTCCAATAAGCCAGCCAGTGCTGAAAGGTTCAGACCATCGACGACCTTGAGGCCACCAAGATTGCTGACTGTGCCGGGTAGCAGGCCAACGGCAGAGGCTACAGAGATAGCCAGCGAAATCAGGGTGTTGACAATATTGCCGGAAGTTCCAGAGGTACCGGAGTTATTAGACGATCCTCCCAGCTGTTCTAGCAAAGTGACAGCACTGTTATTGTTGGTGGTGTCGCCGCCATTGGTGTTACTGGCGTTTTGATTATTGGTGCTAGGCGTGGACTGGTTGGTGCTAGGTGAGGACTGCTTTGATGTAGTGGTTGAACTTTGCGACGTGGTACTGCTGTCATTGGTGCCGGAACCACTACCGCTACCGGAACCGCTACCGCTGATGCTGCCAGCTTTTTGTTTAGCAACTTTGCGGATGGTGTCCATCTGGGCATAAGCGTAGTTGCCGGGGCATTCCGTGGTGCCAACGTCGCGGTGGGCGAAGATATTTGGCAGTTCTACGCTGGTTCCTTGGGCGTACTTCGAGTATTGAGTTCCCTCAGAGATGTGTTCGTTCTTGCCAGTTGGATCAAGGCCTTCGACCTTGGCGCGCCAGCCGAGGATTTCACCCACCTTATTAATCATTTCTGAGGTTGGTTGTTCAGTGGAGTAGTTACCCAGCATGGATACTGCCCATGTGTTCATATTGAATCCGCCAGCGTGTACACCAATGACGTCTTTGTTCAGGCCACCGTATCGACCTTCGTAGAGGTTGCCATACTTGTCAGCTAGTACGTGGTAACCAATATCGCACCATCCCAAGGTTTGCGCATGGTACTTGTAGATGCCGCGCACGATTCCAGGGGCTTCTTGGGCAGTGTAGTTATTGGATCCTGCGGTGTGGTGGACGGTTAGGCCAATGACACCGTCGGCATAACTAGGTTCTTTACACCGAATGGATTCGTCGGCACCCCAGCCTTTACGAGAAATTACCTTCGGTAGGCCATCGGAATCGGCTGCGAGCTCGATGGAGGTATCGGTGGGTTCGGATTCGCCACCGTCGATAAATACGGCATCAAGATCCTTGACGGAGTTCTCGTCGTAGAAATCGACGCCTGACATGGAAACCTGTACAGCATTAGTGGGTTCGAGGTAAATCAGGTCGGTGCCGCGGACGGCATCGGCATCACTTCCGCCGTAATCCAACGGATCGGCGTTATACCATTCGGTCCAAGAGCCGTCGTCACGCTGACCGCGGGCGAAGACAGCAACGTCTTTTTCACCACTCCATGTCAATGCGAACTGCGAGAAGGGTTCTTCGCGGGTGAATTGTTTGACGGTGCGGGAGGCGTCGCCTTCACCTTGGGCGGTGATGGCGGGGTCGTCCACGACGATGTTTTCACCCTCGGATAAGCTGGCGGTGGCTAGGCTTGGGTCGACTGGCTCGATGCCTTCATCTTGGGTTTGTAGGATTCTGGTGCCTCCAATTCCTATGGCAGCACTAGCCACCAAAGCCACCGCAAGCAGGGTTGCGGTGATGGGGCGTGACTTGACTGCGCGGAGGCGGCGTCGTTGCTTCACTTGAAATCTCCCTAGGTTTTCGTACTGTTTTCCTTAAACTTGAAGTTTAGGGTTAGTAACCTAGGTCTACATTAGTGCATTAGTGGGGCAATTGTCATGTATGTTTCTGATGTTACTAATGTGAAAAAGGCTTGGGCTGCAAGAATAAGCAAAAAATTGTTATTTACACCCGGCGTGTCTGGGGGTAAAAATCTGTGGTAACCCCACCTTGGTGTGTCTTGAAACACCCGGGTAGAAAAGCCATTACGCTTAGAGGCCATGAGTGACTTTGATCTGATTGTCGTAGGTTCTGGGCTGTTTGGACTGAC
>JBHACV010000036.1:0-9564 GCA_041854705.1 Corynebacterium sp.
CTGCCATCCACCCCACGGCAGTTAGCATTGTATGAGGCACTTAAAGCGATTGGGGTCGCAAAACACACCCCAGAATTTGGGCATCTGCCTTTTGTCATGGGGGAGGGCAATAAGAAGCTATCCAAACGTGACCCACAATCGGACCTATTCCATCATCGGGAAAAGGGCATTATTCCAGAAGGCATGCTTAACTATCTTGCGCTGCTTGGCTGGTCACTGTCGAGTGGAAAAGACATTTTCAGTGTTACAGAACTGATTGAGCATTTCGATGTCAAAGATGTGCTGGCTAACCCGGCGCGGTTCGACCAGAAGAAGCTTGAAGCGATCAATGCTGACCATATTCGGTTATTGGAGCTAGATGATTTCACCACTCGACTACGTGATTACCTACAGGAACACTACGATTTCCCGGCTGATTACCCAGCAGAGAAGTTCGCTTTAGCTGCTGAACTGGTCCAGACTCGCATCAAGACTTTATCGGACGCTTGGGGATTATTGAGCTTCCTCGTCACCGCTGATGCAGATATGGTACTAGACGAAAAATCCGCAAAGAAAAATCTGAAAGAAGCCGCAGTCGTGCCACTGGATGCGGGGATCGCGGCCCTAGAGGCAGTAGAAGAGTGGGCCACCAGTAATATTGAAGCAAGTTTGTCAAAGGCGCTGATTGAAGACCTACAGTTAAAGCCACGGGTGGCTTATGGTGCGCTTCGGGTAGGAATTTCCGGCCAAGCAATTTCGCCACCATTGTTCGAATCAATGGAACTTCTAGGGAAGGAATCGACCTTGACTCGGTTGCGGGCAGCACGAGCACAGACCCCATATCAACCGTAATAATTATATGGGCAGTTGGGCTCCGGTTGAATTGCATTAACCGGAGCCTTTGTGCTGGTTGGGGTAGTAGGGGTTGGTGATCCAAGTTCAAAAAAGAAGCTTATTCAGCTGCTGGGGAAATCTTAATGCATGTGGATCTCACTTCCGTCCATACTCCAAGGTGAAATGCTTCGGTAACTTGGAGCTAGGAAAACGACCTGAATAAGCTTCAAAAATTAGGGAGACTGGTATGAAATATTTTTCGCTTAGGCCACCTAGGGATTCAATGAATATTTATGGGGGTGGTCAGAATATGAATACGTTTATGAGGGCGCAGTCTCCAGCTGATGTTGCTGGGAGGGTGTTTCAGGGGGTTGAGGATCATTTTGATGATGCTGGAAAACAGTTGAAGTCGTATGGGATTGGCGTTTTTTATGATGCTTTGTATGTTCCAGCGGATAAGGCTTCGATTATTGAAGATGAGTTGAATCGGTATGGGGTGGAGTTTTATACTGCTGAGATAATTACTGAGTATGATACGTATAGTGCGTTTCGTACGTTTAATTTGAAAAAGCCCGATGACACCTCGCCGATGTGCCGAATGCCCAACGACATAGGAAAGTGGGTTCTCAGCATTGAGCAGTATTATTCTGAAGAATTTTTAGACTTCTTAGGAAAACATTTCCCGATGGAAAATTTCTTCCGCATCAGTCCGTAAAAGTGACAATTGAAGTTTGAAGCTTATTTAGGTGCTGGGAAAGCCTTAATGCATATGGTTTTCCTTCCGCCCATACTCCAAGGTGAAATGCTTGAGTAGGTTGGAAACGGAAAATGGCCTAAATAAGTTTCTATCTTCTAGGGGGACACAAAGAATGCAGCCCACGCATACATTTCCCCAGCAGCTGAATAAGCTTCAATATCCACCGAATTCCTAGGCGGCCTAAGCGAAAAATACTTCATACCAGTCTCCTCTCCCTAATTTTCACCTATCTCAGCTATATACTCCTCAGTAGTGTCAATCTGCTTTATCTACAGGATGGTAATACTGGGCGGCTTCCCAACGTGAGCCGACTCCTTCTCGGTCGTCACCTGAATCAATGGCAAGTTGGCAAACAATGGAAATCCAGTCATAGTGGGTTTTATAGATGGGTAGGTGTATTTCGAAAAGCGGACCTTCGCGATTTTCGATAATATTTTCCAAAATTTGGAAAATTGCCATTTCGCAGGGGATCACCCAGTTGAATTGAGCACAGTATGTCAAAATTCCTGTGAGCAGCGTGCTACGTAGTTCAAATTTAGGGTCATCAAGGGGGAGATTAAGGTTTGTATCTAAAACTGTTGCAGCTAGTGCCACCCATAATGCTGGATCTATTTCTTGTAGTGCCGCACCATCATCAGTACGCAAATAATCACGCACAGTTTTTGCTTTTCTGCTAAACGGTATGGATTCTAAGTTACTCACCATAGAAAATAGCAAGTGCATGCCATAGCCAGACAGTGGATTTTCTAGTGCTGATAAGACTTTGAAGTAATTCTTAAACAGTGTAGATTGCTCAGGGGTGAAGTGTGGTTTTTCTTGATCCAGTGAGTAAATGACGACGTTGATTGCACACATATTGATGAAGAACACCGGTGAGCTGAGCTGGGTGTTTGTTGCACAAAAATCATCAATGCATGTGTTGATTGCTTCAGCTGTAAGTGGGGAAGAGCTAGTGGCAATTTCTTGCAAACTAGGAAGCTTATTCAGCTGCTGGGGAAATCTTAATGCATGTGGATCTCACTTCCGTCCATACTCCAAGGTGAAATGCTTCGGTAACTTGGAGCTAGGAAAACGACCTGAATAAGCTTCTAGCTATAAATATTTTCTCATTACTATTTTCCTGATTTTTTATGGCCCAGTTGTACAGTTGAAAGTTGTCATTCCATTCGCCAATTTCTTTCATGGCTTGGGTTAGTGTGATGGTCATTTGTTTCCTTTTCAAATATGGCTGAGGCATAGACAACATGCCTGTGGTGGGAAGATTTATAAGATTTTTGCTTTACAGTCTCGTTTTACCAGGTAGAAGTCAGATTAATTGCTAGCTTGGAGCACAGAAGAAATGTTCTAGCGAAGCTGATCTGTGCCTGTTCTTGCACCAGTTAGTGCACTTTCAACTTGAGTGAGGATATTGCCAATGCTTTCTGATTCTCTGTTGAGTCGTCTGGCAACACTGTAATAGTAATCTGCTTCAGCTGCACTCCAACAGGGTTCTAGTTTGTGAATATCAGAAAAAATCGAAGCTAGAGTGTTCAGGATTTGCTCCATTACGGATCGAATATTCGCTTCAGATTCTTCTGAAGTAGAGCGTTGAAAAGCATAGATTCCTCCACTCACATTGTGCCTCCAATACCTTCGTGTTCAATTTGGCCCGCAAGCCTAGCAAGTGCATATCCAAGCTCTCAGTCATTCGAATAACTGTATTGCGCAGTGTTTCTGCTAGTTCTGCAGAAGGGGCGATCCCAGTGATGAAACATGCCCAAGTCGTTGCTGGCACAGGTGTGATGGTTTGATACTGCCAGCCAGAGGAGGAGGGGTTTCCATCAAGCGCTTCTGGTTCAGTTGAGAAACTGATGTATCGATTGTTGTATCGAGATTTGTGATGGGTGTAGTCTTTTCTACTCCCAAATGCTTGATCGATGAAGTACCAACCAAACTGTTGTGAGTGGAAGTTCTGCCATTGAAGAAATAGGAGACAAGCTGATGAACCAATTTTTGGCATAGGTAGGGGAAATAGAAAACTATGGAGGATATGCCTATCGCGAGCATTTTCTATGATGCATGTGATATCTGTAGAAAACTCATCGATCTGATGCTGTTCCAAGTCTGCAGTGCGTAAATAATCATCAATGATTTGATCGAAGCACTGCCGTTGGACATTTGGGTCTGTGGTTAGAAAGGCCCAGTGGGTTGGGAATTGTGCACCCCACTGAAAGTTGGGACGTATTGCTTGGGGTGCGTATACAGTTCTCCATGTTTTCTAGATATAGAAAAATATAAGTTCAAGGAGTTAGGGTCTACTGGAATGGCTGGCCACCACTAAACATGAGTGAGTTGGGACTGTGGCGTGGTGGGCTGTTGCGGTTTCTGATTGCGTTGGGTTTTGAGCCATACGGTAAAGCCCCACATGACAAAGCATCCGTAAACGATGTAAAGCACGGCGGAAGGGTAGTAGCCAGCGCTCAGTAGCAGGGGTACTCCCACAATGTCCACCCCAATCCAGATCAGCCAGAATTCGGTCCAACCGCGAGCCATGCCATAAGTAGCAAGTAGGGAACCGGTGAAGATCCAAGCGTCGGCAAGCGGACCCCATGAACCTAATGCGCTAAAGATCCAAGCACAGCTAATGGTAGATACTACGGCGAAACCAAGCATGCCGACTCGTTCGCGGTATGAGGCCCAGCGTGGTTGGATGGCGGCAGGGTCCTCATGTGGTTCGGTCACGATGGAGCGCGCCGGGTCGGTTTCGCGGGATTCGGTGATTCCAGCTTTCTTGGCTTTGGACCAGCTCCACCAGCCGTAGGCGCTGACGATGAGGAACATGACTTGGCGACCAGCTTGCCCATAGAGGTCTAGATTTTGTGGGGTGTTAAAAACACCACCGAGGAAGACGGTAAATAGTAGTAGGTTTCCGGCGATGCCAACTGGCCAAGCCCACACCACTCGTTTCATGCCACCAATAGCAGAGAGTAGGCCAAAGGCGTTGCCGATGATTTCGCGCCAGAGTATGGGGATGCCGCCAATTGTGATGGTGGCATCCAGCAGTTGAGTGAGAAGATTCACTTTCTATCTCCTTGGGTGAGAAGGTAAATGTCAGTAAATCCTCGGGGCTTTGCAATTTTATGAGAAAACGGCAGCAGCAATTGTTTGTAGCAGTTACTTATGCGCGTTGTCCTCTTTCATCCGGACTGTGACCGTCGGCTGTGGGATCGCACCACAATCTGCTTGTCCCACCACTTGTGTGGTGGCGCTCGCGGGCTCGCCTTGGGGGCCAAGGAATTACCGCCGGTGGGGAATTTCACCCCGCCCTGAGAACAGGAACATCATACGTCTTTATGTCCCTACGTTTCCAGCAGCAGAATTCCTATAGGCTGCTAGAGTGTTCATGGGGGCACCGTAGTGGGGGTTTGATTGTGACTGACGTCTCGGATTGTGGGCTCTTGGGGGAGGAAAAGCGGTCTTTTGTTGTTTTAGGTGGGGTAACGGTTTGGTGGGACGTGGTTATATGTGAAGTAAGGTCCACCCTTTCGAGTGTTACTATTGTGACTAATGTGGATTATGTGATTTGATTGGTGTCGGAGCTTTTATGAGATTCGGCAACGATGACGGTAAGCGACCAGTAATTAGGACTAATTACAGATTCAGTGTTTCATGGGCAGGCATAGGACTAAAAGGAACGTGACGAGCAATAAACTGCGACACATCGTTGGCGCGCTCAGTACTGTTTTTGTGGTGGCCATTAGCGGTATTGGCATCGTCGGTTCCTTTACCGAGCAAACACCCTGGCAATACGTCGAGCGGAAGTTCTTACAGGCCTTCCTATCTGGTGGCGGCGATGAGACACAAGCTGTTGAGCCAGTTGATAACACCGAACCGAATGCTTCCACTGAGCCAGTGACTTCATTGGTATCCAAAGACGAGACATTCAATCCGAATCCTCCAGTGGTAGCGGGCAATCGACAGACCATCGTTACCCTTGGCCCTGATGGGATAGAGCGGCGTTATATTCTCCATATTGGGCAGAACTATAATCCCATGGAACCGCAACCAATCCCAGTTGTATTCTCCTTCCACGGTTGGAATCAACCAGCTGAGGATTACATTGGGTATTCCCACTTTGAGTCGACTCCCGCTTGGAATGAATCCATCATTATCTACCCCGAAGGTCTTGACGGAGCCTGGGAAGGTGCGCCCTATGCTACAGGTCGCCCTGGTAAGGACCTAGAGTTCGTCCAACAGATCATCGACGAAGTCGATCGGGATTATTTGATCGATAAAAGCCGCATTTACAGTACTGGTTTCTCTAATGGTGGTGGTATGGCCACAGTCTTGGCCTGTCACATGCCTGGTACCTTTGCAGCGATCGTCTCAGTGGCAGGAGCCTACTATCAGCCGGTGAATTATGGCTGTCAGGGACTAGCTATCCCATCTTTGGTGGTGCATGCAGTCAATGATGAAATAGTTCGTTACGAAGGTGGCCCCCGCAATGGTGGCCAACTCATCCCAGCTTGGGAGATTTCCAATCAATACGCACTACGCAATGGTTGCCTCAACCAACCCCCCACAGTTTCAGAGCTACCACTCGCCGAACGCCTGACATTCGAAGGCTGCACCGGTGCAACTCAGCACATTCGCATCCTCGAAGGCGGGCATAACTGGCCAGTCGAACCCGACATTGCCAATGAAGTCTGGGGCTTCCTAGTAGCCCAATCCCGCACCTAATAGCCTTTCCCCACGTGCTTTTCGACGCCCACAGGCTGCCTTTTGCTTAGCTATATGTGCAAAATTGACGGTTTTTTCGACAAACTGCAGCTTGTGAACTGTGGATTTGCAAAGCCGCATGAAAAGTGGTTATATTGTCTCTCGTTGCACACTGCGTGTGTGAAACATTGGCCTATGGTGTAATTGGCAACACTACGGTTTCTGGTACCGTCATTCTAGGTTCGAGTCCTGGTAGGCCAGCAGCGAATACTTTCGCTCTTAGTTCTAAGCCCCGTTCGTCTAGTGGCCTAGGACGCCGGCCTCTCACGCCGGTAACACGGGTTCGAATCCCGTACGGGGTACTACTCTAAACCCTCCCAGTTACATTGACTGGGAGGATTTTTCGTTGGAGGTTATTTTCCTGATGATGTGGAGTAAGTCAATCTATTTTTAATATTAATTTAGCTATATCACTAACTTTGTTGATGCTGCATTGCGCCAGTTCTGCAGTCAGAGCAAAGGAAGAAATAGAGAGTGCCGTCACCTAAATTTTCTACAAGCTGCCATTGAATCTGGGCGAAGAACTTCATTGCTTGCTGGCATTCTGGGCAATCAGGGAAATATGGTTCTTGAATCCAGCCAGGGTAACCACCAATAACATTGGTTTCCCAAACGTCAGTGCCATAGACCACACTTACTTCTTGGCTAAGGTCAAGCGCATGGTGGGTTAACTTCTTTTGAGAAGCAACTTGGTATTCCAGTTCTTTGGGATCAAGTTTGCTGCTAGCGCAGTCATGGTAGGGAAAAATAGGGGCGCCAGAATCTACGTGACAATATGCGGCGGTTACTTCATAGAGGCAGAAGATGCACATGGTCATGATCACTGGACCACCAGTAGGGAGAAAATCTTGGTCGCGAAAACCAGTGATTGTCAGAAGTGATAAACCACAGTGTGGACAGTTTTCTTCACACCTTTTAGCAAAGGGGGTGCCTTGTGCTGAGAGGGTAATTTTTCGAGCATATCGATACGTGAGATCTCGGCGTTTTCCATCCTCGATGATCCATCCAGCATTAACTGTGGCATTGGTATATTCTGGATGAGCTTGGCAATAGTCAATAATGGCGGTTGTAGCGACGTCATCATTGATATAACCAAGTGCGGATAAAAGGTTGCGGATTTCGTAATCAGGACGGTTTACCTGCAGTCTTGTAATAAGTTGGTCACGGATAGTCGGAGGGGCATGGTAAAACAACGCTGGTGACAGGAAATCCTCACTCTCCATAACTTGCTTTAGTGTATTTTCAGCAAGACTGCCATGTGTTTCAATTTCTTTTAAAAGGCGGGAAATATCTTCATAGGTAAGTCTGGGCATAATATCAAACTACCAAGATGGGACAAGATAAGCACCACCAAATTTGGCTTAATACATAAAGTTGAGCTGCAGTTTTAAGATATTGTGTGGAATCCTTAACTCCACAGTATTGATCTTCAAAGCTTATCCACGAGAAAATCCACCCTCATCCTCCCAGTACCTTTAACCGTCGAAAAGCGGTGTGACCTCTGACATAATTCGGTTATTTTGGAAGTATTGAACCTGCTTGCTGGGATTTTATGGGCTTTGCAGTAAAATAACCGAATTAAGTCTCCAGACTTGGCTGGTAATGTCGCTGGTTGGAGCTATCGATAAGTGACGATCCTGTTATCGGCTGGCCACATCTTAGGGCATTATTGTGCTCCGGTACGATAAAAGCATGGCAAAGAATAAGTCACCAGAGCAGCATTTTGCAGTGTTTGGTGAGCGGGGAAGTGGTAAGACCGTGCTGGTATCCACTTTTTATGGGTTGGCTCAAGAACCCGACTCAGACAAACTTTTTGATATCTTCACCAAAGACACAGCACAGGGGGTTCGGCTGCATCAGAATTACCTTGGGATGAAAAACTCCTCAGTTGTACCGGAAGGAACAAGGTTTTCGTCCACTTCTTATTGCTTTGTTGTTCGGATGCGTGAAAATCCAGGTCGGCGAGCGAATCGTCCCTTCGATTCGCTTCAGTTAGTGTGGCATGACTATCCCGGTGAGTGGTTCACGGAAAGCCCCACTGGTTTGGAAGCAGAACGCAGAGTTGAGACCTTCCGGACGTTATTGACCTCTGATGTTGCTTTCTTACTCGTCGATGGCCAGAAATTGGTAGACAATCAGGGTGAAGAGGAACGCTACCTTAAGTCATTGTTTTCTAATTTCTGCAATGGGTTGCTAGCGCTAAAAGATGACCTGATTGTTGATGGCAAGCCATTTGATCAATTTCCGCGAATCTGGGTGATTGCTTTATCCAAAGCAGATCTTTTGCCAGAAATAGATGTGATTGCGTTTCGGGATTTGGTTATTGGCAAAGCAGGCGAAGAAATCAATCGTCTGCGGCGGGTGATAGCAGAGTTTATTACCGTTGATGCCGCACTTGCTGTCGGTGAGGATTTTGTGCTGACTTCAGCAGCGGAATTTACTCCTAATAAGATTGATTTGAAGAAAAATATTGGGCTGAATGTCATCATGCCAATCGCCGCGACATTGCCATTTTTACGCCACTCTAAGTGGGTGAAGGCACAAGTGGCACCAGTCCAAATTCTCGAAAAAATCCTTGGCTTGGGTCTAGGCACTATGGGGGTAGGTTTCTTGCTGTCTAAGCTCCTGGCGAATCGTAAACTCGCAAAAAGTTTAGGAAATCTCACGGTGCTTGCCGAGCTACCAATCATGAAAGAACGGTTCGCCAATATCAGCGAACTAGCCACCGAGAAGGTCAGTGAGATTAGTCGTCAAGCGCGAGCAAAGCATGATTACTTAACTGCATCCTTGGCTGATTTCATCCTCACCTTGGAAACCGCAGAAGAAGACAAGATTTTACTCAGGAGTCCACGGTGATCATTCTGTGGGCAACCTGCGGCAAAGACTGGGGTTTTCGATTTTTATTAGATGGCGGGTTCGATGATCCATTACCTCTCTATGAGAAGGCGTTTTCACTGCTTGGCGACGGCGGGCGCTTTCACCGTTTCGGGACGACCGTAGCGCTCCGGTTTCCTGACCCACAAGGACGTAAAGACGCAGCTGGTCGCATTATTCCTCATGACTTCGTACTTTATGGTCATAATGATCTATTACCACACAGCTTCGATGAAGCCTTTCAACTGGTGTGGCCATTGGTGGCCGATTCCTTCGCTGAAATCTGGGATCAACCCAAAGCGCCAGCAAAACTATCGATCAAACCCATTATCGAGTAGCACGGCTTGGCGGTAACTGGTGTC
>JBHACV010000037.1:0-82348 GCA_041854705.1 Corynebacterium sp.
CCCGGCGCAGAATTGGGGCAACTGGAATGGGCACCAGCCGATATTCCAGCGGTGGAGCAGATTGTGGAAGACTTTTCCTAACGATGGAACATGTGCCGAGCGAGGTAGTTGAAAATCTGCACCGATCGGTGGGGTTTGGTTTTCTTGACCGTGCCATTGCAGGTGAGCATCTGTTTCATCCAAAGCTTATTTCTAACGCTGGGGATGAAACCATGCTTAGTGCAATTCGTAATGAGCTCAAACACTCGCATTCTTTTACGTTGTCAGTGGCATTTATCAGTGCTCAAGCTCTAGCGCAATTAAAAGGTGAGCTTGCAGGGTTTCGTGGACATGCACGGATTGTGACCTCACGTTACTTAGATTTCAATGAGCCAGACATGTTCCGAGAATTGTTGAATCTGGATAACGTCGAGGTATTTGTGTACCACGGTGACGGTGCCGGGTTTCATGCCAAAGGGTACGTGTTTAAACAAGAGCACTCTTTGACTGCGATTATTGGTAGCTCAAATCTGACAGCTAATGCATTATGTAAAAATAAGGAATGGAATCTTAAATTTTCTGCTATGCCGGATGGCGATATTACCAGGCAGATAGATGAGGCGATTGCGGAACAAATTCAAGATTCTGTTCCATTAACACCCGCTTGGATTGCGGAGTATGAGCAGAGTCGTCGTAAACAAATTTACGAAAAGCAACAACTTCCTCAAAAGGCACAACCAGAGATCTTCCCCAACCAGATGCAAGTACAGGCTTTGGCAGAAATTGAGGCCTTACGGAAATCTGGACAACGACGAGCTGTGGTGGTTTCAGCAACTGGTACTGGGAAAACAATCTTAGCTGCGTTGAGTGTGAAAGAAGCAAGACCAAAGAAGTTCTTATTTGTTGTACACCGTGGCCAGATTCTTCAGAAAGCACTGGCAGAGTTTCAAAAAGTGCTTTGTTTTGAACCATCCGAGAATTTCGGCGTTTTCATGGGGGAACGGAAAGAGTTAGGTAAGAAATATGTGTTTGCTTCGATCCAATCGCTTTCTCGGACTGAAAATCTACGCCAGATTGGGTCTGGCATGTTCGATTATGTCATCATCGACGAGGTGCATCGCGCTGGTGGACAGACTTATCAACGTTTGATTGAGCACCTCGATGCCCGCTTTTTATTGGGGTTAACTGCCACCCCAGAGCGCACTGATGATTTCAATATTTATGAGCTTTTCGATTTTAATGTCGCTTTTGAAATCAGATTGCAACATGCACTAGAAAACGACATGCTCGCACCGTTTAGCTATTACGGGGTGACTGATTTTGTACACAATGGCCATGTTATTGACGACACCACTCAACTGGCCACATTGGTGGAATCGGAACGTGTCGATCACATTCTGAAAATGCTTCGCATATATGGGTTTCCACGAAAGGTAAAAGGACTAATTTTCTGCTCCCGCACTGAGGAGGCATTCGAACTATCACGGCTTTTAAACGAGCGATCAGTCAATGGTGCGAAACTGCGCACCAAAGTGCTCACAGGCACTGATTCTTTGGACAAACGGGAACAGGTCATCAAAGAACTTGAGGCAGGAAACTTGGATTATATCCTCACAGTTGACATCTTCAATGAGGGTATTGATATTCCAGCCATCAATCAGGTGGTAATGCTACGACAAACTCAATCCAGCATTATTTTCACCCAGCAGCTTGGCCGAGGGCTGCGCAAAGCTAAAGGAAAAGATCATTTGCGGGTGATAGATTTCATCGGTAATTACAAAAATAACTATCTCATTCCGATCGCCTTATTGGGGGATAGTTCGCTAAATAAGGATGAGATTCGCCGCAAACTTATCGACGTCGATACGCGTGGCACAATTGCTGGTGTTTCCACGATTAACTTCGACGAAATCTCACGTTCTCGAATCTTCGACTCACTGGCTACTACCAAGCTTGATAGCGTAGCCAATCTGAAAAAGGCAGTAGTAGAAATGCAGAACCGCCTGAATCAGCTACCGCAACTTTATGATTTTGCTCGCTTTGATACGGTCGATCCAATGGTACTTGCTAATACCAAAAAGGAATACTGGTCACTGCTATACACGTTGAAACTGATTGATCAACCTCCCACAGAAGCTGAGTCATATTATTTGACTTTTATGACTCGTGAAGTGTTGGCGAGTAAACGACCTCATGAGGCGTTGATTTTGCAATGTTTACAGGAACATGGAGCAATGTCTTTGGTGGAGCTCTATGCGGCATTGGTGGAACGTGACCCCTATAAGACTGTTGAAGAAAAGTCTCAGTTTCTCCAGCAGACGCCAGAGCGATTCAATGAAACAGTTCAATCTGCGCTGCGAGTGTTACTGCTAGAATTTGCTACTTCTACTGAGAAGACCGCTTTTGGTGGATTACCTTTAGTGGAGCTACAAGGTGAGCGCTATCAACTAGCACCAGCTTTCCAAACAGCGCTGAAGACCAGTGAACGATTCAGAGAGTTTGTCGCTGATTATGTGAAAACGACGATATTCCTGGCTCAACACAAGTATTCCTGGGATGGTGAGCTCATTATCGGTGAACGGTATTCGCGTCGGGACGCATTGCGGTTATTGAATTGGCAAGCGATGGAAGTGGCTCAAAACATTGGCGGTTACAAACTAGATGTAGTAACCCGTACCTGTCCAATATTTGTTACTTATCACAAGGCAGATGATATTTCGGAATCGACCAAATACGAAGATACCTTCATTGATCCAACCACTATGCATTGGTTCACTAAAAACCGAAGGACATTGCAGTCTCCACAAGAAAAGCTAATTGCGGCGGGAGAAGTATCGTTGTATTTGTTCGTGAAAAAAGATGACGCCGAGGGCAGAGATTTCTACTATCTTGGTGAGGTCACAGCCCACGACGCCAAAGACAGCACCATGGCAGTCGGCGATAAACAGTCCAGTATTGTGGAAATGAAACTCAGATTAAGACAGCCGCTGAGCCTCGCTCTTTTCCAGTACTTCACGGTGACGGGCGGGAGTTAGAAACGGATTGCTGATTGCCGTATCAAGGTCATTATCAGCAGGAAGTGGTTGGGGTGTTTCTAAAAATCGCTTCATCACGTTTTCAGCCACCTGATTGATCTGGGCAACATAGCTGGTTCGCTGATTTAGTTGGCTTCCCCGCACTCCGTCTTTAGCTCCAAGGTCGGCGATGGGGGAGGAACCATCTTGTGCAGCTGCTGGCATGGAGTGCATATGCGGAACATAGCCCAGTAAGTAATCTGGCTGTGAGACCGAAAGTGCGTAACCAATCCGAGTGGCTTCGTCTGCGAACCGGTCTCGGAATCGTTCGAAGGCACCGACCAATTGCGCAGTACCGTTGGATTTTCTCTTGACATATTCCAAGGTGGTGTAACCGAGGTAGTCTAGTTTTCGACCGTTTTCGCCTGGTAGTCGCAGCGCCCGGGTCTTTGTAGAAAGATCACTGGTGATTCTGGACCATGAGTCTTTGTTCCCCTCGGCGATTTCGGAGTATTCAGTGGTCCAGTGCTCGAACCAGCGTGCTAGGTTACCAAAAGCATGATAACTAAACAGATCAGTAGCAGTTGGGGTCACAAAGGCATCGCAACCAAGCAATACCGTGCGGTTGAAGGGCCCTAGGCTGGGGCCAACATCGAAGAAGATCACATCGTAACGGTTTGCGTCTTCCATTGCAGTGGCTAGTTGTCCTGCCCAGTGGATGCGTCGAAAGTCGCCGGTTTTGCGGGATAGTGCGTTCGACCATGCTTCACTCATGACATCCTCGATCTGGGATAGATTGGGGTGACCAGGAAGAACATCAACTTTAAATCGTTCAGAATGGACCACATGAATGTCTGAATCAATGGTCGGTTCCCCTTCAATTAGGGGAATGAAGATGGAAAATACTGATTTGGTTAAAGATCGTTGAAGTACCTCATCAGTGTCCTCCGGGCGGCCATAGATTTCCTCACATTGTTTGTCTGTGAGCATGAGTTGGGTGGCATTGCACTGTGGGTCACAGTCAACGTAGAGTACTCGTTTGCCTTGGGTCGCGAAATAGTGTGCAACATTGGTTGAGAGGGTAGTTTTACCCACCCCACCCTTATTGTTGAAAAAGCTGAGTGTGCGAAGTTTAAATGTCATCTGAGTTTTTGAGTGGAAGAACTTAATCTTGGATAATCAATTACTTAATAAAATACATTAGGGTGAATAAACGGAGGTACCGCAGTCTCTATCTTCGCTGTTGGCACGGGTATCGATACGTGAATCGGGAGTGGGTGATCGAATCCTAAAACACTGAGGTTATAGGATTCTGGTCACTTGAATTCGCAGTTCAGCCGATTATGGCGTAGGCTGGTCGGGCAATGAGTATTACCGATGACGCTACCGGCAGCGCTATTTGGCCGGATGAGGATAATGTGTCGGAATCTCAGGAAAATTCGCAGGTAGTCGAGGCTTCCGCAGTGGCGGACGAAGACGACTCCAGGGTTGCGGATACTTCTGAGCCCACCGACTCCGCCGCAGAGAATGAGAATCAGGCGGACAATGTTGAAGAAACTGTGAGTGACTCAGAAGGGGATCAGGGCCCTAGCTTTGACACTTTGGGTCTCCCCAAGGCTGTGTTGAAGGCGATTTCTAAGGTGGGCTTTGAGACCCCATCGCCCATTCAAGCTCAAACTATTCCAGTGTTGTTGGAAGGCCACGATGTGTTGGGGCTTGCACAAACTGGTACAGGTAAAACAGCAGCATTCGCGCTGCCTATTTTGTCGCAGATTGAGCCAAAACTGCGGCATCCCCAAGCGCTTGTGTTGGCACCGACTCGTGAGTTGGCACTGCAGGTGGCGGATTCGTTTCAGTCGTTCGCCGATCACCTAGACCGGGATATTTCTGTACTGCCAATTTATGGTGGCCAGGCTTATGGCATCCAGTTGTCCGGTTTGCGTCGTGGCGCCCAGATTGTGGTGGGTACCCCAGGTCGAGTGATCGATCACCTAGAGAAGGGTTCGCTCGATATTTCTGAGCTGCGTTTCTTGGTGCTGGATGAGGCCGACGAGATGCTCAATATGGGCTTCCAAGAAGATGTGGAACGGATCTTGGAGGATACCCCAGATGACAAGCAGGTGGCATTGTTCTCTGCAACGATGCCGGGCTCTATTCGTCGCATCTCGCGGGAGTACATGAATGACCCGCATGAGATTCAGGTCAAATCTGAAACTCGTACCAATACCAATATCACCCAGCGTTTCCTCAATGTGGCGCATCGTAACAAACTTGATGCTCTGACCCGAATTCTAGAGGTCACCGAGTTTGAGGCAATGATTATGTTCGTGCGCACCAAGCACGAAACTGAAGAGCTGGCTGAAAAACTACGAGCCCGGGGCTTCTCTGCCGCTGCCATTAATGGTGATATTGCTCAGCAACAGCGTGAGCGTACCGTCGACCAGCTTAAAGATGGCCGCCTCGACATTCTGGTTGCTACCGATGTGGCTGCTCGTGGTCTGGATGTGGAACGCATTTCCCACGTGCTCAACTATGACATCCCATCCGATACCGAATCTTATGTGCACCGCATTGGCCGCACTGGTCGGGCGGGCCGTTCTGGTGAAGCCATTCTGTTCGTTACTCCGCGCGAGCGCCGGTTCCTACGCAATATTGAGCGTGCCACCAACGCCCCGCTGGAAGAGATGGATCTGCCAACCGTTGATGAAGTCAACGAGTCACGTAAAGCCAAGTTCGCTGACTCAATTACTGAGTCATTGGAGAACTCTCAGATTGCAGTATTCCGTAATCTGGTCAAGGCCTATTCCGAGCAGCATGATGTCCCATTGGAAGATATTGCTGCCGCTCTTGCCACTCAAGCCCGTGCGGGTGATGAATTCCTGATGAAGGAACCCCCACCGGAAAAGCGTCGCGATCGCCGCTCGCGTTTCGACGAACGAGATGAGCGTCGTGGCGGCCGTGGTGGTCGGGATCGCTTTGAGGATCGCGGTGGGCGTGGCGGCCGTGACCGTTTTGAGCGTAGCGGCAAGGATATGGCTGTTTACCGATTGGCAGTGGGCAAGCGTCAGCATGTGCGCCCCGGCGCGATTGTTGGTGCCCTAGCCAATGAAGGTGGCTTGTCGAATAAAGATTTCGGTCGGATTACTATCGCTGTGGATCACACTTTGGTGGAGTTGCCAAAGGACCTACCTAGCAGCGTATTTGATAATCTGCGTGATACTCGGATTTCCGGCCAGCTGATTCACATGGAGCGCGACAAGGGTGGCGCTTCCATGGATCGTGGTGGCCGTGGTGGCCGTAATTTCCGGGATCGTGATGATCGCCGGGGTGGCCGGAACTTTGATCGTGATGATCGTCGGGGCGGTGGCCGTGGCGGTTACCGAGATCGTGATGGTGGAAGTCGAGGTGGGCGCAATAATCGCGACCGGGATCGTGGTTGGCGCGACTAATCTGGACTAACTTAAAATAACCGGTGAGTAGCCTATGGGTAACTCACCGGTTATTTTATTTCAGGCGGTAGCCGGAGCCGCGGATAGTTTCAACACGTTCGGCGCCAATCTTTTTTCGTAGGGTTCGGATGTAGACGTCTACCACATTGGAGCCAGGGTCGAAATCCATGCCCCAAACTTGGCTGAGTAGTTGGGCGCGTGACAGAATCTGGCCGGGGTGGCGCATGAGGGTTTCGAGTAATCCGAGTTCTCTGCGGGAGAGGTCGCGCCATTTGGCGTCGATAAGCACGCGGTGAGCTTTGAGGTCGAGGACCATGCCTTTGTGCTCTAATCTGGAAGTATTGGCACCGGCGTCGGTGCTGTCGTGGAGGCGAAGTCTGACACGTGCCAGAAGTTCAGCAAATTGGAAGGGCTTGGGCATATAGTCGTTTGCGCCGCCTTCGAGGCTACGAATGCGGTCGGTGAGGCCGGTGCGGGCAGTAAGAACGATGATCGGCAGGGTAGTGCCAAGCGACCGGAGTTGTTCTAGGACATCGGCGCCATCCATGTTGGGTAGCCCGAGGTCGAGGATCATGAGTTGGTAGTTGCCAGAACGAGCCATGCCAAAGGCGACTGGTCCATTGTCTGCGACGTCGCAGGTGTAGCCTTCAGATTCAAGGCCGCGGGCAATAAATTCAGCAATGCCGGTGTCATCTTCGGCAATCAGGATTCTGCTCATTGTTCGGTTCCTAAGGTAGGTACTGGTTGGGCGGGAAAAGTTATGCCAAAGGTGGCGCCTTCGCCTGGGTTGCTTTCAACCCAGACATGGCCACCGTGGGCTTCGGCGATGGCTTTGACAATTGACAGTCCGAGTCCAGCGCCTTTCTTTGGTACTTGGTCAGATTGCGGGCGGTCGCCGCGTTTGAAGCGGTTAAATAGCTGTTGTTGGGTTTCGGGGGATATACCTTGGCCGTGGTCGGTGACGCTGAACGTAATCTGGTTGTCCAGATTGGTGGCGTTGATGGAAATGGTGGATTCGTCTTCGGTGTACTTCACAGCGTTGCGTACGAGTTCTAGGATGGCTTCAGTGATGCGTTGACCATCGGCTAGGACTTCGCCTTCAGCAATGGAGTGCAGTTCGGAGCGACCGCCAGAAACCATATGGGCCTTGTCTTCGATGTCGATACACAGTTCCGTCAGGTCGGTGGTGTCAAGGTGGAGGAAATCAGAGCCGTGGGCATCGGCGATGGCGAGGGTGAGTAGGTCGTTGACCATCCTCGTCATGCGGTCAAGTTCGCCGGTGCACAGTTCAATGGATCGTTCGCGTTGTTGTGGGGTGGCGGTTTCCAGCAGTTCCAAATGCCCTCTGACGACGGTGATGGGGGTGCGTAGTTCGTGGCCGGCATCATCGACGAATTGACGTTGGATTTTATAAGCGGTGTCGATGCGGTCCAGCATGCGGTTGAAGGTGCGTGCTAGGTTGGCGATCTCGTCGTCGCCGGTGACGGGCACCCTAGTGGTCAGATCAGAATCTGTAATTTGGTTGGCGACGGAGCTGAGCGTTCGGATCGGTACAATGATCTGGTTGGCGATCAGCCAGGCAATCAAGATAGCTATGCCCATAATTACCGCACCTAACCCAATCAGGATCCTAGTTTGGATGGTTAGTTCTTGGTAGGCGGTGCTGGTATGAACTGCCACCACAAAGTAATCTGGCGAGGTTTGACCGGGGGAAGTCAGTTCTACTCGACCCCAGTGCACATCCTGAAAGATTCCGGAGTTTGCTGGAGAAGTGAACACCTCGTTTAGTAGTTGTTGGCGTTCTGTTGGGTTCCCAATCTGGAGCTTGTTTTGCTGCTCGATAGTCACCCCCCTAATCTGGCCAATCAGGAGTTCATTGTCGTGGGCGATCTCTTGACTCAGGTAGCCCTCAACAGCTTCTTTGGCGTTTCTGAACCCAGTGGGGGATTCATTGATGAAGGCTGAGAATTCTTGGATCTCTTGCTCAACTGACACATTCGCTTGATTGTGGATTTCGCCGCGTCGGACCGCATCCGTCAGATATAGCACACAGGCTAGCGTGGTGAAGACCACCAACATGATCCACGCTAGGATGCGGGATCGGATGGAGGTGATCAATCTGGTTGGGGGTGGGTTAGTCATCAAAATCAAGTTCACCTATGTCGTCGCCATAGTCGTCGTAGACTAGGGGTTGTTGCGGGACGACGACTTCTGGGGTGGCTGGTTGCGGAATTGGCACTTGCTGCTGCGGAACCGGTACTTGTTGTTGTGGGGTTTGTGGCACCTGCTGCTGCGGAGTCTCAACTGGTGTTGGTGCTGGTTCTGGCTGTGCAGTTGTGGTGGGTGGTGCTGTCGTAGTGGGATTCGGGGCAGCTTCGGGCAATTCGATTGTGGTAGCTGCTGGACCGATTGTTGGCGGTCGCTTGCTACTTGATAGCGCCGATCCGGCCAGCGCGACGATCACTAGTAATGTGAGGATCCCAATGAGTGGGGCGAAGCGTTTTGTTGCAATATTCATCATTGTTTCGTCCAGGTTGGGTTTCGATTCAAACTAGCACAGCTTAGACTGTCTGTGCGTGCGCCCAGCGCTCCCGAATGCGATTTTCACTCCGCAATGCCAGCACACTTCCTAGTTGCAGCATCTTGATGGCGCGTTCTGCGGCATCTGTTAGAAGAGCGCGACCGTCACGCACTGCATCTTCTAATGCCATCGGTACCGTCATGATGGATTGGATGGCAGCAATACCCACCTCATGTACTTTTGGTGCTCCTGTGCCCAAAGATCCAGCAATGCCCAGAACTGGTACCCCTGTGGCTTGAGCACGGCGCGCGATTTCAGCTGGTACTTTGCCGCGGGGGGTTTGGAAATCGATGGCACCTTCGGCAGTAATCACTAGGTCTGCTTCCCCAATCAGGAAATCCAGATTATGGGAGTTCTGATTAGGCAGTTCACCAAGCAGCACTGCAAACCGATTATGCGCAGTCGCACCGACCGCCATCAGGCCTGCGCCGAGTCCGCCAGAAGCCCCAGATCCAGGACCGCGCAGATTGGTGTCGGGGTGGAAGGTCTCGGTAAGCAGGTCAGCCCAGGAATCTAGGGCAGCTCCGAGGAGTTTGACCTGCTTTTTGGTGGCGCCTTTTTGTGGTCCGAAAACAGCCGCCACACCTTTGGGGCCGGTCAGCACGTTGTGGATATTGCAGGCCAATCTGATGGTGGACTCAGCAAGGGCGGGGTGGAGCTGGTCGGTATCGATGCGGTGGGCGTCGATAAGTGCAGAGCCGCCGACACCAATCTGGTTTCCATCACGATCGAGAATGCGAGCACCTAGGGCAGTGAGTGCGCCAGCGCCGCCGTCGGAGGTACCAGAGTCGCCGCAGCCGACTACAATCTGGCGGATGCCGGAATCAAGGATAGCTCGCAGCACTTCACCTACACCATAGGTGGTGGTTTGGCCGGGGTCGCGTAGATTTTTCGGCACAAGTCGCAGGCCAGCAGCGGAAGCCATTTCCATGACGGCAATTTTTTCATCAACAAATTCCAGCCAGTGAGCGGTTACCGGAGTGCCAACTGGTCCAGTGACTCGTATCTGGTGCAGCTTGGTACCGGGACGGGTAGCGAGGATGTCGAGGGTGCCTTCGCCTCCGTCAGGCACGGGGAAGGTGTCCACTCGGACGCTTGGCAATACCCGGCGGATGCCGCAGGCAATGGCGTCGGCAACTTCGACGGCGGATAGGGACTCTTTGAAACCAGAAGGCGCAACCAGGATGCGTTCAGGGAGGTACATAGTCATGATGATTCCTTTCTTATACGAAGAGATCTAGGCCCATAAGCGGCCAGATTAGGGTGGCGAAGATCGCCAGTAGGAGAATATGAATAGGGAACAGCGCCGCAGAGATTCGCACCAGCTGCCCATTGCTGAAGCTTGGGCGTGAGCCATCCTCGGAGTAGAAGATTGCCAGTGGTTTTGCTGACGACGGCAGTGTGTGGCAAAAACCAGCCGCTGCGGTTGAGATGAAAGCGATCGCAACCGGGTTGAGCCCCAGTGGGACAGCCAAGGAAGTCACTAATGGAATCAGGACCGCGCTGCGGGCTGACCGCGATTGGATTAATAGGTGTGCAGCGGTTGAAAGGGCAATGACCATTCCAACGAAGGACCAAGCAGCCCATTTACCGGTAGGGAGGGCAGCAAATACCCCGGTGGCCAGCGCGTTTGCCGCCCCAGATTGGCTGAGCGCAAAAGATAGGGCAACGGTAGCGGTCATAAATAGCAGCAATGACCACGGGACCTTCTTGATGGCCTGATTAAGGTCTAGGGTGCCAACGCGTTTCGACGTAATCAGGAGTGCACAGATAATGGCAACAAGCGCTGGTGGAATGGAATGGATGCCTTCAGTGAACCATAAGATGATCGCCCCAATCAGGACAAGCAGTGACCGAGTTTCGGTTACATCAAGGGCACTGGCAGGGGGAAAATCATCGGAAGTGATGTTCAACTTGGTGGTGCGCTGACGTTTGTTAGAAGTCAGCAGCAAGATGACTTCAGCGCTGATATGACTAGCGACTAGGGCGAAGGGCAAGCCGTAGAGCATCCACTGGCTGAAGCCGATTGATTCGTGTCCTTGCTCAGCCAAGATCTGATTAGTAATCAGGTGGGCGCCAGCACCAATGAGACTTGCCACTGCTGAAAACAGCACCACACTCGGCATCAGTACCGATAAAGTCACCAGCAACCACTGGTGGGTTTGTTGCAGAATCGGAATCAGGGCAAGAAAGACTGGCAGAACTAGTGCGGCTCGTCCAGAAGTTGCTGGAACCATGAAGGCAGTACACACTAGTGCGAGGGTGATTAAGTGAATGAGCACTCGTGGTGATCGCACACCAATACACAACCAGGCGGTTACTCGTGGGGCGAGTCCGGCTCTGGTGACTGCCGCAGAAATCACGAATGCCCCAATCAAGAGCCAGGTGGTGTCATCGCCAAGTGGGGCGAACAGATCGGTGGGTTCGATGACACCAAGAACTACCAGGAGACTGGCGGCACCAAGAGCAACATAGGTGTCTTGGATGCTGCTGAAGATCCACAGCCAGATTGCGCCGAGGAAAATTGCGAGCGTTAAGCGGGTGGAAAAAGCAAGAGAATCTGGAAAGTACAACACTGCTGCCAACGAGCAGAGCGCGACTGCAGTAACCCAAATACCTTTGGGGGGCCAGACACGTCCGCGGTTTTCCAGATTAGGGGGTGCGGCTATGGCAGAGGTTGGCACTGACATAATCTGGTTTCCTTTCGTAACTTGTATTTTTTGCGTTAAAACCATGATGGATGCCAGATGTGAAGCAATCATGAAATCTTGATGAGGAAGTCTTCATCTAATTGCTTAGTTATTCCCAAATCAGGAAAAAAGTTATGCCTGTGGACAACTTGGTCGGGGTTTAGAAGTTATCCACAGGCAATTTTTGCACTGGGAGTGCAAAACTAGCATGTTATTGTTTTTCCTGGTAGAAGGGGGTTATGAACGGAATTTTGGACTCACTTCGGCAGTTGCAATTAGCCGGAATGGATGTGATTGAGGCGGTCCGAGCCGCCAAGCAAACCCCCGAAGAGTTAGCGCGGGAATTTCATATGACAGTGAAAGAAATTGAACGAATGCTGTGGCTTTTTATGCAGTTTTCGCACGTTTATCACCGCAAGTTAGCGCGGGCGAAACAACTGTCTATTAAACAATTAGAAATTGTTGCAACCGGAGTGAATAAATGCTCGAATCCGCAGGTCAACAAGTTGAAACTGCGAGAGGAATTTATTATCAACGCAGCCGAATTAAGTACCCAGGAGCTCAAAGACTTCGTTGCCACGAAATTGCGCACGCTCAATCGTGGTTACTCAAAGCGACGCAAATCAACCTTGGGATGTTCAAAAAGCCCAGATCAAGATGGCATGGGGCATGTGCATGCCAAGTTACCGTTTTCGGTGGTGCGTCAGATTCACATTGCGGTGCACAAGAAGGTGCATACAATCCGGAAGAAACACCCGGGCATGCCCTATGACCAGGCTATAGCCGCAGCATTTCAACAAATTTTTAATGACTCTGGTGGCGGTGGCGGTGACCCTGATTGGCATCCGGTTTTTCTCTACGCACTCAACAGTGGCGAAACTATCCAAGCAGATGGCAAAATTGCCACCAATCTCGGTTGTGTAATGGAGCTTAAGGACATCCTTGATACCCAGCTGGCACCTTTTGGCTATGTTGTCACTTACGCACTTGACGACGACGGCATGCCACAGCCCATAGCCACTCTCCAGATTGGTACCGACCGCGACCGTCCTCACCTAACCGACGACCAAGGGCGTGACCAGAATCGTTTGGCAAATTGGCGCCAACGTTTTCTCGCTACACTGGAGCACCCCATCTGTGCACACCCTGAATGCAACCGACCGGCGCTGACCTCGGATATGCATCATGTGGACTCGTGGTTATACGGTGGGCGCACCGAACTCACTAATCTGGCGCCGCTGTGCCGAGTTCACAATGCGCGTAACGATGACAAGCCAGGGCATCACAAAAACGGAAGAATAGAAAAATGCGCCCACACAGGGCGCATAGGTTACCGGCCGCATCCAGATGCGCCGATGATTTTTGATAAGAGTGAGGTGGTTGCGAAGTCGGCTCGTAATTGGGCGATCCACGCCTTCAATCTAGTCTAGAAGACAACCCCGAAGCGGGGGAGCATCATTAGTACGGCGGTGACCACCCACAGCAAGGCGAAAATGCCGCCAAACATGGACAGTTGGGCTTTCGCCTTCCCCCAATCTGAAATTTGATAATCATTGTCATTTTCATCTTCTTCCAACAGTCCAAGTGCACCCATCATGGCCTTTTGCTTTGGCGCGATGACGAATAATAACAGTGCCCACCCAATCAGGGACAATAGAATGGAAGCATGAAACCGACCTTGGCTCCAGAACTCACCAGTAACCATCATTACCGCGAATCCTGACAGTGGAACCAGCAGTGAAAGCATGCTGTAAGTCGAAGTAATGCGATAAAGCATCTTAGCTGCCCCGCGGGCATCTTGGCTACCCTCATATGCTTTCAGAGCTTGAACCTGGAAGGTAGAAACGGCAACTGTTACTGGGCCGAGGAACAGCACAGCAGCCAAAATATGGAACAAAATAGTCAAAGAACCCACGGATGGGACACTCGCTTTCGCATGATAGAGGGTAAATCAGAGTCGGCAATACACCCTAGCGGAAAAGACATTGCCTTTGCATCACTGCGATATCAGTAGCAGGTAGCGCCAACTCGTACTTCACAGCAATATCTGCAACCTGATTAACATACCAGCATCTTTTAGATCGCTTCGGCGGCAACCACTCCGATGGCAACAAATCAGACTTTTGTCGATTTGCCGACGCCGAAACCGCGATCAGATTAGCAGGGTCGTTGGCGAAAGCCACCCGCTTTTCCTCTGACCAAGCAAACGCTCCCATATCCCAGGCTGCTGCTAACGGAAAAATGTGGTCCACCTCAATGCTTTCTACATCTGGGTTGCCAGAATCAGTAGCAATCGGTTTCCCAGAATAGGGGCAGGTACCAGCTGCAGGTGCATCACATGCAGAATCAGATTGGGGAATAAGCTGGGTACTGATGGTTTGTTCCCGACTGGTGCATCCAGTATTGGGATCCACTGCCCAACCATTGCCGAACAGTTCACGATCATAACCAATGACTTTCAGGCGCTGTGCTACTACCTGTACGTCGTTTAAGTTTTCAGATTGGGTGCCCAGCGGCGGACAAGCCGTGCACAGCATGCCCACCGTAAAGATGATTAAGAAACTTGGAAAAGAAAATACTCGTCGCATACTTAATATAGACTTCTGCGACGAGTATTTGGTTCCATCAAGAAACAGTGAAGTTCTTCTCTCGCTCCACTGATAGGTTGAATATCTTGGTTACTTCTTCTGATGGTGGCTTGGTCATCAACGACACAACCACGATTGCAATAGTGCTAGCAATAAAGCCAGGGACCATTTCATACAAGAACTCATTCAGACCAGTGGCGGTCCACACGATTACAACGACAGCACCAACAATCATGCCAGCAAGCGCTCCGAAGGTGTTCAGCCGCTTCCAGTACAGCATGAACAGCACTACTGGTCCGAAGGCGGAGCCGAACCCAGCCCATGCGAATCCGACTAGTCCCAGAATGGAATCTGACGGATTAATCGACAGTAGACAAGCGACCAGCGACACCGCAATCACTGATGCACGGGACAGATTGATCAGGGCCTTTTCGCTAAGGTCCCGCTTGTTGAAAATCTTGTAGACATCCTCAATCAGGGAGGTGGAAGAAACCAACAGCTGCGAGGAAATAGTAGACATGATCGCGGCTAGGACCGCAGTTAAGATCAGGCCAGCAATCAGTGGGTGGAATAGGATGCGACCCATATCAAGGAAGATCGTCTCATATGATTTGGTGTCAGCAATTTTCAGATGAGGGTTTTGGCCGAAAAAGGCGGTTCCAACAATCGCCACAAACGTGGCACCTAGGATCGACAGCACCATCCAAGTGATGCCAATGCGGCGCCCAGCTTTGGCGTCGTCAGGCGAGCGTAGTGCCATAAAGCGCACGATGATGTGGGGTTGGCCGAAGTACCCTAATCCCCAAGCCATGTTGCCAATGAAGGTGGCCAGTGAGATGCCAGTAATCAGAGAGAAGTATTGTGGATTTCCACCGCCGTCCGTGTAGGGGCCGTAGTCATTGCTGGTAGCCCACGTCCAGATTGAGGAGAGGTCGTCTAGTGCTAGCCATCCCATCAACGGCACGATAATCAGCGAGCAGAACATGATGGTTGCCTGAACCGCATCGGTGTAGGCCACTGCGAGAAATCCACCGATGAAGGTGTAAAGGACTGTAATACAGCCGACGATCAGCATACCGTCAAGGTAGATGCTGCCAAAGATCGGGTTGTAGTTCGCACCAAAGGTAGATTCAAAGTAACGACCCCCAGCGACCATGCCAGAGGAGACGTAGAAGGTAAAGAAAACAATGATGATTATGGAACTAGCCAGTCGCAGTAAGCGAGTGCTGTCATTTAGCCGATTTTCGAAAAAGGATGGGATGGTGACAGAATCACCGGCGGTTTCAGTGTATGCCCGTAATCTGGGAGCAACCCATTTCCAGTTGGCCCAAGCACCGATAATTAGTCCAATTGCAATCCATAGCTCGGACATGCCAGTCACGAACAATACGCCAGGTAAGCCCATGAGCAGCCAGCCAGACATGTCGGAGGCGCCAGCAGACATTGACGCTACAAATGGGTTAAGGCCGCGGCCAGCGAGAACATAGTCTTCATATTGATGGGTTTGCTTGTAACTCCAATAACCAATGCCAAGCATGCTGCCCATGTAAATGATGATGGCGATGATATACCATGTTTGCTCAGTCACAGGTGGACCTCCTTGTGATGTATAACTTTCAGATGTGCTGGATTGTACCGGCATTCGTTTTCCTAGAAAGGTGTTTTCGCGCAAAACTATTGAGGGGACTGTAATCCAAAGACTTTTGGTTTTTGCTGGTACAACTATGTGCATGACTTCTCACTTGGTGCACGGATTATGGCTGAAACAATCAGGCCTGCATTTGTGGATCGAGCAGATCCAAGGGCATAGAGTTGTCACAGCTCAAGACGTGCCAGAGTCGGTGCTCCCACCTAATCTAGACATCCTGATTAGGGGGAAGCGGTTCCGGCACCGAGTCGATGCTTTTCTGATGACCCCCAAAGGCCGAGAAGTCCGCCTCCCAATCCCGACCATTGCCTTCGCTCCTGAGCAGGCGGTCCAGGTTTTAGCTCAGATTGCCGCAGTCGACGCAGTGACCGCCACCAGCCAGCAGCGCGCCAGCATCGCACCAGATTTGTGGTGGCTAGCCCACATGTTTTCCGGTCTTAAACAGTTCGTCCAAGCCGGAAGGATCATGGTGAAGCTGAACTACCACAACTCTAAATGGTTCCCCACCTGGCAACTCGCTGGTGGACTTGGCGAACGCGGCTGGATCGCCCAAATGACCACAGCAGCCCCCGGCGTGCTGATTCGTAACGGCGGCAGCTCGGTTGCCGAAGACATCGCTGATGAACTCCCACATTGGATCGCCAACTCCTTATTAAAAGAGCTCTACGAATCCACCCGTCCCTCACCATGGCATGAGTTCTCTGCTGCACTGTTGGAATCTAAAGCACTACGCCGCGGCAGCGCCACCATGGTCTCAGCGCTCAATAAATGGCGCGATTCCATCACCTCAGTCGATCTCCAACTGGTAATCGTTGTCGAAGAGCCCGGTGACCAACCAGTCGAATACCATCACCAAGGTCTATGGCCAATCAGATTACAAGTTCGCTCCGGCGTTGATGCCCCCATCCCAATCAGATTAAAGGAATTCGATTCCACCACCCGCACCCGCCTGGAGGGACTACGTCGAGAAGCGGTACTTGCCTGCCCGCTTATCGACGCCACCCGTGACCTACACCCCACCCACCCCGCACGTATCTCACCACTGATGGCCACAGTCTCCAGTGGTCCAACCGTCGGTGATTGGGATGTGTATTTCTCCACCGAAGAACTGGTTAGCTTCATCGGTAACTATGCCACCAGATTGCAAGACCGCGGATTCGTAGTCATGCTGCCCAAGGCCTGGAGCAAGCAAGAAACCACCGCTAGTCTTCGGCTGACCGAATCTGGTCAAACTCCAACCGAGTCCAGATTAGGGATGGACCAGATTGTATCCTTCGACTGGCATATCAGCGTCGGCGACATCACCCTAACGGATGCCGAAATGGCGCAGTTAATCACCTCCAAATCTGGCCTGATTAGGTTGCGGGGTGACTGGGTAATGGCAGACACCGCAGTGGTGCGTTCTGTTGCTGAATATATTGCAAAGCTGAAACAATCATCGGCCAAGCGGCTCAAAGCAGAACTGGCAACGCTTGGCATGCAGATCGAGCTAGCCACCATGCGTGGCGAAGACACTACTGAGCTCAAAACCAAATATGACCAGATTGTGGCAGATTTGGAAACCGAAACCCCGAAAGCAGCTGCGCTGAAAGAGTTACGGGAGCTTGCCCTCCAATCTGAACTCACACAACCAGTGGAGATCCGCGGCAACGAGTGGTACCGCAGCCTGATTGGGGGGAGTCTCACCCAAGATCTGCCTGCCCCCACCCGCCAACAAATTCCAGCAACAGTCACCGCTGAACTGCGCGACTACCAGCGTCGTGGTGTTGATTGGCTGTACTGGATGAGCAGCCAACATCTAGGGGCAATCCTGGCCGACGACATGGGATTGGGCAAAACCCTGCAGCTGCTTGCTCTTGAGGCAGTTGAGCGCAATAAAGCAGATCAGCTGGCATCGCTGGTTATCGTACCCACCTCGGTAGTGGGCAATTGGGCACACGAGGCACAAAAGTTCGTCCCCAATCTGAAGGTTCTGGTTCATCATGGAGCGAACCGGAAGTCAGGGAAACAACTGGCAACAGCCGTAGCTGAACATGATCTGGTTATCACTTCTTATGGCACCGCCACCCGAGATGTATTGGACCTCGCCCAGATTAGGTGGCACCGAGTCTGCCTTGACGAAGCCCAACACATCAAAAACTCCAGCACCAAGGTGGCCAAAGCGGTGCGCGCTTTACCCGCCGATCACCGGATTGCCCTGACCGGTACCCCAGTGGAAAACCGACTGCTGGAACTCCGAGCATTGCTAGACTTCTGCAACCCAGGGATTTTAGGGTCAGTGTCATTTTTCAAAAATCACTTCGCAAAAGCAATCGAGACCACCCACGACGAGGAGAAAAGCGAGCAGCTGCGTAATCTGACCGCCCCATTCATCCTGCGGAGGTTGAAAACCGATCCAGCTATTAGCCCAGACCTGCCGGAAAAAACCGAAAACGTCATTACTGTCACCATGCCCACCGAACAGGCAGCGCTGTACAAAGCCTACGTTGAAGATCTCAAAACCAGATTGGAGCAGGCGCGTGGCATGGGCCGCAAAGGTCTAGTGCTCGCGTCCCTGACCAAAATCAAGCAGATTTGCAACCATCCGGCGCATTTTTTGGGAGACGGATCAGCGATCACCATCAAAGGACGGCACCGCTCGGGAAAAATCGAAAAACTCATGGAACTTCTGACAGATGCCAGACTTTCCGGACAGAAAGTGCTGATCTTCACCCAGTACCGCGCCTTCGGTGATCTAATCCAACCCTATATTTCTGATTTCTATGGTGAACCCATTCCATTCCTCCACGGTGGGGTGAACAAAGACCGCCGAGATCAAATGGTGCACAACTTCCAATCTGAAACTGGTGCCCCGGCAATGATCCTATCGCTGAAGGCAGGTGGCACAGGTCTCAATCTAACCAATGCGAATGTAGTGATCCACATGGACCGTTGGTGGAATCCGGCAGTTGAAAACCAGGCCACCGACCGCGCCTACCGAATCGGACAAAACAAAGATGTTTTTGTGTATAAACTAATCACCACCGGAACGCTAGAAGAACGTATCCATGACATCATCACCGGCAAATCAGACCTTGCTAATGCGATGGTCGCTCAGGGCGAAGGCTGGCTGACAGAGCTATCCAATGAACAACTAGCAACCCTACTGAGCTATCGGGAGAACTAAAACTATGACACCGAAGCGAACACGGCCGAAAAAAGGCAACGTCATTTACGCCAACTTCGGCGCTCATCGAAAAATCAGTACTGACACAGACTCTGCACGGATAGTCCAGATTGGGCGGGGACAAGGAGACGCCGCAAAATGGCTAGCCAACCTGATCCAGACCCGAGCCGAATCAGGCCGAGCAAAACGCGGCCTAGGGTACTACCGCGCCGGGCACGTGCTGAACTTTTCGGCTGGCGCAGGTCGAATCACTGCCAATGTGATGGGGTCGCAAAACATACCGTTTGAGGTGTCGCTGTCGTTTCCACACCGAGTGCCTGAGGATTTCCAGGCGGTGGCAAGCCTGATTGCAGCTGATGCCAATGGAATTGGCCGGATCAAGGGCGGCACCCTAGGGCCAGATTTATTACGGCTATTGCTTGCTGACGCGCCAGAGGGCGTCCGATTGTGGTGTTCTTGCCCAGATCCGGAGGAATGCTGCAAACACGTGGTGGCGGTGGCGCATCAGGGGATCGATCAGTTTGATGCGGACCCCAATCTGGTTTTTCAGTTGCGCTCAACCAGTATTGCTGAGTTTGAACAAACAACACTGCTATTGGCCAAAAAAATCTCAGTTACCCATGCCACCGATAGTCCTGATGCATTTTGGTCTGGGGGCCAGCTGCCGCCGTTGCCGACGCCAAAGACGCAATCCGCGCTGGAGGATTCTGATCTGCATCTGCTCCACAACGCTATCCGAGTGATTTCTTATAGCAGTGTTGATGAGTTGCGCGGGGTGGCAGATTTAGAAGATCTCTACGACTACCTCACTCACGACCGATAATTTTCAATGCTAGAAAGGAGGCTATGCGTGTCAAATTTCTGCACAGCTCTGATTTTCAGATTGGGATGACTCGCTGGTTTCTCACCGATACTGACGATGCCCAAGCGCGTTTCGATGCTGCCCGTAAACAGGCCATCACCCGTCTGGGGGAACTTGCTATTGCACACGAGTGCAATTTTATTGTGGTTGCTGGTGATGTATTTGAACACAATGCCATTAACACCGCCACTAAAAAGCGCGCAATCGCAGCGCTTGCGGATTTGCCGATGGATGTGTATCTCCTACCAGGGAACCATGACCCAGCAAACGCCGGTAGCATTCTCACAGAGTTGGAGCAGTTCAGTAACCTCCATGTGCTCATGGATACCACACCACAGAAAACCGCCAAGGGGGAAGCCCAGATTATTGGGGCACCATGGTTGAGCAAAACTCCTACCACAGATCTGGCTGCTCAGGCGTTGATGGGTCTGACACCAACCACAGACATTCGGATTTTGGTGGCGCATGGGCAGGTGGAAAACCGCAGCAATGAAATCAAGCCTGATTTAATTGATCTACCCAATCTGGAAGCAGCACTTGCCAGGGGGGTGATTGATTATGTGGCTCTGGGTGACACCCACTCAGCCCAATCAATTGGTGAAACCGGTGCGGTGTGGTTCTCCGGTTCCCCAGAAGTGACGGACTTTAAGGAAGTCCCAGTAGGCGGGGGAGAGCAGAATTCTGGCAAGGCGCTAGTAGTAAGCGTCGAAAAGCTAGCGGGGGAAAGCGCGACTGTGACCGTGGAGGAAGTCCAGATTGGGACGTGGGTGTTTGACGCCATCGACTATGAGCTATACACCCGCCAAGACGTTGCAGACTTCATTGCGTTGCTCGAAAGCTACCCGAATAAGGATGAGACAGTAATCAAGTACAGTCTGCGTGGTGAGTTGGATATTGTCACTCGGCAGTTGCTGGAGCAGCAGTTGGCGGAGCTTGCGCCACTGTTTGCTAATCTGTATCCACGGTTGCGCACAACCGATTTACGCACCCGTGCTAGCGAAGATGCCATTGCCGAACTTCAGCTCAGCGGCTTTGGCTTGGCGACGGTTAAGGAACTCCAACAGTCGTCAGACCCAGCGGCCGAGGACGCATTGAGTTTGCTGTTCCGGTTGTCGCAAGGAGGGAAATGACATGCGGATTACGGATCTAGAGATTACCGATTTTAAAACTCTTGAGCATTTCCAATGGGGTCCGATCCCAGATACCGGGGTGTTCGTGGTGCATGGTGATAATGAACAGGGCAAATCCACCATTTTAGAAGCTGTGCATCAGGTGCTGTTTATTAAACATGGATCGCGCGCTGGTACGGTGCGTGCTAGCCAACCGTTGGGCAGAGATGTGGGTCCGCAGGTGCGAATCAATCTGGACTTTGGTGGAATCAATTGTCAGTTAACCAAACAATGGCTACGTGGTGCCAAAGCTGAACTAACAATAGCTGGAGAAGGGTCCTACACCGGAGCACGGGCTGAAGATCGTTTTACCGAACTGTTCCAAGAACACATTGACACCAATCTGTTTGAGGTGCTGTTTAATCGGCAGGGTGAGCTGTCGACCACCATTGGTGCTGGCGGGATTGCACCATTACAGCAGGCGCTTGGCGAGCAGTCTGCTAGCTCCGATGACCTGATTCAGTTGGCAGGGGAATCAGGGGAGTTGCTCGCCCGGGTGACCGAGGAATACGAAAAGTACTATTCGCTGAAGACTGGTCGGCCAGGTAAAGCACTCAAACAAGCTGAGTCCAGATTGGGGCAAGCTTCCGAGCGCCAAGCAGAAGCAGCCGCAAAACTTGCTGCCTTAGAAGAGCACATCGCACAGGTGGAACGAATCCAACAGGCGAGTGCTCAAGCCGAGTCAGAATTACCAGCTGCAATCACCACAAAACAGGAATTGGATGCTGAACTGGAAACAGCTAAGCAGATCGCCGAGGAAGTAACGCGGCTGGGGCACGAAACCAGATTGGCACAGCAGCAACTGACCATGAAACAGGCGGAGCTGAATCAGCGTGAAGAGTTAAACCAACGAATCGCGCAAGCGACTGCTCGGGTGGCTACCCTCACCGCCGAAGTAACTAAGTCACAGGCTGCGGCAGAAACAGAACGCGAACAATTATCTCAGTTGGCGACCAGATTAGAGCAGGCATTGATTACGGAACGTTCCTGTAGTCACCAACTACAGCAAGCCAAATCGGTGATGGAAGCGGTCTTGACCGCGACTCGGCGTGCAGAGCTGGAAAAAACACTGTCGGTAGTAGTGGATTTGGATACTAAAATTCGTGCGCTTGGGAATCCAAAAGAAGTGTCTGAGGCAACAATCGAAGCGCTTGAGCTAGTAGAACAAGAGGTGTTATTGGCTCGGCATACCCTGAATCTGAAAGCGGCGAAGTTGGAAATTTCGGCCACTACTCCAACAGATGTCAGTATTGACGGGCAGGTGTTGGAATTACGTGAACCAGTAGAGCGCGAGATTGCTACCCCCACCACGCTTGTGGTTGGTGCGGTGACCGCAACTATCAGCCCAGGTGCTGGCACCAAAGAAAGCGCCCAACTGTTACACGAAGCTGAACGGAAACAGCAGGAAGCTGTGGCGGAGTTTGGTTTTCCGAATGCTACCGCGGCACGTCGCGGTAGGGAAGAATATCTTTCTGCGCAGCAACAACTGAAACATCTCAGATTACAGCGGGCTGAGATGTTAAAAGATCGCAATCTGGAAGACATCCAGGCGGAGCTATCTGAAGAGTTCGAACCAGTCAACCAAGATCTAGAATCGGCGCGACAACAACTGCACGCGGTCGAGCAGGCCCTAGCCCAAGCCCAATCAGAACGCGAAGCGGCCAGTGCTGAGAACAACCAGATGCAGGAACGCCAGGCGGAGCGAGATTATATTGCCAAAGCAGCGGTACTAAAAGAAGCTGAAATTGCCTTGACTGAGGTGCAGCAGCAGTTGCAACAAGCAGAAGCAGATATCACCACGGAGCAACTACAGGTGGCATTGGACCAAGCTGCAACGGCGTTAGCAGTAGCCCGAGCGAAGGAGGAGGCCAGCCAATCTGAACTGCAGGCGATTGATATGGAGTCGAAGCAACAATTAGCAGCAGCCGCAACTGCACGGTTGACACATCTGGAGCAAACGATTGCGACCGCGGAAAAAGACATTGCTGCGCAGCAAAGCTATATCGATGCTTATGCAGGAGCAGCCGGGGAACTGGATCTAGCTGAGGCGGAGTTAACGGTGGCGCGTCGTCACGAAGAGGCTTTGACCCGACGGGCAAAAGCAGCGAAATTACTGTATGAGGTAATGGTTGCTAAGCAGCAAGAGGCTCATACCCGGTATTCGGGCCCGTTGATTGCTGAGCTGGTGCGCTTGTCTAAACCAGTGTTTGGGGCAGGAGTGAACTATCTGTTATCAGATTCCTTGGAAGTTACCCAGCGAGTAGGGGAGCGAGGGGAAGTAGTGGATGTGTCGGCACTTTCCGGTGGCGCACAGGAGCAATTAGCGATCTTGATTCGGTTTGCGGTTGCTTCACTGGCCGCTGGTGCACAAGGTGAGGCGGCGCCAGTGTTTTTTGATGATGCCTTGGGATCAACCGATCCAGGTCGGCTACTGGCTATGGGAGCGGTTTTTTCTGAGATGGGGAAGAGTCGCCAAGTGTTTGTTTTTACCTGTGTGCCAAATCGTTATGGAGCTGTTATTGGTCGGATAGACACCCCCATCCGGGAATTGTTACAAAAATCACATTCAGCAAGAATGAGGTCCTGAACTGGAGTGATAGATCTTTATGCATTTTATGCGTAGTCCTTTAAATTACACTATTGTGCTGCAAAATTGCGTATTTGTCACCAAGTTGTATTTGCAGGTCACTGTGACAGAATTTAAACGACGTATTTCTTCTCGTGATGCGGTTAAATAAGTAGTCATGACAACACCACGATGGCTCAGCGATGATGAACAGAAGTTTTGGAGACTCATGCTTGCGGCGACGAGAAAAGTTGAGCATCATATCGACAATGTTTTACAAGACTGTCACAATCTAACTACTTCGGAATTTGCAGTCTTAGTAAGTCTCTCAGAATCTCCAGAGCAAGAAATTAGGTTGCGTGATTTGTGTGCTTCTCTTGACTGGGATCGAAGTCGAACTTCCCATCAGGTCACCCGAATGGAAAAGCGCGGCTTAGTAACTAAACAAAAATGCGCCGGTGATGCGCGTGGCATCATTATTGAACTCACTGAAGAAGGGGAGCGCCGTCTGCGCGAGGCTGCCCCTAGTCATGTTGAATCTGTTCGGGAAGTTGTGTTTGACTGCCTTGACGAGGCGTTGAAAGAACCTGTGGGTCAATTTATGCAAAACATTGTCGATCAGCCACTACGGTTGGGACGCGAGCAAAAACGATAGTCTTTTCATTCTTAGGTTTCATTGATCCCGCCGCCGACAAAAGGTGGCGGGATTCACTTTTGCGCTGCAATGCTTGTCGACGCCTTAAGCTAGGCTGGGAATAACTAAAAATAGCCTGTGCAGGGTATTTTTAAATTATGAAAAAAATGATGACCCCAGCATTAGTCATGTTGGGAATTGGTGTGGTGTGGACCATTGCCATCATTATTACCGTCGTTGTATTCAAAGCGGAACCTTCTATCCCATCATGTGTCATCGTGGGGCTCGGTTATGGTCTTGGCCTACCCGGATTGTGGCTGTGGAAGGGATCGCACAATAATGACGACACCGCCATTAGGGTTGCTGGCGTTGCCGCCTACATTCTGACCATTGGCATTAGTGGGATTGTCGCCTATCTAACCGCGGCCTAGAGCAATATCAGGGTATTTTTCAGGGCAACCCCCGATTCCTCCAATCTGGATAACCGGAATACTAGAAGGTGAACAAAGAAACACCAACATCGGTTAGGAGCCCGATCATGACTTACAACCTAAACACCAACAATGTCAGCGGACCATTGCAGCGTCGCTTGCACCGGAGCCAAACTGATCGCTTCGTGGCTGGCGTACTTGGTGGTTTTGCTGAAACGTATGGCTGGAACTCAACCCTATTGCGTGTCTTATTCATTGCCAGCTTTTTATTGCCTGGTCCTCAGTTTATTTTTTACTTAGCGGCCTGGGTTATTATGCCTGAAAGCTAACGAGCCTCCAGCTTATGAGCGAAACGACATCTCCTAGAGTTAGAGGAGATGTCGTTTTTGCTGTGTCCCCGACAGGATTCGAACCTGCGACCTTTGGTACCGGAAACCAATGCTCTATCCACTGAGCTACGGAGACTAGTGTGCCGCCTGCCTTTAACGGCGGCAACGCTTTGAAATCTTAGCACCCCCACGTGCGAATGACGAACCCACACGAAGGGGCAGGTTTTGGCTAGCCGAAGTAACCAGGAAGATCGGTGACTTCTGGGGTGCCACCCGCGAAGTAATTCAAAACCACCTTGTTTACTTCTGCATTGCCGGAACCGAAGTGTCCATGCCCTGGGCCGTGAACGGTAATCAGATGGCTATTCATCTGCTTCTGCATGTTCCAGAAGTTGCCATAAGGAGTCTGTGGATCGTTGGTTCCTTGCAATTGCAGCGGCCGGACTTTTAGTTCAGAGCCAGTAAAGGCGGGAATTTTGGTGATTGGTGGTGCGCCTTCGCAGTTTGCACCTGATCCAATGACGGTCGCTCCGTTCAAGAATACATCTTTGGTCACCAATGTGTTCCACAAATAGCGGGTGAAATCCGCTCGATTGGGTGCAACTTGGGCTTCATTACAGATCATTGCTTGCTGCATCTGCATGGAGGTAACAGCTTCCTTTATAGCCTCGTCTGTAATTTCGCCGTTTCCTGCAATGATGTCCGCCACAGCTTCTGGGCTGATAATTGCATTGGCTAGTTGCTCCCATGAGCGAGGCATTGGAACCATCTGGTAGGAAAGTAGGTACAGAACAGATTGGGAGATGTTGTTACCCGTGATTAATTGCTCGCCTAGGTTCTGTGCTTGCGCACGGTTAGGTTCAACGGCATTCATGGCGTCAGCGCCGGTTTGACCAGAACCTTGGATTGGGGCATCGGCAGCAGTTGCCGCTGGCGGTGCCAATGGGGGCCACACACCAGCTTCGCTTTGCACTCGTTGTGCCCACTTGGTGTACACCGCATATGGAGTAGTACCAAGGTGATACTTATCATCATTTTTCGCTACCCATGCAAAGAAGTCGTGCATAGCATTGCGGTACCCGGCTTCTTGTTTGCTCATAATATCTGCCCACAGGGATTCAGCATCCAAACCTGAATCTAATACCACTCGATTGGTTTGAGCTGGGAACAGTGTGGCATAAGTCGAGCCCAAAATGGTGCCATAGGACAATCCCAGAATCGAGATGTGGTCCTTGGCCAAAGCCTTGCGTACTTCTTCCCAATCTCGGGCAGTGTTTTCTGTGGTCAGGGAATTAGCTAGGCCTGGGTGTGCAGCCTCGCAGGAATCTCGCATTACTTTACCTGCTTGGAAGATGCCGGTAACTGGGTCCTGCGAGTTTTGATGTTCGAGGCAATATAATGGGGTAGAACCTGGTAAACCACGGGGTTGTACCCCAACGACGTCGTAATTAGCGAATAGTTCGTCTGGTAGTGGGAAAATCTCGGGGTCATCTATCATCGAGTAGGCGCTGCCACCAGGACCACCGGGATTGACAAAAATAGTGTCCTTCGCACCTTGAGTGGCCTTATGATAAATGAAGCCTACCGAAATCTTTTCGCCATTGGGATTGCTGTATTCCTTAGGGACGTCGATACGTCCACACTGCGCACCCGGCCGTCCCTCAGTATTGGGGCAGTCTTCCCAAGTGATTTTTGCTGCCTGTGCTACTGCAGGTGGTGCAGTTAGCGTCGCTGTAAACACCCCTGCGCTAACAATAGCTGCAAATATTGATCTGACTACTTTCACGTACCTACTCCTTATGACGTCGAAAACAGATCCGTGACTTAGAGTAGTCGAGATCACTCAATGGGGGTGGTACCACCCCCATTGAGGCGAAAGCCTTTCGGCTAACCGAAATAGCCTGGCAAGTCAGTCACCGTTGGGGTGCTGCCTGCGAAGTATTCCAAGACGACCTTGTCAACTTTCTTATTGCCAGTGCCGAACTGGCCATGGCCTGGTCCTTTGATAGTTATCAGGTGGCTATTCATATTGCGCTGCATATTGGAGAAATTGCCATACGGAGTCTGGGGGTCGCCAGTTGCCTGCAACTGCAGTGGGCGAACCTTCAACTTAGAACCATTAGAGGTGGGAACTTTAGCAATCGGTGATGCGCCTTCACAGGCCATACCTGAAACGAAACTAGCAGAGCCCATTGAGAAAATGTCCTTGGTAAAAGTGTAGTTCCACAGTGCGGGGAGGAACTGAGACCGGTTGGGTGGGGTCTGCGCCTCGTTGCACATGATGATTTCCTGCATGTGCATGCTGCTTTGCATATCCCGAACTTCCTGTTCCGTGGGATCACTGTACTTGGCATAGTAATCGACGATGATCTGTGGATTACTGATCGAGTTAGCCAGTGTTTTCCAATGCGATGGATTTGGCACATTCAAATAGGTGAAGGAATACAGCATGGATTCCATTACTGAGCTGCCGGTAGTGAGTTGACTGCTTAGGTTTTCAGATTGGGCGCGTTGCGGCTCAATCGCGTTCATCGCATCCACTCCAGTTTGACCTGAGCCTTGGACTGGGACATCTGAGGCAGTTGCTTTTGGTGGTTCGACTGGCGGCCATACTCCAGATTCCCGGCGTACCTGTTCAGCCCACCGTTGGTAGACAATGTAGGCAGTTTCACCTAGTTGGAGGGTGTCATGGTTTTTGGCTGCCCAGTCGAAGAAATCATGCAAGCCCTGCCGGTATCCAGGGTTTTGTTTGGCCATGATTTCACTCCACATTAATTCGCTATCAATGCCAGAATCTAGGACAACTCGATTTGTCTGGGTGGGGAACAAAGTGGCATAGGTCGAGCCCAAAATGGTGCCATAGGAAAGTCCATAAATAGAAATGCGGTCTTTACTTAATGCTTTGCGTACCTCTTCCCAGTCCCGAGCAGTGTTTTCGGTAGTCACTTCCGCTACGAGACCTGGGTTTCCTTTCTCACAGGCATCTCGTAACTGCCCACCGTTGCGGAAGTAGGAGTCTAATGGGTTTGAAGGATCAATATGGTCAGCGCATTCTAATGGGGTTGAACCAGGCAATCCGCGTGGCTGGACACCAATGATGGTGTAGTTTTCAAAAAACTCAGCTGGGAAATCGTAATCTTTAGTATTTCCTAGCCACTCATACACATCACCACTGGGCCCACCAGGATTAACAAAGATGGTGTCTTTTGCTTCTTTAGTTGCTTTAAATTGGACAAATCCAACCGAAATCTGCTCACCATCAGGATTGTCATAATCGCGGGGGACGTCGATACGCCCGCATTGTGCGCCGGTGCGGCTAACCGAGGTGGGACAACTTTCCCAAATAATTTTTGCCGCCTGAGCTAAAACTGGTGTGCTACTAGCGCTGGCTATGAGGGCACCAATGCTTAATGTTGCAAGAAATGCTTTGATGGACTTCAATTCCCTGCTCCTACTCTTTTTATTCACTGTTTGGGTAATAACATTAGTGGAATCCTGAGGATTTTCCGGGATTGCTCCGAGACTTTTTCAAGTGTTTTCAGGTTTCGATGAGAGAGGGGTTGTGCTGCTCATTTGGTTCGGGGCGTAATGGAGTAGGGGTGGGTGCGCAGCTAAATTACATGAATGTAGCTAGTAAATTGCACAAGACTGAAATGATAAAACCGAGCACTGCAAAATCCCCTGCTCGCGGTCTGGTGCGAGCAGGGGATAGCGGAGTAACTGGCTAGTCGACGATCACACAGATCAGGGTGCGCGGACCGTGCACACCTTCGACACGATTGAGCTCAATGTCAGAAGTGGCAGAGGGGCCGGAAATCATGGTGACGGGCTTTGTGCGGCCCAGTTTGGCGATCATTTCTGGCACGCCATAGACAACGTTTTCCATCCGTACGATCACTACATGGCAATCGGGCACGAGAGTTAATGCGCGACGACCACAAAGTTCATTGGATTCCAAGCAAATCGTGCCCGTTTGGGCAGAGGAAACATGGGAGTCGGTGACCACCGCATCGACGTCGTTTAGTAACCGGGGATCAGTGCTGCGATCATCGGGAGTGGCAGTACCGGAGAAAGCAGTGAATAGCTTTGGGTCCAGCCCTTCCGCGTAGCGGATTTCTGTTGCGCCACGATCGTTGAGGATTTCACCGATCGTGTCTGCTAGTTTGTCGGTGGTGGTTTCGTGCACGATGGCCTTGTAGTCCACCAGCCGATCAATCAAGATTTCCTTAAGCTCAGCGGTGTCGAATTCGGTGGTTTTGTCCACGTTGTACTCTCGGACGATTTCGACATCTTTGGGCATCTCGGAAAGGTGCTGTGCGCTGCGGATTCGATCGAGAATGTCAGATTTGGCCGACATGGCTAGTCCTCCTTCTTGCCGATGTTGTTTTCCGGCAGGCCTTCTTCCCGCGCTTGCGCGAGTAGATCCTTGGCTTCCTCGGAATTGAACCAGGTCCTGAATGACTTCTTTGGTGGTACAGAAGTATCACGCACATTGGTCCACCCGGCTAGGAAACTGGGCAGGTGAGTGATTGTCTTGTTGCTACCACCGAGAATGCGGCCCATAAACACTACCTTGGTGGCAGTGTTCCACAGCGCTTGATTGCCCCAGAGGAATTGCATGCTGCCAAGTAGGGTGCCTTCGATCTTGGGCTTGTGCTCTTTGATTTTCTTGTGGCGCAGTTCCAGCAGTGCATCGGTGATGGGGATCTTCACGGGGCAGACCTCATTGCACCGACCGCACAGAGAGGACGCATATGGCAGGTACCCATTCGGATCATGTGAATCATTGATGCCGGTTAACTGCGGAGTCAAAATCGCGCCAATAGGACCGGGATAGGTCGAGCCATAGGCGTGGCCACCTGCGCGTTCGTACACTGGGCAGACATTCAGGCACGCTGAGCAGCGGATGCACTTTAAGGCTTCACGGCCAATCTCGTCAGCCATTGCAGCAGTCCGACCATTATCGAGCAGCACGATGTGGAAGTTTTGGGGACCATCGTCTTCTGTTACCCCTGCCCACAGGGAGGTATAGGGGTTCATGCGCTCGCCAGTTGAAGACCGGGGTAGCAGCTGGAGGAAGGTTTCATAATCCTGGAAGGTTGGCAGGATTTTTTCGATGCCCATCACGGAGATCAGGGTTTCTGGCAAGGTCAGACACATGCGGCCGTTGCCTTCAGATTCCACGATGGTTACGTGCCCAGTCTCGGCGATACCAAAGTTAGCACCAGAAATGGCGACCTTGGCCTCCATGAATTGCTCGCGTAGATACAGTCGTGCGGCTTCTGCTAGTTCGGCAGGTTCTGAGGAAATGGACTCATCTAGATGCGGCATCTTCTTCAAAAAGATGCTTCGAATCTCTGCCCGATTGCGGTGAATGGCGGGCACCAGAATGTGTGATGGTTTGTCTTCTCCAAGCTGGACGATCAATTCTGCCAGGTCGGTTTCTTGGGCGAAGATACCAGCTGATTCCAGCTGCTCATTGAGCGCGATTTCTTGGGTGGCCATCGACTTGATCTTGACCACTTTGGTTTCACCGGTGGCTTTGACTAGGTCGGTGACAATTCGACCTGCTTCTTCTGCGTCACGGGCCCAGTGAACATGGCCGCCCTTGGCAGTTACCGCTTCCTCGAATTGTTCCAACAGTTCTGGCAGATGAGCCATGACATAGCGCTTGGTGGTTGAACCTGCTTCCCGCAGGGCCTCCCAGTCGTCGATTTCGTCGATGACTGCTTGACGCTTGTTGCGGATAGTGGTGGTGGCCTTGGTCAGGTTCCGCCGCTGGGTGACATTATTAAGCTCAAAGTGAGCGTTCTTGGGGAAGGGGCGATCGCCCCGCAGGTTGGAGATTTTTGATGCTCTCGGGGGCATCGCAGGGTTGCCGAGAAAGACACTCACAGCATTACCTCCTTGGAATAAGCAGCCGAGGTGGGCGTCCACGGATGGGCTTTAGTGGAAGCGAGGATTTCGGCTAAGTGGATGGCACGGATTCCGACATGCTGTCGGGACAAGGAACCGGCGATGTTCATCAGGCAGGAAGAGTCACCACCAGTGACATATTCGGCACCAGTGAGTTCGATATTGCGGCACTTGTCGGCAACCATTGCCGCCGACACCTCAGCGTTTTTCAGCGAGAAAGTGCCACCGAAACCACAGCATTCTTCCTTATTGGGTAGGTCGATTAGCTCGATGCCTTCAACTTGGCTCAGCAACCGATAGGGACGGTCACCCAATTTGATAAAACGCAGGCCATGGCAGGACGGATGGTAGGTGACCTTGTGGGGGAAGAAGGCACCAACATTTTCCACACCGGCGACGTCGATAAGAAATTCGGGCAGATCTAGTGTCTTCTTTGCAGCCCGAGCTGCGCCATCGGCCAGTCCTGGCTTGCCGTAGCGCTTGGCTACGTGTTCATGCTGTTCGCGGACCGCGCCGACACAGGAGCCAGAGGGGGCTACCACATAGTCGATGGAGGGGTCTTCGAAAGCCTCTACATAGTTCTTGATTAGCGGGATAGCTTCTTTCTGATATCCAGTATTCACGTGCATCTGTCCGCAACAGGTTTGTTGCTGCGGAAAGACAACCTCGTGACCGAGGCGTGAAAGTAGTAGAGCGGTTGCCTTCGAAGCATCGGGGAACATGGCGTCACCGATGCAGGTAGAAAAGAGCGCAACTCTCATGTGGTGATGCTCCTTACATGTGGATGGAATCGTACCGACCTGGCCATCTACGTGGCTTCCCAGATTCAGGACGCTGCCGCTGCCCCTTATCGGGAAATCCACATTCGCCAAAGCGGGAAGTGACAATGAGGCGTCTAGTTAGAAGCGTGAAATGTCAGGTTGTATCTCCACCGTACCGAAAAATTGGTGTGTTTTTTAGTAAGTGTAAGCTTTGTGTTTTGCTTACCTAGCTGGACTTATATACGAAACACTAGTGTTGCCTAAATCGGTTTAGGTTTAGTCAAGCTTTCCGCAGCTATTGACAACATAGGTATCTGATTGTTGTTTACAGTTTTGTCCGCTTTTGATACCCCACCGTCAGCTGGTTGTTGCGGGTTAGTGCCCCACTGTCATGGTGGTAGTAAAAACCCCGCAGGATCGTTTCAGCTGCGGGGTTAGTGTGGCACTTTGGGGTTAAGGGACTACCGGTGCCATGAAGGAAAGGACGTTGGTCTGCAGGAAGATCAGGCAGCAGACGACAATTAGCAGTAGGAAGGACCAGCCAACCACAGCCTTGAAAATGTCGGATTCGCGGCCTTCCATTTGTACCGAGGTAGCGGCAATGGCTAGTGACTGAGGCGAGATCATCTTGCCAACCACACCACCGGTCGTGTTGGCGGCCAGCATTAGGTCGGGGTTGAGACCAGCATGCTCGGCGGCGGTGACCTGCATCTTGCCAAACAGCGCATTGGCAGAGGTATCAGAACCAGTGACGGCCGTACCAATCCAGCCGAGGGTAGGTGCTAGGAAGGCGTAAACCGCACCGAGGGAGGCAACAAACTCGCCGATAGCAATGGTTTGACCGGAGTAGTTCATTACATAAGCCAGACCGAGGACCAAAACGATGGTTACAGCCGACCAGCGCATCCGATACCAGACGGAGAAGAACTCTTGTACCACTTGGCCAGCGGAAAGTTGGTACAGACCGTTTTCATTGAAAACGGCGTATGCAATGGCAACGATCAGACCGGAAATGAGTAGTAGAGTGCCTGGATTAGCTAGCAATGCCAAGGAGTAAGCAGACTTAACTGGATCTCCAGAAGCGGTGACTAGTTGGTCTTTCAGCAGCGGCCATTCAATGGTCAGGGTTGCTTTCTTTAGTAGTTCAGGGATGGCGGTACCCAAGTTGGCGACACCGAAAACCAAGGTGACTACTAGGTAGGGCATCAAAGCCATCCATACGCGGCGTACTGGTAGTGCTTCGGTGGTGGCAGCGGGAGGTAGGTCCATGCGCTGACGCATTTCCTCGACTCCGTGGGGTTTCCAGAATTGCAGGAAAACAAAGGCAGCACCAAGCGAGACGATACAAGCAACCACATCGGTGAGCTGGTAGGCAAAGTAATTGGAGGTAGCCCACTGAGCAATACCAAAAGAAATACCAATGACAAAAGCGGGGACCCATGCGTCTTTGACACCACGACGACCGTCGAGAATGTACAACAAGATAGCGGGCACGAATATTGCGATCAGCGGTGCTTGGTGACCAACAATTGCGGCAATGTTCTTGGTTTGTTCCAAAGTACGACCAGCGACATCACCCGCGGTGGTAATCGGGATGGCGACAGCGCCGAAGGCAACGGGTGCGGTATTAGCCAGCAACACCACAGTGGCAGCTTTGAGTGGTTTCACGCCAAGGGCCAGAATCATGGTGGCGGTAATTGCCACTGGTGCGCCGAAGCCAGCGAGTGCCTCAAGCAAACCACCAAAACAGAATGCAATCAGGATGGCTTGAATACGCACGTCACCGTTGCCAAGCTTGTCGAAGGTACGGCGTAGATCTTCAAAGCGGCCTGATGCGACAGTGATTTGGTAGAACCAAATCGCCATCACAATCACCCAGACAATGGGGAAGAATCCGAAGACACCGCCACGCAAGGTGGACATCAAGGCCAAGGAAGTCGGCATATTGAAGCCGACGATAGCCACAATAATGGCGGCTAGGGTTGCTGCGGCAGCAGACACATGGGCGCGTGCTTTGACGCCAATGAGCATGATGAAAAATGTCAGCAGTGGGATGCACGCCACCAATGCTGACAATCCGAGACTGCCGCCTACGGAATTGGTCACAGCGGTAAAGGTTGTCACTGCAACTCCTTTTCGTTGTAGATATGAATTCGGCCTGTTAGAAGATTGTCTAAGATCTTTTGAGGAGACCTAGGACAACTCATAGGGATTTAGGTTCGAAACAATCGGCCTAATTTCTTCAATTATTGCGTGACTGAATCTTTCCTTCCAGATGTGTTCTAACCCTCGCGGCTAGAAAAAGACAATCCATGCCACATTCCTTTGATTGTGCTTCTGATGAAGCTGTGTTTCAAAAAGGAAGATTTGAGCCGAAAGGTGAGTACAACCGAAAGAAATTCTTTGCAGCATTTGAGTCAAAAATCGTCAGTGCGCGAGTAGACACCGGTGTCGCGGCGGAAAAAATAAATCTGTCCAGCGCGCCGTCACGGGGGTGCTGAGGGGGTGATTTGATTAGTTGATGATCTCAGAAATCAACAACTGAACTCGACTCGATTGGGCATTTCAGCAAGCTGTTTTAGATGCGTTAGACTTACCCGTTATGACACCAGCGGATTTATCAGCCCTTATCCACCGCACTGCCGTTACCGTGCTGGAAAACAAAGAGGTGGATCCTTCGGTTTTGCCAACAGAGGTGGTGGTTGAGCGACCTCGTAATCCAGAGCATGGTGACTATGCCACGAATCTGGCATTGCAGGTGGCAAAGAAGGCTGGCATGAATCCACGGGAGCTCGGCCAATTACTTGCCGACGCTCTTAGCTTCGATGCGGCAATCGAGACTGCAGAAATTGCTGGACCTGGGTTTATTAACATTCGGCTGGCAGCCGCTGCACAAGGGCAGATTGTGGCTAATATTCTTGCTGAAGGTGCACAGTTCGGTCATAACGGGCGGTACGCGGGCATGAAAATCAATCTGGAGTTCGTTTCGGCAAACCCCACAGGTCCGATTCATCTGGGTGGTACCCGGTGGGCAGCAGTCGGTGATTCCTTGGGGCGGGTGCTAGCAGCATCTGGGGCTGAAGTGACTCGCGAGTATTATTTCAACGATCATGGTCGGCAGATTGATCGTTTCACCGATTCATTGATTGCTGCCGCTCAGGGGGAGCCAACTCCAGAAGATGGCTATGGTGGTGCCTATATTCAGCACATTGCATCAGCAATTGTTGCTGATGCACCGACGGTGTTGTCATTGCCAGAAGCTGAATTGCGGGAGGTGTTCCGAGCTCAAGGAGTGGCAATGATGTTTGATCAGATCAAGCGGTCGCTGCATGAGTTTGGGGTGGATTTTGATGTATTTTTCCATGAGAACTCTTTGTTTGAATCAGGCGCAGTAGAGCGTAGTGTGTCGCTACTGAAAGACAATGGCAGTTTGTATTTTGCAGACGGGGCTTGGTGGTTGCGGTCGACTGAATATGGTGACGATAAAGACCGCGTAGTAATCAAGTCTGATGGTGATGCGGCGTATATTGCTGGTGACATTGCCTATGCGGCAGATAAATTTGAGCGGGGCCATGATCTTGCCATTTACATGCTGGGGGCAGATCACCATGGTTATATTTCCCGGTTGCGGGCGGCAGCCGCAGCGATGGGGTACAACCCAAATCAAGTGGAAGTGCTCATTGGGCAGATGGTTAATCTACTGCGCAATGGGGAGTCAGTGAAGATGTCTAAGCGAGCTGGGACAGTAATCACTCTTGATGATCTGGTTGAAGCTATTGGGGTTGATGGTGCCCGCTATGCATTGGTGCGTTCCTCAGTGGATTCCACCTTAGATATTGATTTGGGTCTATGGGAGTCGCAGTCCTCAGACAACCCAGTGTATTACGTTCAATATGGGCATGCCCGGCTGTGTTCTATTGCCCGGAAGGCGGCAGAACTGGGAGTCAGTGTTGACAATCCAGATTTGTCATTATTGGTGCATGAACGGGAAGGTGATTTGATTCGCACTCTTGGTGAGTTCCCAGCGGTGGTCAAGGCTGCTGCCGAATTGCGGGAACCACACCGGATTGCGCGATATGCCGAGGAATTGGCAGGTACTTTCCATCGGTTCTATGACAACTGTCAGATTCTACCCAAGCAAGGTGAGGCCAATGCGCCTATCTTTACTGCCCGCTTGGCGTTGGCGACTGCGAGTCGCCAAGTTTTGGCCAATGCATTGGGACTTGTGGGGGTTTCCGCACCAGAGCGGATGTAGCATGAGTAGTTTGTTGGCGTTATTGGTAGGAAATCAAGGCGCCACAGGCAGCGTTAATTTTATAAGGATTCTTTTATGACAGATCATTTCAATGGGCTGCCAGCACATGTGTGGCCGCGTACCGCTCGGCGGGAGGCTGATGGGTCGATTTCCATTGGTGGGGTGTATTTGGCGGATATTGCTGCCGAGTTTGGTACACCGGTGTTTGTGGTTGATGAAGCGGATTTTCGTTCGCGGTGTCAGGATATGGCTGCAGCCTTTGGAGGGCCAGAGCATGTGCACTACGCGGCAAAGTCTTTTTTAACCTCCCGGATTGCTCGGTGGGTAGATGAGGAAGGTCTTGCACTTGATGTCGCTTCGCATGGAGAGCTATTAGTGGCATTACATGCGGGTTTCCCTGCTAATCGGATGGCAGTACATGGCAATAATAAAAGTCAGGCTTTTTTGACTGATTGCGTTAAAAATGAAGTGTGTCATGTGATCGTTGATTCTCATCAAGAAATTGAGAAACTCAATGAGGAAGCCGCTCGGTTGGGCAAGGTTCAGGACGTGTTGGTGCGGGTCAAGCCTGGTATTGACGCCCATACTCACGAGTTCATTGCCACCGCCCATGAAGATCAAAAATTTGGTTTCTCACTTGCCTCTGGTTCAGCTTTCCGTGCGGCCCAACGGGCAGTGGAATTAGAGAATTTACGTTTGGTTGGTTTGCATTGCCACGTTGGTTCTCAGGTGTTCGATGCCGAAGGCTTCTCGCTTGCTGCCGAGCGGGTGATGAAGCTGTATCGCAAAGTCATTGAGGAATGCGAGGTTGGGCCGGAATTTCACGTGCTTGACCTTGGTGGCGGTTATGGTATTGCTTATACTGCTTCAGAGCGGGCATTAGATGTTCAGGCTGTTGCCGAAGACCTGCTCAGTAGGGTCAATAAATATGCAGAACGATTGCACTTGACCATGCCGTTTATCATGGTTGAGCCTGGTCGGGCCATTTCGGGACCATCAACAGTGACGATGTACACCGTCGGTAGTGTCAAGGATGTCACCATTGATGACAACCCAGCTCGGGACTACACCAGTCGTCGATACTTGAGTGTTGACGGCGGTATGAGCGATAATATTCGTCCGGCACTGTATGAATCGGTTTACGATGTACGAAAGGTCGATGGTTTTGCTAGGGGAGAGGAAATCCCCACCCGAATCGTGGGTTCACACTGTGAGGCTGGCGATATTTTAATCGAACACCGCTTTTTACCCGACGATATCAAAACTGGTGATCTAGTCGCCTTGGCTGCCACTGGGGCGTATTGCTACTCCATGTCGAGTCGTTACAACATGCTCATGCGACCAGCCATTGTCAGTGTCAAAGATGGTACTGCCTCATTGATGGTTCGTCGGGAAACTATCCAAGATTTCCTCGACCTTGAGGTGGACTGACCAACACCGCGATTAGCGGAAGTGGATTGAGTTAAGGAGAACACTGGTAAATGCAGGTCCCAGATTCTGAAGATTTCAACTACGCCGATTACGACCTGAAAGAATTGGTGAATCTTGCTGGGCAGATTTCCTATGGGCAGTTCCAAATCCACTTCCACGAAGAAGTACTGCGGAGAATCTACCTCGAACAACCTGATAATGAGGAGTTAATCAATGCATTCAAACTGCAGCTGGTTGATTCCTTGACCATGAGCGGCCAACTTCACCGCATCCCACCATTATTCACCGAAATTGAAGCTTTTGTTGAGTCGCAGTTACAGGAAGATTTGGCCCCAGAGTTTTTGCATAGTTTCGGTTGGCAATTCCGCAATTACCTAGATGCATTACGCGACGATCCACAGGTCAGTGCCGCTGAGCTGTATTCTGCTTTGGATCGCATGCATGCGTTTTATGTGCTCAATAACGATCAGATGAAAAGCTACTATCTGCGGGCATATTACATTCACAAAGATCTAGGAGATGAAAGCCAAGCCGCAGAATTTCGGGAACTCTGGCTCAACGCCCCACATTCAGAGTTTTCCGACTGCGCAGGTTGTGACCCCACCCATGTGGTGTGGATGCATACCCGGATCGGGGATTGGGAGCAGGCCGTCAAAATCGGTGAGCAAGCACTAGCCAATGAGGAAGTTGATTGTGGCGCCCAACCAGAAAATCTTGAGTTGGCACTGCTAGAAGCATGGCTACGCACCGGTGATTTCGAAGCAGCTGCTGAGGGGAATGGTAGTGCTTTTCTGCGCAATTGCGAAGATGTCATGTACTTAGAGCACTTCGCACCACATTTTCGCTACTTTGCTTTAATTGGGCCGGGGCAACCAAAGAAACTTCAGGTTGGGCTGGAACTATTCACTGCCTTTGCCCACAACTATGACAAAGCAGAATCCCCCAAAGCTCTTATGCAACTTTGTTCAGCCTCCGCTTTGCTGCTATCTACAGCGGCAGCGACCTTAGGCGCCAAAGCTCCCAAGCAACTCCCAGTGACCCTGCCGGGAGAAAACTTGCCCTGGGTGTCCGCACCGACGCTGCACAACCCGACCCTTGCCGAAGCACAACAATGGTGCGCAGGGATTGCAATGGACCTTGCGGCCCAGTTCGACCATCGGCCTGGCATTAAACGCAGTCATTTCGTCGCCGAGATCGACCGAGAACTGAACAAGACCCAGCCATTATCAAATATTCCTAAAGCTGGGCTATGGGACATGCTTTACGACGAGATCCAGCGAGAGATCTTGCGTAATGGCAGCCCGAAGCGCCTGCTTATCCGATTGTTTTTCCGATCACTACCAGTGGCAATCGTCGATTTATTCCGGTACCGAACCCCAAAGTCCCCCACAGCACGGTCCTAACTGCGCCCAGCAAGGTGACCTTTGCAGGTGAGGGACTGTACGATGCAATAGTCAGCAGTTTAAAACCAAAAGGAGCATACTTCATGTCGAATGAGCATCAACAGACAAGTAACTTTAATCCTGGGAAGGGCGAAGGTTCTGAAGTAGGCGTTGCCATTCTCGGGTACGGCACGGTCGGTTCCCAGGTTCTTCGCCTGATGCAGGTCAATGCCGACGAATTTGCGCACCGCTCCGGGGGACCATTGAAGGTACGGGGAGTAGCAGTCTCTAATAAGGAAAAACACCGCGGTACCCTCGCTGATGAACAAAACCTACTTACCGACGACGCTCGCAGCCTCATCGAACGCGATGATGTTGACCTAGTTGTCGAAGTCATCGGTGGCATCGATTATCCACGGGAATTGGTACTCAATGCCCTACGCGCTGGCAAGTCAGTGATTACTGCAAACAAAGCGCTGGTGGCCGCGCATTCCGCGGAACTAGCAGAGGCAGCCGACGCCGCCAAGGTTGACCTGTACTTCGAGGCCGCAGTAGCAGCTGCTATTCCAGTGGTTGGGCCATTACGCCGCTCCTTGGCTGGCGACCGAGTGCTCTCGGTGGCTGGCATTGTCAATGGCACCACCAACTTCATCCTAGATGCCATGGACTCCACCGGCGCATCCTATGATGACATGCTCGCCGAAGCCACTGCGCTCGGCTACGCCGAAGCCGACCCAACCGCCGACGTTGAAGGTTATGATGCTGCCTCCAAGGCCGCCATCCTAGCTTCCTTAGCATTCCACACTCGAGTGACCGCTGACGACGTATACTGCGAGGGAATTTCTAAAATCACTGCTGCTGATATTCAAGCAGCGAAATCTGCAGGTTACACCATTAAACTGCTGGCAATCTGTGAACGCCTTATTGATGCTGACGGCAAGGAATTCATTTCCGCCCGAGTCCATCCCACCCTCGTACCTCGCAGTCACCCACTGGCAAGTGTGACCAAGAGCTTCAATGCTATTTTTGTTGAAGCCGAAGCTGCTGGGCGACTCATGTTCTATGGCAATGGTGCTGGTGGTAACCCCACCGCCTCTGCAGTATTAGGCGATATCGTCGGTGCCGCCCGCAACAAGGTTTTTGGTGGGCGGGCTCCCGGCGAATCCACCTACGCCAACCTGCCATTAGCTGACTTTGGACAAGTACCAACCCGCTACCACATCGACATGAGCGTAGAAGATCGAGTGGGCGTACTAGCTGAATTAACACAACTTTTCGCCCAAAACGGAATCAGCCTGCGCACTGTGCGCCAAGAAGACCAAGGAGAAACCGCCCGACTATTAGTAGTCACCCACACCGCCAAGGAAGCCGACCTCTCGGCTACCGTCGCAGACCTCAAAAATTTGAGTGCGGTGCGTGCTGTTAACTCCGTAATCCGGTTGGCAGGAGAATAACCAATGCCAATTGAACTTCCAGTAGGGAAAAAAGTCACTGTCACAGTTCCAGGTTCTTCCGCCAATTTAGGCCCTGGCTTCGATACCTTAGGACTGGCCGTTTCCCTCTATGACACCGTTGAAGTGGAGGTTATACCAGCTGGGTTGCAGGTTGAGGTTTTCGGCGAAGGCCAAGGGGAATTACCACTTGACGGTTCCCATTTAGTGGTCAAAGCGATTCGCTCAGGCCTCAAGGCCTGCGATGCCACCGCGCCGGGTTTAAAGGTGGTGTGTAATAACACCATTCCACAGTCTCGGGGGCTAGGGTCTTCAGCAGCGGCGGCTGTGGCTGGGGTGGCAGCTGCCAATGGCTTGTGTGGTTTAGCATTATCAGACGAGCAAGTAGTGCAATTGTCCTCGGCGTTCGAAGGTCACCCTGATAATGCCTCTGCATCTGTATTGGGTAATGCCGTGGTGTCGTGGACCGAGATCCCTGTTGATGGCCGCACCGAGCCACAATACAAGGCCGTGAGCCTACCAGTGGATTCTCGGATTTTAGCTACTGCGCTGGTACCAGATTTTCACGCATCTACCGATGCAGTCCGTCGAGTGCTTCCCAGTGATGTGACTCACCTTGATGCGCGGTTTAATGTTTCCCGAGTCGCTGTGATGACTGTAGCCTTGCAGTCCCACCCAGAATTGCTATGGGAAGGCACGCGGGACCGACTTCACCAACCCTATCGAGCAGATGTGCTTCCAGTGACTGCGGAATGGGTCAATCGGCTGCGCAACCGTGGCTATGCTGCTTATCTTTCTGGTGCTGGGCCAACCTGCATGGTGTTGTCAACCGAGCCGATTGAGGAAAAGATCCTAGACGATGCCCGTGCTGCTGGTCTGAAAGTACTTAATCTTGATGTTGCAGGTCCGGTGACTGTCACCATCGATGCCTAATTTTGATCACGGTGCTTAGATAAAAGCGGCTGATTTTTAAGGATCAGCCGCTTTTACTAGGATTCAGCATTCCAAGGGAAAGAACGCTTGTGCTCAACTTAAGATGTCTGGTTAGAGATACTTAGATGACATTCGCCGTCGGCACGCAAAGGATCAAGAACAATCTTCAGTGGTGAGCTGTCTCGCTGATGCTCTAGCATGCCTTGGTGGATTTCACAGGCGAAGTTGACCAATTGACCAGTCTTGGTAACAAATGGGCAGGTGTGCAGGCACATGTGTACTTCATCATTGGCGCCAGCATTTCTGACAATGATGGGATCGAAACCCATTTCCCGAAAATGCTTTGATAAGCTCGCCACAGCCTCGGCGATGGTGTCTGCGCTGAAACCTTCAGCCATCATCCGTTGGCCCCAATCTTTCCCAATGCGCTTGGCAATCAGCCGTGATTGAATTGGACTGGCAGTGGCAAGATGCTCAGACATGACACTGATCAAGGTGAGGTATTCATTGGCAATCACCCGGTTATCTGGCACCCGCAGTTTATAAATCAACGAGGGGCGCCCGCGGCCCTGCGATGGGGCAGTTGCGCTGATGATAGCGCCACGTTCGACCAGTTCATCAAGGTGGCCCCGAGCGGTGTTGACATGCATATTCAATGCATGCGCAATATCACCAACCCGAGCTCCATCGGGGAAGTTGTCAAATACATCCAACACGGAACGTTGTCGCGGGCTGAGATTTAATGACTCAGGAAAAAGATCTGTTGCTGGGCGCGGTAAGGCCTGATGGGTCATTTGTTGGCGCTCCAGATTAGAAAGACTAGGACAGCTTTGATTCACACTCATATCAATTTCTTTTTAACCTAAACTCCCTTATTTTCTGAAAAAAATCAAGTGCTAGACTAAAAATTATCAATACGACCTGTAAATAGGTCAACTCAGGCGGGGAAACCCCACCTATTGTGTACCCCAATACCCAACAGAACAAAAAACCGAATGGTTAAAAACCTATGTGATTATGCAACTACCGGCTACCTGGACCTGGTAACGAAATGATCTCGAAATCTCCATCAGCTAGGTGTTTACGTAAATCGATTTTATCGAATTTCCCTACAGATGTTTTATCGATGGTATCGACAAAAGTCCAGTATTCTGGGAGCATCCACGTTGGGAATTTATCCCGTAATTTGTTCCTTAACCGTTCTGCGGTCTCTTGGTTACGTGGAATTCCATCAGTAACTACTGTTACCGCGAGCGGACGCTGTCCCCACTTCGCATCGGGATACCCAATCACGGCACATTCAACCACCACCTTGGCTGCCATGATCTCATTTTCTAAAAGCGTGGAATAAATCCACTCACCCCCAGAACGGATCACATCTCGCGCGCGGTCATGGATAGTCAAAAAACCATCTGAGGTCACCGAACCCACATCTCCAGTGCGCAGCCAGCCATCGGTGGTAAATTGCGAGGAGCCATCATCAACTGGAGCATCACGAAAAGTACTAGCTGGCCCCCCAGGACGTTCCGTTTGTGACTGGAAATATGAACCAGTCACCCAATTGCCTCGGACTTGGATTTCCCCCTGATTCCGATCAGTCGTGGGCACCACCTCACCGTCATTGACCACCCGATACTCCAAACTGGCTGGAAACCGTCCTTGACTGTTTTTATAGGCAGCACGCGCCTCACCAGAGACTCCGATCGGTGGACGAGCCACCGTGCCAACTGTAGAAGTCTCGGTCATGCCCCAGACCTGAATAACATCCACACCGAAGCGCTTTTCCCATAATTCCATCAGTACTGGTGGTACTGCCGAACCACCAGAGAAAATCTCCTGCAAGCTCATTCGCTCTGGCGGATTCTTCATGTAATGGACCATTAACTGAATCCATACTGTTGGTACCCCATGAGCCATCCGAGGGTGACAGGTAGCAATGAGTTCTGCCAAACTTGTTGGGGTGACATCTGCGCCGGGAAATACTAGGGGAGTGCCAGACATAAATGCAGCAATCGGCACCCCCCACGACAACACGTGATAAATGGGAACGCAGCACAAAAAGGAATGACCATAGGAAATAGCCAAAGAATCGGTTGTGCGTAAGCTCAAGGATTGTAAATAAAGCGAGCGATGTGAATAAGCTACACCTTTCGGGGCGCCAGTTGTGCCCGTCGAATAGCACAATGCCGCAGCTGTTTGCTCTGGCAGACTTGGCCAATGATAAATGGTTGACCGGCCATCTAATAACGTTTCATAAGAATAAAACGCGATATCATCTGGTAAAAACGCCCCCGCTTCGGCGACTTCCGGTCGACCAATAAACACCACTGACCGCACCGAAGAACAGCCAGTAGCAAGGATTTCTCCTAACTTCTTGGCGAATCGCTGATCAGCCACAATCACTGCGATCTCGGCATGATTAATGATGTGAGCGATTTGGTCATTCATTAGCTGTTTATTCAATGGTGTGAACACTGCCCCCTTGCAAGCAACACTAAACAGCACCTCTAAATGTTCTGAGCAGTTGTACATAAAAGATCCCACCCGCTGATCAGCGTCAATGCCCAACTCTTGCTCAAGGGCATGGGCAAAAGCTGATGCCCGCGCAGCAATCGAGGCAAAAGTAGTTTCCCGGTAATGAGCAGACTCCTGGGTGATAACTTTGGTGGCGCCAAAAGTCGAGGAACCATGCGCCAAAATCCGCGATAGGTTTAAGGGCAATTCCTGCATCGTCGAAAGCATGACACAAACTTTAGCGATAAAAGTCGCAATCGCGCGCAAATATCCGGTTGAAGCGCGGTTTTGCTTATATTGATCCGTGAAGCTCAAAAATTCCTCAGCTTTTATCCTCCTCACATGTTGCGCTACACTATGGAGGTGGACTTCACGCACACAGCGTGCCATTAGTTTCCTTCGATCAAAAGCTGCATTGCTGCATCTGTAGCGTCGTCAGTTTGCGAAGCCCTCCTCCACAGTCCAGAATGAAACGTGGTGTGGGAAACCAATACTGTATTGGTTGCTTAACAAACACTCAGGAAATGAAGTTCATGGCTTTACATAAAAGCCTTCCGCTTTTAACCAAAGCCACCTTAAGGGCACTACCCACCAATACACCTGCAGCCTTGTCAACGTGCTGCAGCATCGCGGGTCAGTCCAACGTGTGCCATTAAAAGGCCACGATATCAAATTGCACATGGGAGCTTTCAGCACTGCAAACCCCTCGTTAATCCTGCCATCACCGGATGAGCGTGAGGACAAAAACGACAATGCTGTTAAAGCCGATGAAAGGAAATCTGTGACCACAACAGATAACGGCGCACCACGTAATCTCGCCGCACTCCGTCTGCCTGAGCTTCGCAAGATGGCAGCCGACCTCGGGCTCAGGGGAGTATCCGCCCTGCGTAAGGGAGACCTGATCGCAGCCATTACCAATGCTTCACAAGGGCAGCCTGCTCCTGCAGCACCCGCGCGCAAGCCTAAAACCGACCAATCGGCTGCCGAAACTCCCGCCGCCGAGGAACGACCACGGCGACGTCGTGCCACTAAAACCACCACCGCCGCACGGGCAGCTCAAGCAGAAATAGCTCTTGAAACTACCGCTGAGGTAGCAGAAGAAGAAACTTCTTCGGAAACCACCCGGCCACGCCGACGCCGAGCAGTGCGTACCGAGTCAACGGCAACTTCCGAAACCAAGACCACGCCAGTAGTTACAGAAGAACCAGAGCAACCGGCTGAGTCCGACGAACAATCCGCTGACAAGAGTGAAACCTCCGAGGGGGAGACCGAGGTTCGCTACGAGTCACGATCTGCAGCGCGTCGAGCTCGGCGCAATCGGGCACGTAAGGAGTACCAGGAAGTTCGTCGTCGCCGCACCGAAGCCCGCAACGATCCAAACAACATTCCTGCTGACACTGACCAAACCGGGGGAGAGACCGAACAACCCGAGCGGGATAGCCAAGCTCCAGAAACCACTGATACCACTGAGCGTCAGGATCGCCGAGAGCGTCAAGACCGTTCCGAGCGTGACGACGATCGCCGCAATCGCCGTGGCCGCCGGAATCGTCGTGGCCGGGACCGCGACAGCGAAAACTACGACGAGAACCGGGAAGAACAGCTCCAAGACATCGCCGGCATTGTCGATATTGTTGATAACAACGTTGCTTTCGTGCGTACTTCTGGCTACCACGCAGGTCCGGCAGACGTGTATGTCAATAGCCAGATGATTCGCCGGTTAGGATTACGTGCTGGCGACGCCATTACCGGCGCAGTTCGTATGAATGACAATTCCGAGCGCCAAGGCCACAACCGCGGCCGGAACCGCCAGAAGTTCAACCCCTTGGTACGGGTTGACTCCATCAATGGCATGACCGTTGAAGAGGCCCGTGGCCGGGCGGAGTTTTCTAAGCTGACCCCTTTGTACCCGAATCAGCGGTTGCGCTTGGAAACGGAACAGAAGATTCTGACCACTCGGGTTATTGACCTGATTATGCCCATTGGCAAGGGGCAGCGTGCATTGATTGTCTCCCCGCCGAAGGCTGGTAAGACCACTATTCTGCAAAATATTGCCAATGCGATTGCTACCAATAATCCTGAGTGCTATCTCATGGTGGTCTTGGTAGATGAGCGTCCCGAAGAAGTCACTGACATGCAACGCAGTGTCAAAGGTGAAGTCATCGCCTCCACCTTTGACCGCCCACCATCAGAGCACACCGCAGTTGCAGAGCTGGCTATTGAGCGAGCAAAGCGGTTAGTCGAACAAGGCCAAGACGTAGTAGTTTTGCTTGACTCCATTACCCGCTTGGGTCGCGCGTATAACAATTCCTCCCCAGCCTCGGGCCGGATCCTATCAGGTGGTGTAGACTCCAACGCCTTGTACCCACCAAAGCGCTTCTTAGGCGCGGCGCGCAATATCGAAAATGGTGGTTCGCTAACCATCATTGCTACCGCCATGGTCGAAACTGGTTCCGCTGGTGACACCGTGATCTTCGAGGAATTCAAGGGTACCGGTAACGCTGAGCTGAAGCTGGATCGCAAGATCGCTGAGCGTCGAGTATTCCCAGCAGTGGATGTCAATCCCTCTGGTACCCGTAAAGACGAGTTGTTATTGGCGCCAGAAGAAGCCCGCATTATGCATAAACTGCGTCGAATTCTATCGGCCTTGGATAATCAGCAGGCCATTGATCTGTTGATCCAACAGCTGAAGAAGACCAAGAACAACCGTGAATTTCTTGTCCAGATTGCCTCTTCCTCGGTGATGTCTGCCGATAATGAGGAGGACTAATTAGTAATGGCGAGCAATCAGCAGGTATCCGCGGTTGACGATATTGTCTCGGAATACCAAGGCATCGAAGCCCAAATGGCCGATCCAGAGACCATGGGCGATCAGACGCTGTTTCGCAAGCTCTCTAAACGCTATTCCGAACTCCAACCAATCATGAATGTGAATTCTCGGTTGGTACAGGCTCGGGAAGACTTGGAAGTAGCCAAAGAAATGGCCTACGAGGATTCCGAATTCCAGGCCGAAGCTCAAGGTCTTGCAGACGAGGTTGTGGAGTTAGAAGAAAAACTCGCTGACCTGTTAGCCCCGCGGGATCCACATGATGGTGATGACATTGTCATGGAGGTCAAGGCAGGCGCTGGTGGGGAAGAAGCCGCGCTGTTCGCTGGTGAGCTGGTGCGCATGTACCAGCGCTACGCCGACAAACATGGTTTCAGCACCGAAGTCCTCGACTTATCAGAATCTGATCTCGGTGGAGTCAAGGATATGACCTTGTCTATTCGCTCAAAGCAGCCATCACGAGATGGTGCGTGGAGTGTATTCAAGTTTGAAGGCGGTGTCCATCGCGTACAACGAGTTCCAGTGACTGAATCGCAGGGGCGAATCCAAACCTCTGCAGCTGGTGTGCTGGTTTATCCTGAGCCCGACGAGATTGGTGCAGTGGAGATCGATGAAAAGGACCTGCGGGTCGACGTGTATCGTTCTTCTGGAAAAGGCGGCCAAGGCGTGAACACCACCGACTCAGCGGTGCGAATCACACACCTGCCTACTGGCATTGTGGTGACCTGCCAGAAAGAACGGTCGCAGATTCAGAACAAGGCGCGTGCCATGCAGGTATTGGCCGCACGTTTGCAGGCTTTGGCAGAGGAACAAGCAGAAGCCGAAGCTGCTGAAGGCCGAGCCGCCCAGATTAGGACTCTCGATCGGTCTGAACGAATTCGGACCTATAACTGGCCAGAGAATCGGATTTCAGATCACCGGATTGGTTTTAAGGCCAATAATCTGGACTCGGTGCTCAATGGAGAGATGGATGATCTATTCTCGGCTTTACAGGCAGCCGAACGCGCAGCTCGTTTGGAGGCCGAATAACACCGTGCGAGAAATCCTTCGCAAAGCCGAAGCCACCCTAGCGCAGGCAGGGGTGGCTTCGCCCCGTTATGATGCCACTCAAATCGCGGCGCATTTGCTACAGGTTGACCCATTAAGCCTAGGGCTAATGACATCTGCTGATTTCCAACCAGAGCAATTAGCACGATTTCATGCTGACTTCGATAACCTGATCGCAAGACGGGCTGCGCGCCAACCACTGCAACATATCCTTGGGTTGGCATGGTTTGGGGAACTGGAATTAAGCGTCGGCCCTGGCGTTTTTATTCCTCGACCGGAAACCGAATTGCTCGCCCAATTCACAGTGGACTTTTTACTGACTCAACCAATGCCAGTCACGGTGATCGACCTGTGTACCGGTTCTGGGGCGATTGCTGGCTATATTGCCCATGAATTACATAAGGCTGATGTTCCAGCCCAAGTTATTGCGGTGGAACTATTTCCAGAGGCAGCTAGTTATGCACGGCGTAACTTAGCAAACCTGCCAGTGCTATTGCTCGAAGGCGATGCCACTGATCTAAGTCTGCTGGCTGCGCACGCAGGCCAATATATAGGTCACTGTGACGCGGTTATCAGTAATCCGCCTTATGTGCCAGAAACCTTAGATCTGCAACCAGAGGTCTACGCCGACCCTGCAACTGCAGTATTTTCCGGAACCACTGGTATGGATCTGATTAATCAGCTGGTTCCGGTGGCTAGCCAATTGCTACGTTCGGGCGGATTAGTTGCCATTGAACACGACGACACCACCCAAACAGAGGTAATGGCGCAATTTGACAATCATGGGTTGAAACATGTGCATGGGCATAATGACTTAGCTGGTAGACCCCGATTTGTCAGTGGGATCAAACCTTAAGCGCTGTGCCTGTTAAGCTATAGACCGTTAAAACTGGGATGCACTCAAGCCACCGCAGTAAGAGAGGACATTGTGAGCAGAATCTACGATTGCGGTTCAGCTGAAAGCCGCCGCCTTGGGATCAAAGCGACGGTTAATGCCGTGAAATCTGGGCGACTCGTGGTCATGCCCACTGATACCCTTTATGGGCTCGGCGCCGATGCCTTTGATAATGATGCAGTGGCGCGACTATTGAAAACCAAGCAACGTGGGCCAGACATGCCAGTTCCAGTTTTGGTGGGCAGCTGGGAAACCGCGCGTGGCTTGGTGCACAGTTACGACGAAAGGTTACGCACTTTAATTGAGGCATTTTGGCCCGGCGCGCTATCAATTGTGGTGCCACAAGCTCCATCATTAATGTGGAACTTAGGCGATACTCGCGGCACTGTTATGCTGCGGATGCCGCTGCATCCGGTGGCTATTGAAGTATTACGGGAAACCGGTCCCATGGCTGTGTCCAGTGCTAATATTTCTGGTCAACCGCCAGCGACTACCGCGGCGATGGCAAAAGAACAGCTTGGCACCGCGGTCAGTGCGTATCTTGATGGTGGGGAATGCACCGATGGGGTTGCTTCTTCGATCATTGATCTTTCGGGGAGTACCCCTAAATTGCTACGTGAAGGTGGGATCACTGCTGAGCGGATAGCTGAAGTACTGGGTATTAATGTGGAAAGCTTGCGCTAATGGGATCAGGTGTAGCTGGTGTGCCGCTTCGGGAGCTGGGGCTGATTGTCTTGGTTGCTGCGGCATTGACCTATCTCACCACCGGAATTGTTCGTCATGCTATGGTCAGTTCGGGTCGGATGGGGGAAATCCGAGAACGTGATGTTCACACTATTCCTAAGCCACGTCTTGGTGGGGCAGCGATGTTTTCTGGGTTTTTGGGGGCGGTGTTTCTCGCCGCCCAACTTCCGGCGTTAACTCGTGGGTTTGCCCCAGTTACTCCAGAAATGACGGCAGTAATGTGGGCTGCCTTTGTCATTGTTATGGTGGGGATTCTTGATGATTTACTGGAGTTGGATGCCATAACTAAACTGGTTGGCCAAGTTGTTGGGGCTTTGGTGATGAGTTTGATGGGCTTGAACTGGTCAATGGTGTATGTGCCCTTTGGGGAGGGGTCGACTTATCTTTTGGATCAATCGTGGTCGGTGATATTTACTGTCATCTTGACGGTTGCATTGATTAATGCGGTGAATTTCGTTGATGGTCTTGATGGTTTGGCTGCAGGGGTGGGAATGATTGGTGGTGGGGCATTATTGATTTTCTCCCTGACCATTCTGCACGATCAAGGCGGCATGGTTTCTGCCTATCCACCAGCGATTATTGCTGCTGGGTTGGTGGGAATGTGTCTTGGGTTTTTGCCGCATAATTTTGAACCAGCGCGAATTTTTATGGGGGATTCTGGTTCCATGCTGATTGGGTTGCTGTTGGCGGCTGCCTCTACTTCGGCGAGTGGCAAGATCAATATGAGTTTGTATGGCACCAGTGATTTGGTGGCGTTGATGTCGCCTATGTTGGTGGTGATTGCGGCGGTTTTTGTGCCGGTTTTGGACTTGGTTATGGCGGTGGTTCGTCGGGTTTCTAAAGGTCAAAGTCCTTTTAGTGCGGATAAGATGCATTTGCATCACCGGTTGCTGTCGCTTGGGCATACTCATCGCCGGGTGGTGTTGTTGTTGTATTTGTGGGTTTCGGTTGTGGCCTTTGGTGCGGTGAGTTTTTCCATTGTGCCGTCGGCGGCTGCTGGGACGTTGTCGGTGGTGGCAATGATTGGTGCGGCACTTGCTTCTCGTGGGCCAGTGCAGCGTGCGCGGGAAGAAAAACCACCACCAGTGGTGAAGGTCATTAAGCAGCGATCGCCAGATAGCAGGCCGAAGTAGTGTGTGATTGCGTTGCGGTGTTTTAGATGTTTTCAGCGTCGTAACGCGGTGGTGTGGCATTAAGTGTGTCTGGTTGGGTAGGATTCCCGGATGTGACTAACGAATCCGTCTCCCCATCTGATAATGACACTGGTGTAGCCAACGTTGGCCTCTCGGAATTTGATGATCACCGACGGCCTTTGCTTCGCGCTGGCAAGTTTGGCAGTATCGCGTTGGTGATTTTGACTGTTGTCTCGCTTGCGATTTGGGGCGCAGTGCGTGATTTGCCTGGGATTTGGGGAGTGTTGCTTGGTGCTGCCATTGGTGGTGGCTTTGTATTGTTGACGGTTCTTAGTGTGCTGATTACCTCTGGCACTAATGCTGCTACGACTGGTGCGGTGGTCCTTGGTGGTTGGCTGCTGAAAATTGTATTGGTTTTTATCGTGTTGTATTTCATCCGCGATATGGATTTCTATGATCCAATCGCGTTGTTCGTTACGGTGGTCGTGGCGTTGGTCGTGGTGTTGGGTACTGAAGTGTATGGGGTTGTTACCTCAAAAGTGACCTACGTTTCCTAAAGTTGGGGTTACGGCAGTAACTTTGTGCATAAAATTGCTATCAGCCGCATAGAATCTGATTCATGTGAGGTATTGGTGGACCCCAATTTGGTGGAGGGGGCTGAACAATAACCTCAATAGTTGAATGCGATGGCTGTGTGTTGATACTTCGGTTTCTTGTGGTTGGGTGCGGGGAACCTTGGTGTGGGGTTTGGCCGATTCGGTGTAATGAATGTGGGAATTATGGGGGTAATAATTTCTGATTTGTGGGGTGTAAATTGCCCCATTGGGCTGGGGTGGGGGTCAATAAAATGGTGGGGGAATGGCTGTGGCCTTGGTCTTCTATGGGAAATGTGGGTGGGTGGATGGTGTTTGTGGCTTTATTGTGGGCAATAGTGGTTCGGGGTAACTTTAATGAAAAAGAGGGGTAAAAAATTACCCCCATTTGGTTTTGTGACTGAGCTTACAGTATGGCGTAAATCCCTGTTCAGTGGGGGTAGCGAGAGGTGATGTGCGGCGGGGGTAAAACAGGCAGGAAAACTGGTGGGAAAACTTGGGTTTAGCCTGCTAGTCTAATCGGTGGGTTTATTGGAATAGCCAAGCCTTGTGGTTTATTCCTCAATTTGTCCCCTGTGATCACCGTGCTGATGTGCGACGGAGTCCATGGTGATTGCAGAGAGTTTATAGACGTCCATCGCACCGCAACTTGCATGAGCTGCGGCCCGAACACGGGAGAGAACGCTGAGCGTTACAACACTGTCCTTCAAAGGTGAATTTCATGCACCTTCGCTGGACCACGAATTTTTCCCGGATGCCATCTGGTTCGCTGATGTAGCGAACGGCTGGTTCACAATCGACCGTCTGATGTTCGTCCGCCTGTTGATGGCGGCAGTTTTGGCCATTTTCTTCCTCGTAGCAATGCGCAAGCCCAAGGTTGTTCCGACTGGGCTGCAAAACGTCGGTGAGATCCTGTTGGATTTTGTGCGCATTAATATTGCAGAAGAAATTCTCGGTAAGAAGGAGGGGCGCCGATTCTTACCAGTGTTGGCCACCATCTTCTTCGTTGTTCTATTCATGAACCTGCCGTCGGTCATTCCGTTTCTCAATATCTCGCCCAACGCACGCATTGGTATGCCGTTGGTCTTGGCATTGTTCGGATATTTTGCCTTCATCTACGCAGGTGCAAAGCGATATGGCTTCTTTAACTATGTGAGAAGCTCGGTGGTTATTCCAAATCTGCCGCTGCCGCTACACATTTTGGTCATTCCGCTGGAGATCCTCTCCACGTTCATCCTGCGCCCTGCCACTTTGACTGTCCGTCTTATGGCAAACATGCTCGTTGGACACATCATCTTGGTCCTGCTGTTTTCTGCTACGAACTTCTTCTTCTGGCAGTTCAACGGTTGGACTGCTTTGTCTGCACTTACCTTGGCTGCAGGCGTTGCGTTCACACTCTTCGAATTGTTGGTCATTTTCCTCCAAGCGTATATTTTCGCCTTGCTGGTGGCTGTATACATCGAATTGTCGTTGCACGCAGACGAACACTGACCTTTGTGCATCCACTCGGATCACCAAGTCTTGTACAAAACAAAACTCACCGCCTGACCTGCCAATCAGATCAGGTAACTAGAAAGGGAACGACACTCTCATGAACGAAGTCATCCTCGCTCAGGACGCTGCTGGCATCACTGGCTCCATTGCCACCGTCGGCTACGGCCTTGCCACCATTGGCCCTGGCCTTGGTATCGGCATTCTTGTTGGTAAGGCACTCGAGGGCATGGCACGTCAGCCTGAGATGGCTGGCCAGCTGCGCACCACCATGTTCTTGGGTATCGCCTTCGTTGAGGCTCTTGCCCTGATCGGCCTTGCTGCCGGCTTCATCCTCACCTAAGAACCCAACGACACACGAAAGCAAGAGATTCATGACGAACGTCATCAACATTCTGGCTGCAGGGGAAGGTGAAGCCCTGCCATTGGAGGGCTCTAATAGCGTCCTCCTCCCAGCCAACTACGACATCGTCTGGTCCCTCGTTGTGCTCGTTGTTATTGGGCTTCTTTTCTGGAAGCTCGTTCTCCCGAAGTTCCAGGAAGTCCTGACCGAGCGTGAGGACCGGATCAAGGGCGGCATTCAGCGCGCAGAAGCTGCGCAAGCTGAAGCTAAAGCTGCACTTGAGAAGTACAATGCTCAGCTCGCTGAAGCCCGCGCCGAAGCAGCCGAAATTCGCGAAGAAGCCCGCGCAAAGGGCAAGCAGATTGAAGCTGAAATGAAGGCAAAGGCCTCCGAGGAGAGCGCCCGCATCATTGAGTCTGGTGAGAAGCAGCTACAAGCTCAGCGTGAGCTGGTTGTGGAAGAGCTTCGCCGCGAGATGGGTCAAAACGCCATCAACCTTGCTGAGCGCCTCATGGGTGAGCAGCTGTCCGAGAGCGTCAAACGCTCTGGCACCATTGATCGCTTCTTGGCCGACCTCGACACCGTCTCCCCGGCAGGAAAGTAGGCACCATGCACGCAGCAAGCCGCGACGCACTAGCACTCGTCTCTGAGTACCTCGATAGCGCATTGGGCAAAGGGGATCAGGCTGTAGCTGTTGCTGCTCAGACAGGCGCTGAGCTCTTCGACATCGTTGACACCCTCGACGCGGACCGCTCCTTGCGGATCGCTGTTGCGGATTCATCGCTTGCCGCTATACAGCGTGCTGGTCTGGTATCTGCTGTGTTCGCCGAAAAGGTCTCCCAGTTCACCCTCGACTTGCTGGTTTTCGCAGCTCGTCAAGTGTGGTCCACCCCGCGGGAATTCCGCGCTGGTTTGGTTATTCTGGGACGCCGTGCACTTCTGCGCTCTGCTGAGCAGCAGGGTCAACTCCTACAGGTTGAAGAAGAACTTTTTCACCTGTCCCGTCTTTTAAACAAGGAAGCACAGTTGACTTTGCGTCTCGACGATCGCAGCGCGGATCGTGCCGCTAGGTGCGACCTGTTGGCGAAGGTGCTCTATGGGAAGGTCACAGCAGTGACCGAAGCCCTTGCACTCCAAGTCATTGGCCGCCGCGAAAATAACGCCATCGACGACATCAATGCTGTATCAAAGTATGCAGCTTCCCTTCGGGGGCGTGAGGTCGCCTATGTTATTACCGCAGCGCCACTAAGTGACTCGCAGAACCAGACACTGGCCGAAAAGTTAGAGCGCATTTATGGTCGTGCGATGAGCATCCACTCTGAGGTTGATCCCAGCCTCCTCGGTGGATTGACCATCCGAGTCGGCGACGAAATCATCGACGGCAGCACTTCGGGCAAGCTTGCTCGGCTGCGCGGGAACCTCGTCTAAGGCGCGACAAACATTATTCAAGAAATTGCTGGAAGAAACTACCGAGAGCAGGAAGAACATGGCGGAGCTTACGATCTCCTCCGATGAGATCCGTAGCGCGATTGCGAACTACACCTCGAGCTACTCCGCGGAGGCCTCCCGTGAGGAGGTCGGCGTGGTCATTTCCACAGCTGATGGTATTGCCCAGGTATCTGGCCTCCCATCTGTTATGGCTAATGAGCTGCTCGAGTTCCCCGGCGGCGTTATCGGCGTCGCACAGAACCTCGATACCGACCGAGTCGGTGTGGTGGTTCTGGGTAACTACGAGACCTTAAAAGAAGGCGATGAAGTCAAGAGGACCGGTGAGGTTCTCTCCATCCCGGTCGGCGACAAGTTCCTCGGCCGCGTCATCAATCCATTGGGTCAGCCCATCGACGGATTGGGCGCCATCGAAGCAGAAGAGGACCGTGTCCTCGAATTACAGGCACCCTCAGTGCTGCAGCGTCAGCCCGTTGGCGAACCAATGCAGACTGGTATCAAGGCGATTGACGCTATGACCCCCATCGGTCGCGGACAGCGTCAGCTGATCATCGGTGACCGCAAGACCGGTAAGACTGCGGTCTGCATTGATACCATCCTGAATCAGAAGGCAAACTGGGAATCAGGCGATAAGTCCAAGCAGGTGCGATGCATCTACGTGGCTATTGGTCAGAAAGGTTCCACCATTGCCGGTGTGCGTCGCACTCTCGAAGAGCACGGCGCCTTGGAATACACCACTATTGTGGCTGCACCAGCATCCGATTCCGCTGGCTTCAAGTGGCTTGCACCGTTTGCTGGTGCTGCTTTAGGCCAGCACTGGATGTACCAGGGAAATCACGTTTTGGTGATCTATGATGATCTGACCAAGCAGGCTGAGGCTTATCGTGCCATCTCCCTGTTGCTGCGCCGCCCACCAGGCCGCGAAGCTTATCCAGGTGACGTCTTCTACCTCCACTCCCGTCTGTTAGAGCGTGCTGCAAAGCTTTCCGACGACATGGGTGCAGGTTCCATGACCGCGCTACCAATCATCGAAACCAAGGCTAACGACGTCTCCGCCTTCATCCCGACCAACGTGATTTCTATTACCGACGGTCAGGTCTTCCTAGAGTCCGATCTGTTCAACCAAGGTGTGCGTCCCGCCATCAACGTGGGTGTTTCGGTTTCCCGTGTGGGTGGTGCTGCTCAGACCAAGGGCATGAAGAAGGTGTCTGGTTCGCTGCGTTTGGATCTCGCTGCATATCGCGATCTGGAAGCATTCGCTACCTTCGCATCTGACCTTGATCCAGCTTCCAAAGCTCAGTTGGACCGAGGCGCCCGGCTGGTCGAACTGCTCAAGCAGGCTGAGAACTCTCCGCAGTCCGTCGAACATCAGATCATCTCAATCTGGCTCGCTGGCGAGGGTGTTTTCGACAACGTTCCCGTCGAGGACATCCGCCGGTTTGAGGCAGAATTGCACGATCACCTGCGGAGCGCAGCACCTGAGGTTTATACCCAGATCGCTGGCGGCGCTCAGCTGTCAGAGGAATCTCAGAATACCCTCTTGGCACAGACCGAAGAGTTCAAGCAATCCTTCCAGACTTCTGACGGACAAATTGTCATCAACGAGCCAGAGGTAGACGCCCTGCCCGCTGAGCACGTCAGGAAGCAAACGCTGACGGTCAAGAAGTAATCAGTGAAAGCTCATTACCTTATGACCCAGCAAAGAACAGGAAGGAGGCGTTTAACCAATGGCTAGTCTTCGCGAACTACGCAACCGGATCCGTTCGGTCAACTCGACGAAGAAGATCACAAAGGCCCAAGAGCTGATTGCGACTTCGCGCATCACCAAGGCTCAGGCTCGGGTGGAGGCTTCACAGCCCTACGCCACCGAAATCCACGATGTGATGGAACGTCTGGCCTCGGCGAGCTCTCTCGACCATCCCATGCTCCACGAGCGGGAAAATGCGAAGCGTGCTGCGGTACTGGTTATTTCCAGTGACCGAGGCATGTGTGGTGGCTATAACTACAACGTTTTCAAGAAGGCAGCTGAGCTGGAGAAACTTCTTGAAGAAAGCGGTTATGAAGTCGTCCGATATGTCACCGGCAACAAAGCTGTAGGATATTACAACTTCCGCGGCGGCAAGTTCGCTGGTGCATGGACCGGATTTTCCCAGGATCCCGATTGGGTGGAAACCCACGATGTGCGGCACCACTTGATTGATGGATTCCTTGCCGGTTCCGATGGAACCGCAAAATATCGGGAAGGCCTGACCACTGAGGAAGGCCAAGCGGTTCAAGGATTCGACTCGGTGCATGTTGTCTACACCGATTTTGAGTCCATGCTGACCCAAACGCCGCGCGTGCATCAACTATTGCCGATCGAACCGGTCATTGAGACCGCTGAGATTCGCAAGGGCGAGGGCATTTTGGACAAGGTCGAAAACCCAGAGCCAGATTACGACTTCGAGCCAGATGCTGACACCCTCATGGACGCCTTGCTGCCGAAGTATGTCTCACGCAGTTTGTTTGCCTTATTTCTTGAGTCTTCGGCTTCGGAATCAGCCTCGCGTCGCAATGCAATGAAGTCTGCTACTGACAATGCTACGGAATTGGTTAAGGACCTGTCCCGGGTGGCCAACCAAGCACGTCAGGCACAGATCACCCAGGAAATCACAGAGATTGTCGGTGGCGCTGGCGCGCTCGCCGAAAGCGGAGAAAGTGACTAGATTATGACCACAGCTCTTGCAGAGCAGAACACGCAGCATGCGTCTGTCGCAGGCCGCGTCGTGCGCGTCATCGGTCCGGTTGTCGACGTGGAATTCCCGCGTGGCGAGTTGCCGGCACTGTACAACGCGCTGACTGTCGAGGTCACCCTCGAAGCAGTCGCTAAGACCATCACGCTTGAGGTCGCCCAGCACCTTGGCGACAACCTTGTGCGTGCAATTTCCATGGCGCCTACCGACGGCCTCGTCCGTGGTGCCGTGGTCACTGACCTCGGTCAGCCAATTTCAGTCCCCGTCGGTGATGTTGTTAAGGGCCACGTATTTAATGCCCTCGGCGACTGCCTCGACGAGCCTGGCCTTGGTCGCGATGGTGAGCAGTGGGGTATCCACCGTGACCCACCACCCTTTGACCAACTTGAAGGTAAGACCGAGATCCTCGAAACCGGCATTAAAGTCATTGACTTGCTGACCCCCTACGTAAAGGGTGGAAAGATTGGTCTGTTCGGTGGTGCCGGTGTGGGTAAGACCGTTCTTATCCAAGAAATGATTACCCGTATCGCCCGCGAGTTCTCCGGTACCTCGGTGTTCGCTGGTGTGGGTGAGCGTACCCGTGAGGGTACTGACCTCTTCCTAGAAATGGAAGAAATGGGCGTGCTTCAAGACACCGCACTCGTCTTCGGCCAGATGGACGAACCACCTGGAGTTCGTATGCGTGTGGCACTGTCCGGCCTGACCATGGCGGAGTACTTCCGCGATGTACAGCATCAGGACGTGCTGTTGTTCATTGACAATATCTTCCGTTTCACCCAGGCTGGTTCTGAGGTTTCCACCCTGCTGGGCCGTATGCCTTCTGCCGTGGGTTATCAACCCACCTTGGCTGACGAAATGGGTATCCTTCAAGAGCGCATTACCTCTACTAAAGGTAAGTCGATTACCTCGCTGCAGGCCGTGTACGTTCCTGCCGACGACTACACCGACCCCGCTCCAGCTACCACCTTCGCCCACCTCGATGCCACCACCGAGTTGGACCGTGGTATTGCTTCGAAGGGTATTTACCCCGCGGTGAACCCACTGACCTCGACCTCCCGTATCCTTGAGCCGAGCATTGTTGGTGAGCGTCACTACGAGGTCGCGCAGCGCGTGATTCACATTCTGCAAAAGAATAAGGAACTCCAAGACATCATCGCCATCCTTGGTATGGACGAGCTGTCAGAAGAGGACAAGATTACCGTGCAGCGTGCCCGTCGCTTAGAGCGGTTCTTGGGCCAGAACTTCTTCGTTGCTGAAAAGTTCACCGGCATCCCAGGTTCTTATGTTCCGCTGTCACACACCATTGACGCTTTCGAGCGTATTTGCAATGGTGACTTCGACCACTACCCAGAGCAAGCCTTCAACGGTTTGGGTGGCTTGGACGATGTTGAGGCAGCCTACAAGAAGCTGACCGAAAAGTAGAAAGGCGCGCACAATGGCTTCGATCACCGTGGAATTGGTTTCCGTGGAACGTATGTTGTGGGAAGGTTCTGCAACCATCGTTACCGCTGAAACCATCGAAGGTGAGATCGGCGTGCTGCCTGGCCATGAGCCATTTTTAGGCCAATTGGTTGAAAATGGCGTCGTGACCATTCGTCCGGAAGACGGCAAGAAACTCGTTGCCGCAGTTCATGGCGGGTTCGTCTCCGTTTCTAAGGGGAAAGTGACCATTCTTGCCGATTACGCAATCTGGGCCGATGAGGTTGACGCCTCCGAGGCCGAGGCGGATCTGCGGGCCAATGATGAACGGTCGAAGGCGCTCGCTGAGGCCGGCCTGAAGGCAATTCGCCGTAACGCCGAGTCTTAAACCACCAAGCATCACCCCGAGGGTAACCCCCTCGGGGCTTTGTCATTTTCAAGCAAATCTTGGATTCTAGGGGTCGTGGAAACACCTGACCAGAGGTTGGTGTGTTGTGGATTCTTATTGGGATTCTGGTTCTGCTCTTGTGGAGCGGTTTTGTGAGTTGGTTCGGGCTAGTTCTTCGGTTCGGGCGGCGGCTTGCGATGTGGAGTTGTCGTTGTCGGTGGCGTACCGGTTTGCGCATGAATTTGGGTTGCCCTTGCGTGGAGGTACTCGAACCAACGAGCATGGATCGCAATGGCATTAGCGCAACAAACTAATGTGTTGTTATTAGATGAGCCAACTACCTATTTGGATATTACACATCAGAACGAAGTATTACGCCTGCTACAGCGATTGAATCGCGAACAGGGGAGAACTATTGTGATGGTGCTGCATGACTTAAACCAAGCGACCCGATTTGCTGACAATATCATTGCACTGGCACATGGTGGGGTAGTTGCGGCTGGTCCACCTGAGCAGGTTATTACTGCCGAGATCATCAAAGAGGTTTTTAATTTAGAGGTCGTGGTGGTTGAGCATCCCCTAGATCAAACGCCACTGTGTCTGACGGTGGAATAGTGACACTCGCCCCAGCTGAGTGCGTCGAAAAGTCATTACCTAGAACTGTGGTGGTGTGGTGCTGGATTTTGTGGTCAGGGCTTGACGACGAGCAAACCCCGAAACCCCAAGTCCGATCCATAAAAACACTGCTAGTATCCCTGATCCGATAGAAATGGTAAAGGATAATTCTGCAAGGGAATAAGGATCACTAGCGACCGCTTCGATGAAGGGGTTTATTGCTTCGCCATACAGATCACCAGTTATATCTGGAAAAGTAATGATATGCAGGTAGATGCAAAAGAATTGTCCGATAGTCAACCCAATGTCGAGGGGGCGAAGCAGTTCCTTAATGGTGCTGGTTTTGGGGTAACAAAAGTAAATCAATCCACCAAGAAGTAGTGGCACAATTACGGTGGATGCTATTGCTATATAACTGAAGAAGAATATTCCTACCAAACCCATAACTATCCGTGAGATCAGGCCAGCTGCAAAGACCATAATTAAACCAAACATCCAGAGCAATCCAACTTTCCAACGGGCGTCTGGCGTGACTGGTTGATTCCATACCTGAGGGACTACCCCATAAACCTGTTGTGCCGAAATAGGTGGATAGTTAGTGCTCTGTTGATAATGCGCGTATGGGTCTGTGGGAGAAGGACCAGGGGGTGGCTGGTAGAAGGAATTTTCAGATTGGCTGCTCATATTTCGCATTTTAACCACTTTCTGGGCTTGACCTGCGTCATAGCTGAATAGTGGAAAACTCAATATGTGTGGGCAATGGCACATGGTGTCTTATTGTGAGGTTTGCATGGTTTTCTAGTGTTCACCGGCACAGCTTGGCGGCTAGGAATCACCAAAACCCCTTAGATCATTTGCTTCATTATGAGATGGTAGGGCGGTGAGCAGGTATTTTACCCATCTTAAGTAGTTGTGCTGGTATTGCCAGGCTTTTCACTAACTTAATTTTGCACTCCCTTTTCCACGGTTAGCGAAGGTAAGAAATGTGCAGGAAAATTACCGAAAATCAAAAGCTGTGAACAGCGACAGCGAATTTTCAGGATCCACTTTCATTAAGGAAAATCGCAGGTAGATCGCTTTTTATGACTACTATTTTGCGATTGACGCAGCGATTTACCGGGCATATCGTAGAGTCATCGCCAGCAAGAAAGAGCAACGCTGACGAACTACAGATCTAATCAATGTCTCTAAAAGTGGAGGCAAACGAAAAGAACTGTAGCGTCCCTGATAGTTATTAAAGGGAAAGCTCAAAGATATACATCAGAATTGATAAGGAGCATGAGGATATGTCTAGCAGCGTCGTTGACTATGTCGGCAATATTGTCGATTCCCTCTCGGACCTGTTTAACGCAGTCGTCCTATCTAAGTAACGATTTTGGTTACAGACCGAAGTCAAGACTCATAACTTAAAAACACTGTCTCAATCACAGTTTCATCATCTCGAAAAGGAGTAATCAATAATGTTCGAACATTTGCCGCATATGGTGGAGAACTTCCAGCACTTCGTACCTCAGATTCCTGAGCATATCCACAACGTTGTGCCACAGCCACAGCCGCAACCACAGCTCTTTGGTTCTTCCTCCTAAGAGTAAAGATCCTCGCCCCTCACGAGACGGCCTCGTGAGGGGTTTTGCCATGCAATGAGGTAGGTCAGCTGGGGCTCATAGGTCTGTTGGGTGCATGTCATATCTAGGTGTTGAAGTTGTGAAAAATCAGTAAATAATGAGGGGAACATTCTATTAGTATTGCGCAATGATCATTGAGTGATCCCATAGTCATTGACATAATATTGTGGGCAGCTGTTTAGTGTGGGGAAGTTTTCCTTGATGGGGGAGGAGGGGCTCTTGTGGAAATTAGACAGTTCAGCATGTGGCATACTGTCAGATTCCCTTGGGGCTTCACATAAGAAAAAGCCTGAGTGTGACTAATAAATTCCCTTAAGGTTTCTTGGGCTATTGTCGGTTTTTAGATGGTTGGCGATCGGGTTTTCTAAGTCATTGATATGTCAACGAACGCTGCAGGCTGTGGAAATGCTTTTTACATGGGAAAATCATTGTTTTTTAAAAGACTGGCTTTTTGGTTAGAATAGCATCAAGGTTTCTGGTGGTGGCACATCACGCTTCACCAAATTCCTGTTTTACTTTTGATACATGAGCACCTTGACGACAGGGGTAGCAATGCAGTTTCTGTTTTGGTTTACAGTAGTTGTGGTTGCGCTTGTGCTGCTGCTTGTCCTCTGGCGTTTCTTGACGTTACGGGCTAAGGGAACCCAAGTGATGCTTCGTCGATTGCCAGCTTCTGGTGTCCACGGTTGGCGCATTGGGATTTTCCGGTATGACGCAGGCAATATTTATTACTACAAGTTTCGATCGCTTTTCCCGATGGCAGATGCGATCTTTGTTCGCTCTAAACTGGATATTCGTGGCAGACGGGTCCCCAATGAGGAGGAGTCTTCCTTTCTCGCCGACGATGAGGGCATTGTGATCTTCAACCACGCTGGCGTGGATTATGAGGTTCAATTTCCCAAACGTGGGGCAATGGCCTTCACCTCATGGGTGGAATCTGCCCCAGATGCACGAATGGAACGGATCTCGCCAAAGGTCCTGCAAGCGCGGATCAATCGGGCAAGAAGCTAGTAGTTTTCTCTTATCGACGCCACTTGGCGTTGCACTTACTTACACCTTGATAATGCACTAGGCTGTATCCTCATGCGCCTAGTTATTGCTCGTTGTTCCGTTGATTACGTTGGTCGCCTAGAAGCCCACTTGCCAATGGCGGACCGGCTGCTCATGGTCAAGGCGGACGGCTCGGTTTCCATTCACGCAGATGACCGAGCATATAAGCCATTGAACTGGATGACCCCACCGTGCACGCTATCTGAGATGGATAAACCAGAAGGCGAAGCGGCGCCAGACGTTGCGGCATACTGGGTTGTGGAAAACAAAAAGGGGGAACAGCTGCGCATCACATTAGCGGCCATTCATTCTGATTTGTCCTATGATCTTGGTGAAGATCCGGGCCTTGTCAAGGATGGGGTAGAAGCGCATCTGCAAGAGCTACTAGCGGAGCAAATCGAAACCCTCGGCGATGGCTTTGACCTGATTCGACGTGAGTATCCAACCCCCATTGGTCCAGTTGATATTTTGTGTCGGGACAGCGAAGGCATGACAGTAGCTGTGGAGGTTAAACGGCGTGGTGGAATTGATGGGGTTGAGCAGCTCAGCAGATACTTAGAGTTACTTAATCGGGATTCCTTGTTGGCACCAGTGCAAGGGGTGTTTGCGGCTCAAGAGATTAAACCTCAAGCGCGTACCTTGGCAGAGGATCGGGGGATTCGCTGTGTGGTGTTGGATTATGATTCGCTGCGGGGACTGGAATCAAACGAGCTGCGGCTGTTTTAAATGGGTAGAAGAAACCGGCGGGCTATTGCCAGTACACGGCCCTTACCAAAAGATGGAGCTAGTTATTACGGTACCAATGAGGCAGTAGGGCCGAACTGGACTAATGGGGAGATTTATCTTTACCGTCACATGGGAGCGCATGCCGCAACGAAGTATTATCTTTGCCCAGGCTGTAATCAAAATATTCCGCCTGGCATTGCGCATATTGTGGCGTGGCCTAGGGATTATGGGCGTGGTGCCGAGGACCGGCGGCACTGGCACCGCGCATGCTGGGAGCGTCGATAAGCTTAAACCGGTTGGGTTAGCTCAAGTAGTACACCGCCTGCGTCCTTAGGGTGGACGAAGTTGATCTTAGCTCCACCAGTACCAACTTTTGGAGCAGAGTAGAGTAGGCGTACACCTTGCTCAGTCAGGTGTGCTGATAAAGCTTCGATGTCAGAGGTGCGCAGGCACATTTGCTGGAGGCCAGGACCCTTCTTATCGATGAACTTTGCGATGGTGGATTCCTCATTCAACGGTGCTAACAGCTGGATCATGCCGTCAGTTTCTTTCAGATTCTTCGGGCCAATCATGGCCTCCACAACACCTTGCTCTTCATTGGTTTCCTGGTGGTGGTTGACCCAACCGAAAGCGCTGCGATAGAACTCGATTGCGGCATCCAAATCTGGTACCGCAATGCCAACATGGTCAAGGCAGATGACAAGTTCGTGGGGAATTTCGATGGAAGAAATGTCATGACTCATACTCGCAATAGTAATCGCGTTGCGCAGATCATGGTGAGAAAACTTCTGGAAATCTTGCAGTTGGTGGCAGGTTGACAGTTTTAGTGCATAAGATTTTGGCATGATCGTTGCATTTTCTGTCGCTCCTACTGAAGTTCCCAATGCCCAAGCTGAAATGAGTCAGGCGGTGGCGGCTGCAGTTAAAGTAGTCCGTGATTCTGGATTGCCCAATGAAACTAACGCCATGTTCACCTTGATTGAAGGTGAATGGGATGAGGTCATGGCGGTTGTCAAAAAAGCCACTGAGGCAGTGTTAGCTGTATCACCGCGGGTTGGTTTGGTGCTCAAGGCAGATATTCGTCCTGGTTATACTGGGCAATTGAAAGGCAAGGTAGCCTCGGTCGAACAGCACTTAAGCGCGGGAGATTTCTAGGGTGCGCTAAACTTCGGAATGGTTACTTGAGATCAAAAAGTGAGGTTTATCTTCCATGACCACTCCCCATAGGTTCGTTGCAGGTGCGATCGATTTAGGTGAGCTCAAAGCGCAAGCTGAGGCAAAAGCTGCTGCGTCGCAAACACAATCGCAGCATGGGATCAGCCCAGTAGTGACTTTGACCATGGCAAATGTGGAAGAAGAGTTGATTAAACGTTCGGCTCAAGTTCCGGTGATTGTATTGATTGGCTCACCCCGCAGCCCAGAATCAGAGCAATTAAAAACTGACTTCACCAAGATTGCCCAAGGCGCGAATCTTTCCTTTATCTTCGCTTACCTCAATGCAGATGAAACCCCAGATGTCGCGCGAATGTTTGGCATTCAAGGCCTACCCACAGTGGTGGCTTTAGCCGCGGGGCAACCTATTGCAAATTTCGAGGGTGGTCAGCCAGCAGCAGCGCTTCAGCAGTGGACTCAAGCGGTAGTTGATGCGGTGAAAGGACAACTTACCGGGCTGCCATCGGTGGAGGAAACCGAAACTGTTACTGAAGACCCCCGATTTGTTGCAGCTGCTGAGGCCGTGGAAAACGGCGATTTTGACGGCGCTATCAGCATGTATGATGCAATTTTGGCTGCGGAGCCCAAAAATGTTGAAGCGCAAGCCGCTCGCGATAATGCCCGACTGCTGGCTCGTCTCGGGAAGGCTGATGCGACTATTGATCCGATTGATCGCGCCAATACGGCACCAACCGACGTAGCGGCTGGCTTAGCCGCAGCAGATGCAGAGATTGCTGCCGGTGATGCTGAGGCAGCATTTACCCGATTGATTACCCTGATTGGTGCAGCACCAGCAAGTAAGAAGGAAATAACCGACCGGCTTCTAGAGCTCTTTGCGCTTTTCGACGCCGCCGACCCACGAGTGCTCGCTGCCCGCGGGAAACTTGCTAGCGCGCTGTTCTAGTTGCTGTTAGCGGGGAAATGCAGTGACAAACGCAGCGAAACTGCTTGCAACTATCGTTACTCTGATAGCCACTAGCATTTCTGGATGTTCGGTGAATACCGGTGCTCATGATGATTCCTGCCTAGTTAGAGTCAACGGGGTCGAGCCAGAAGCGACGTTTAGCCCATTGAGCACCACTGATAGTGCTGGGCTGCGGATTGCTTCAGTCCTGCACTCTGGATTGGTATATGTTGATGCCACCGGCGAACCCCAATTGGATCTGGCTAAAGAAATCACCCGGCTAACCGAGACCAGTTATGAGGTGGTATTGCGGGAAGAACTGCAATTTTCTGATGGTACCCCCATAACTGCCCATAACTTTGTGGATACCTGGAAGTTCATTGTGGCCGAAGAACTAGTCTGGGCGCCGCTGTTTGAGTTCGTAGCAGGTTTTGCGGACGATACCGCAGTCTTGTCTGGGCTGACAATTGTCAATGACCAGACCTTTAGGATTGAACTCGCCGCGCCACGTTCAGACTTTTTAGCCTTACTAGCACACCCAGCACTCGTGCCATTGCCGAAAGAATCGCTGCAAACCGAGACTACGCCCAGTGATCAGCCAGTGGTCAGCGGTCCTTATATGGTAGATCGATGGGTTCACAGTCAATTTGTCACCGTTGTTCCTAATGCGCACTATGGCGGTACCCAGATGGTAAAAAATGAGGGGATTGCTTTCCATATGGCCGAAGGAACAGAAAAGCCTTTTACCGATTTTAGAGCAGGCGACTTAGACGTATTAGATGATATTCCGGTCTCTGAGGTGGAAGATTATCGCGAAACCACTACTGATCGCTATATTCATCAACCGGGAGCCGCGGTGGTGACCTTGAGTATTCATGCCGACACCCCGCATTTCAGTGGGGAAGAGGGCAGGCTGCGTCGACAAGCGATTTCGCTGGCCATTGATCGGGAGAGTTTGGCCGAAAACGTCTTAGACAATAGTCACCTGCCAGCTGGTAGCTTTGTCCCACCACTAGTGCCGGGCGCGTTAGCTGCGGAAGCTGAAGCAGAAACAGTAGGTTTCAACCCAGAAGCTGCGGTGGAATTATGGCGGCAGGCTGACGCTATTTCCCCGTTCACTGGAGTAATTCCAGTTCACTTCAATTCTGATCTTTCCGATAATCATGATTGGGGGCCGACGGTCGCTAGACAAGTGAGTCAAGTACTAGGTGTTCAGGCTGAGCCTGTGCCAGGTGGTGATTATGTTCGCTTCCATTACGATTTCAATGATGTGCGCTTTGACGGGCTCTATCGCACAGGTTGGATGTCTGATTACCCCTCTATGCGAAATTACTTAGTGCCTAATTTTGCTACCGGTGGTGAATCAAACGAGACCAATTACTCTAATGAAGAAGTCGATCGGCTTTTCACCGAGGCCGATCATGCCGTCACAGTGGATGAAGCACTGCACTTGTACGGACAAGCCGAGGCCATTTTATTGGATGAGCTTCCGGCCATCCCATTATTATTCCCCGCAGTGAACATTGGTTGGAACGAGACAGTCACAGGGGTGGCGAGTGGTTTTAATAGTTTTCCTATCTATAGCCTAATTGGAAAAGACCAATCGAACTGCCAGTAATGCGATAATTCTGAATGTAGAAAAGTAGCCAGCAATTATTGCGATCAGCTTTCGATAGTTAGAAGGATATGAAAATATGAATGGCTGAGTTTCTGATCAGATAAATAACCATAATACATTGTTTATATGAGAACAGGTCATCGTCTGATTTGCTAAATAGTATGGGCAGTGGCCGCTTAAAATGTATCTATGAATGTAAATGTGTAAGCTTCTGGGTGGAAATGTGGAAGGTTAGTGCTTTTAATTTGAAGCAGCATTATTTCGGGTTTATCAAGAAAGGTTGTTTGCAATTTGCTTGTGTGAAACCTAAGTGAAACCTATGTTTTATTGTGAGAATATAATTCAAATATGTGGGATATTTCAACGATGTCCCGGCGAGTCTTTCAGGTTGACTAATTGGCCCGCAGCCTGCATTGGAGGTGTAGGGAAAGTTGTGATCCGGCCGATTAATGGATTTACGGTGGCCGAGGTCACTTTTTGGCTTATTTTAAGGAAAATGCTCATTTACCCCCAAAGGGAGGGGGTAAAAGCTGGTAATTTCTGTTAAGCATGTGACTAAATGGCATCAAAATTCCAGGCAGTTTAGTTCCTGAGCGATGCTGAGAATTTAAAAGTAGAATTCTTATGGATCAATCAACGTTTTTAATTACAAAGTGAATCCGTAGGATGAATGGAGAACCCACAGGTATGTCGATAGGCATGTCTTAGCGGATTCCGAATGATTCACACAAATCCAAAATGAAGAAAGGGTCCTGCATATGACACAGCGGACTTCCTTTGGCGCGCTTGTGGTGGCGATAGTCTCCGCAGTCGCCGTTTTGTTTGCTGGTTTAGTTGCCCCCAAGGCATTGGCGCAAGGCACCGCAAACATTGTTGTTGACTCAGTTACGGTTGAAAAAACATCTGATAGTGATGGTGAAGAGCTCCGGCGCTGGGATCAGGCTGACATTACCTTTAACTGGCATGCGCCAGATGGGGTAGTTGAAGGCCAGCAATTCACCGTGACATACCCAGAGCAGTTCATCGTCTATAAGGATGAGGATTTTGAGCTGATCGCATCTGACGAGTCCGGAGTTGAGAAGAGCGGCGGCACCTGTTCAGTCGCACACAGCGATCGCACTGTTACTTGTACCTTTAACGGTGAGTTCGAAGACAAAGATGAGGTTAAAGGCTGGCTCAAGACCCGAGTACAGGCAAAGGAAACTTACGATCAAGACACCACCACTATGCGGGTAGATGGTGATCGTGAAGTAACCGTAGACCTGCCTGGTACACAGGGCATCGTTGGTCCTGACACTCGTTTCTTTGGCGAATTCGACAAGCAGGGTTGGTACAACTCTGACGCTAGCAAAGGTGTGTGGACCCTCAACCTGCCTGGTGGCAAGTTAGCAGAAACAGGGGTGGGTAACATCACCTTCACCGATACCCTTGATGGTGTTGTGGCGCACAAGTTTGAAGATGAAACCATCGACATGACTGTTGCCGACTACACCTGTGGTGAGAGCACAGATCCTCATGTCTGTAACTACAAAGAAGGTGAATTTGACAGCCAGTCTGTCAAGATCACTGATCGCAGCATCTCTAATGACGGCAAGACTGTTACCTTCACCCTGCAGGCTCCTGAGGGCGGCTGGCAGGCTGACCACTACTACCGGGTTCGTTACCACTCTGTTCCAACCGGTGATGTTCCAAGTGGTTCAACCAATATCACTTCCAACCACGTAACCTCCACGGACATTGCATTCGATGACACTGCCTCCATCTACCGGGAGCAGCATTCCGCTGGTGGCATCCAAGGTGTTGCTCGTGGCAGCTACCAGGTAAACAAGAAGCTCAGTGATGATTCCGTCAAGCTTCCAGAAGGCACCAAGTTCAACATCAAGGCAACCTACGAGTTCCGCGGTGAGCAGGTAACTGAGCTCCGTCAGGTTGATGCTAATGGTGCGGTTGCAGGTGAGCGAGAGCTTCCTAATGGCACTGTTGTTACCCTCGAAGAGATTGATCTGCCTGAAGTTGATGGCATTACTTGGGGTGACCCAGTTTTCGAAGCTGTACCTGGCCATGAAGGCAACGTTGAGATCATCAACGGTGGTAAGGGCGCAAAGATTACTGTGAAGAGCTCTGACAATGTCGAGGTCAATGTGACTAACAAGCCCTCGAGCGGAAGCACTACTCCTTCCACCACTCCTAGTGAACCTTCTACCAGCACAAGCACCACTCCTAACGAGCCATCTACCACTCCTAGCGAGCCATCCACTACTCCTAGCGAGCCATCTTCCAGCACAAGCACCACAAGCACCACTCCTGGTGGTTCCTCTGGTGGCGGCGGCCTGATCGCCCTGCTGCTGCTGATCCCGCTATTGGCTGGTATTGCTGGTCTGGTAATGCACTTCTTCCCGCATTTGGCACCGAACTACAATGCACCAGCTGAGCCAGCTCCGGCCCCAGAGCCAGCTCCGGCTCCGGCTCCAAATCCAAAGGCCGTTCCAAAATAAGGATTAGTTTCTTAATAGGCCATACCTGAAAAGCATCCTGCTTCTGGCAGGATGCTTTTTCTTATGTTCAGTGTGACCTATTGTGCAGACCACAAGTACTTAGTCATTTGTAGATTAAGCAACTCGGGAAAGCATTGGTGAGGTACTAGTTTCGGATGAGACTTAACGGCCTGTCACTGCGATTTAGAGGTTCTTCTGGCTTTGAGATGAGGCCTGGAGATTCTAGGGGTGATGGATTCTTTTCGGGCTGGGTTTGAAGTTAGGACGGGGAATCGAGCTGCTCATCTGTATTTGCCAAGACAAGTTGGGGCAATCCACCCCTAAGAAGCAGCTTGATTCTTCAGCTGTGCCCCCAGAGCTCCTACGACTCATTTGCTTAAACCCCGCCAACTGTCCTGAGTAAAACACAATGCTTGGTGTTGGTCATGCTGGCTGTGGCCTATGTTTGATGCGTGCCTGGCTGTTTCTCGCAGCACCGCAGGTTTTCTTGAGTTGCCTAGAATCTGGTTGCTAGGGATAGCACGCAAAAAATTCCTTGTGAAGGTTAGTCGTATTACCTTCACAAGGAACTTTTAAGTGTTTAGATCTTGTGCTAGCCGTTCCAACGGTAGAACTGACCACTCATCGCGGGGATGTGGAGGGTGACAGAGTGTTCATACCCATCCCAGCCGGTATCCCAAGCGACAACTTCCTGTTCTAGGGGATTGTTTGCCCCCTGATAGGTACCAGCATCGGTATTGAGGATGCACTCCCAGTTGCCTGATTCTGGTACACCAAGCTTATAGTTCGGCTGTGAGGTGCCACCAAGATTGAATACACAGAGGATTTTTTCACCAGTGGAGGAGTAGCGGATGAAAGCTAGAATGTTGTTCTGCGCATCATCAGACTTAGCCCACGTGAAGCCATCTGGAGTGTTGTCTTGTGTGAACAATGCTGGGGTATCAATATAAAGGCTATTCAGATCCTTGACCAGTTGGGTGATGCCCTCGTGGTATTCGCCTTCCCAACCAACCATGTCATCCCAATCGAGAGAGCGGCTTTCGCTCCATTCCAGAACCTGTCCAAATTCTTGTCCTTGGAACAGTAGTTTCTTACCGGGGTGAGCATACATGTAGGCATATAGGGTGCGTAGACCGGCAGCCTTATTCCAAGCGTCGCCTGGCATGCGGTTCCATAGGGAGCCTTTACCGTGGACGACCTCATCATGGCTAAACGGCAAGCAATAGTGCTCTGAATAGGCATAGACCATTGAGAAGGTGATCTCGTTATGGTGGTAGGAACGGTGAACTGGATCTTTGGAGAAGTACTCCAAGGTGTCATTCATCCAGCCCATATTCCACTTGAGATTAAACCCTAGACCATTAAAGTCGGTGGGGGCAGTAACACCTGGCCATGAGGTGGATTCTTCTGCAATGGTAAGCACACCCGCATGCAGTTTGTGTACTGTGGCGTTCATTTCCTGTAGGAACTGGACGGCTTCGAGATGCTCTCGACCACCGTATTGGTTGGGCTCCCACTCACCGTCGTTACGGGAGTAGTCGAGGTAAAGCATGGAAGCGACCGCATCGACCCGCAGGCCATCAACGTGGAATTCTTCTAGCCAGTAGAGCGCGTTGGCTACCAAGAAGTTGCGGACCTCATTACGACCAAAGTTGAACACATAGGTACCCCAGTCTTTTTGCTCACCGCGGCGCCAGTCAGGGTGCTCATACAGCGGTTGACCGTCAAAGCGACCGAGGGCGAAGTCATCCTTCGGGAAGTGTGCAGGTACCCAGTCAACGATGACACCAATGCCTTCAGCATGGAAGGCGTCGATAAGCTCGCGTAGTTCATCAGGTTCGCCCCACCGTGCAGTGGGGGTGAAATAACCAGTGACCTGGTAGCCCCAAGAACCGCCGAAAGGGTGTTCCATGACTGGCAAGAATTCGACATGGGTATAACCCATATCCTTGACGTAGGCGACTAGTTCGGTAGCAAGTTCTTTATAGCCAAGTTCACGGCGCCATGAGCCAAGGTGTACTTCGTAGATACTCATGGGGGTGGTGGAATGATCGGTTTCAGCCCGTTTGTCTAGCCACTCTTGGTCATTCCACTTGTAGTTGGAGTGAGTGACGATGGAACCGGTGCGGGGTGGTACTTCTGAACGGCGTGCCAGTGGGTCGGCCTTGTCGAGGCGCCAACCTTCCTGGGTATGAATCGCATATTTGTACACCTGTCCATCACCGATACCGGGGATGAAGATTTCCCAGATGCCAGAGCTGCCCAAACTACGCATTGGGAATTGATTTGGATTCCACCCACAGAAATCACCGATCACAGCAACACCAGCAGCATTGGGTGCCCACACGGCAAACCGGGTGCCAGTGACTTCGCCAAAACCAGGCACCTCAATGCTGGTGATATGGGAACCCAGAACCTTCCACAGTTTTTCGTGCCGTCCCTCACGAATGAGGTATAGGTCTAGCTCGCCAAGCGTGGGAAGGAAGCTATAAGGATCGAATAAATCAATGACTGCATCATCAGCCCATGTGACCCGGAGACCATAGCCTGGGTTGTCAGCGCTGTTGGGAAGCAGCGTACCGAATATGTCATCTCCCAGTGGCTCCAGTTCAGTAGCTGCACCGTCAGCAGCAACAAGTTCAACTTTTTGTGCACCGATTTGGCGGGTTCGGACCACCACGTCACCGTTTTCTAGTGGGTGCCAGCCGTAAATAGAATGGGGGTCATAGTGGCGGCATTGGGTCAAAAGCGCGCGATCATGATTGTCAATGGTCATGGGGCTTGGAGTATTGGTCATAGCGTTGAACTCGTTTCTGTTGTTAGTGCGGAGGACGAACCCAAGATGGTTTTAACGCTACCGTGGAAATCCATCGTAGGCGCGGCCTTTGCGGTTTCTTTACTGAAATCAGCCCTTCAGTAAAGAAACCGAGGTTGGTCTTGAAGGATTAGGGACGGTAATCGTGGGCATCACGTTCCCGAATCTTGGCTAAGGCTGCACCTTCGACCTTTGGCAAAGTCAAGATATGTGCGACATCTTGGTTGGGATCCAAGCGGACATAGTTCCTCCCAGACCAATGAAAATCTTGCTCAGAAATCAAATCGTGCACTTCAAAGTGTCCATCATAGGGAAGGCCGATCTTGTCCATGCGTAGCTCGACTGTGGCTTCCTGCGCGTGGTAAGGATCAAGGTTGATAACCACCAAAATTGCATCACCAGTGACCGGATCAACTTTGGTAAAGGCCAAAATCTGGTCGTTATCAACATTGTGGAAATCAATCTGGCGCAACTGCTGTAAAGCAGGATGTTCCCTGCGAATTGTATTGAGCAAGGTGATGAATGGTTCCAAGGAATCACCAGAAGCAAGGGCACCAGCATAGTCCCGTGGACGCAACTCGTACTTTTCGGAATTGAGATATTCTTCGCTGCCAGGTGCTACAGCTTCATGTTCATACAGTTCGTAGCCGGAGTATACACCCCACAATGGTGACATGGTTGCAGCTAAGGCCGCACGAATAGCAAACATTGCCCGACCACCATACTGTAACGAGGCATGCAGAATATCCGGGGTATTCACGAACAGGTTTGGTCGGCAGACGTCGCTCATAGCGGCGATTTCCGTGGCGAATTCCTGCAATTCATACTTGCTGGTTTTCCAGGTGAAGTACGTATAGGACTGCGAAAATCCGACTTTGGCTAAACCATAGAGCCGAGCTGGGCGGGTGAAAGCTTCAGCTAAGAAGATAATTTCTGGATTGGTTTCATGAACCTTAGCAATCAGCCAATGCCAAAAATTCGTGGGCTTGGTGTGGGGGTTGTCCACACGGAACACGGTAACCCCAAGCTCAATCCAATGCATCACAACCCGATAGAGCTCTTTGTAGATAGACTTCGGGTTATTATCAAAGTTCAGCGGATAGATATCCTGGTACTTCTTTGGTGGGTTTTCGGCATAAGCGATGGTGCCATCAGCAAGCACAGTGAAGAAATCACGGTGCGTTTTCGCCCAAGGGTGGTCTGGGGCTGCTTGTAGTGCAAGGTCGAGAGCCACTTCTAGGTTCAGTTCTTTGGCACGCTCAAGCAAAGCCTTAAAGTCATCAACAGTGCCAAGCTCTGGATGCAGGGCATCATGTCCGCCTTCTTCCGAGCCAATGGCCCACGGCGAACCGACATCACCTGGTTCTGGGTTCAAGGTATTGTTGCGGCCCTTGCGGTTGATTGCTCCAATGGGATGAATCGGTGGGAAATACACTGTGTCGAATCCCATCGCTGCTACCCGGTCCAATGCTTGGGCGGTAGTGGCAAAGGTGCCATGAACCGGGTTACCATTCTCATCCCAACCGCCAGTCGAACGGGGGAACAATTCATACCACGAGTTAACCAATGCGGCCCGACGTTCCACACTGACTGCATGCTCATGGCCGGTAGTTACCAGCTCCCGGAGCGGGTGCTCGCTTAAAATTTCGAGAACCTCTGACGAAAGACCAGGTGCCACCCGGGCCCGCAGTGGGGTATCAGAGCGTAGTTCTTCCGCAACTGCGAGTAATGCTTGTTTCTGTACTTTATTAGAAACTTGCTTTGCGGCTTTTTCGAACAGTAGCGCGCCATGCTCCAGATCATTAGCCAGTTCCTCTGGACCTTGGCCTGCTTCGATCTTCTTAGTCACCGCATGTCGCCATGTTTGCATGGGGTCGCTCCACGCATCAATCCTAAAAGTCCATGTGCCAGGAACATCAGGGACAAAGAATGCGTGTACGAGATCTTGATCGAACTCGTCTTGGTGCATAGCAATGCGCATGGGGCTTGCGGCTATATTCGATTCCGCTGGCCCATTGACCTGCAAGGTCGCAGCGATGGCATCGTGACCTTCGCGCCACACTTGCGCACTGACCGGGACCAATTCCCCCACAACTGCTTTAGTGGGGAAGGTTCGGTGGGAGATTTGAGGGCGAACGTCTTCAATGGCGAGTCTTCCAGTCACGATATTTCGCTTTCACTGCTAGATTGACATGATTTATTCTATGAAATTGTTTGGTTGAACTAGTGTAGTTAGTTCTAGTATGCCCTTGAATACCCTGCAGTGTGTTATGTAGGGGTACCGAGAGATTTCTCACAGTTTGGTTTTGCCTACTGTGAATTAACTTTGGCATAAAACTGCACCTTTGATTACTGGCTGCTGTTTATGCAAACAAACAAGCGTGACATCAAACGGGGTAATCGATTCGATTGCACTCTTTCCCCCAACAGTAGTCACATTGTGGGAATTCTTCCGTAGTAACCAGATTTACGTCATGATAGATACATGAACAACACCGCGTCTTCCTTACCAGAAAGCTCAGAGGCGCTCACCTCAGAGCAAGTAGATCCTGATCTATTGATTAATTTTGAAAATGTTTCCTTCATTCGTGATGGTCGTGCCCTGCTAAATAATGTCACCTGGCAAGTAGAACTTGATGAGCGGTGGGTCATTGTCGGGCCCAATGGTGCAGGCAAAACCACCTTGATGCGACTGGCCTCGGCAGAAGAATTTCCTTCCAAAGGAAAGATTTGGTTAATGGGGGAGCGAGTCGGAAAAACCGATATGCGTGACCTGCGCTCAATGATCGGTATTTCATCGGCAGCTTTAGCCAATCGCATTCCAAATGAGGAAAAAGTAGACGACCTTGTTGTATCTGCAGGTTATGCCATCTTGGGTCGTTGGCGGGAAGAATATGAAGAAGTAGACCTAGATCGAGCTGCCGGGATCCTGGAACAAGTAGGCGCAATGCATCTCGGTCAGCGAACCTGGGGCACACTCAGCGAAGGCGAACGCAAGCGGGTGTTAGTTGCCCGAGCATTGATGTCTGACCCCGAACTGCTCCTACTTGATGAACCTGGTGCGGGAATGGATCTCGGGGGCCGAGAAGACTTGGTGTTTTATTTAGGCAGCCTCGCCCTTGATGCAGATGCACCAGCGATTGTCATGATTACCCATCATGTGGAAGAGATTCCGCGGGGCTTTACCCACGCCCTATTGCTTGATGAAGGCGAGGTTGTAGCCCAAGGATTGATTGAAGATGTACTCACCTCCGAGAATCTGACTAAAACCTTCCATCAGTCGATTAGGGTGGATCAGATTCAGGGGCGATTCTTCGCGCAGCGGTCCTATACCGGCGGCAATCACCGCGCATCATAATCAGACTAGGCAACCACACTCTTTGGTAATTAAGAGGTATTGAAAGCTTCGGTATGCTTATGTGAAAACTTTGGTTGGGAGGTGATCTCGCATGGCTCGATTAGTGGAGGGCCACGGTGGCGCAAAGCTGGCTGTAACTGTCGTATTAGTGCGTGACAGCCCTACTGGTCTTGAGGTTTATGTTCAAGAGCGGGTCTCCTCCATGCCGACTTTTCCCAACACCACAGTATTTCCGGGCGGCGGAGTTGACCCGCGTGATTTTGAAATCCTCGGTCCACCTTCCGATCTGCTTCGATCAGATCCAACATGGTCTGGTCCAGATCTGGATGAGTGGGCCAGCCGGTTGCGCACCGATCGTTCCAAAGCTCGGGCACTACTGCTGGCCGCCTGCCGAGAATTATTTGAAGAATCTGGCACCTTATTAGCAGCCCACGCCAATGGCGACCTGATAACCGACGCCACCCCATTTCATTCCCAACGCTTAGCACTAGAATCCCATCGCCTTTCCTTTTCCCAAGTGCTGGCTCGCAATAACCTTGTGGTGCGAACCGACTTGCTTCAACCCTGTGCGCGGTGGATTAGCCCAAAAACCGACGTTCACCAATTTGACATGTACTCCTTTGTAGCAATCCACCCTGAAGGCCAAGAAGCTGATGGCAACACCAGTGAAGCTGCCTCAACTGGGTGGTTTTCCCCCTCCCTGATCCTTGACGGATGGCGTGCCGGACTATTGCGACTGGTAATCCCCACGTGGGCGCATATGCTGCTGTTGGCAGAACATGACACTGTTGATTCACTTTTAACGGCCATTGCTGACCATTCGATGGATCCAGTGATCGGTGATCCCAGCGAAGACCCCCGGTATCATGAATTCTATAACTACACGCCTCCGAAGCGATTCTGATAGACAAGCGAGCAATAGGTGAGCTTTAGCCCTGATGAGGTTTGGTTTTTACGCGACCACCAACCAGAGATCAACCAGCAATTAATGCAGTGTGGATTAAACAAAAAGTCGGCCTTTACCGACGCACAGCTACTGCGATCGGCATTCGGTGATTATGGCAGAGCTGTAATGGAATTAGGCACTGCACGGTATAAGGCAGCCGGAAAATTACCACATACTTGGTTAATGTGCCATGATTCCGCCCAACAAGCGACTCCCATGACGGTGGCACAAGTACGGGCACAGCGCATTAAGGCACAATTCCCCGAAGCCCTAGTCCATGACGTCACTTGCTCTATCGGTACCGAAGGTGTGGCTTGCATTGCGAATAATGTGGAATATATTGGATCTGATCTTGACTTTTCGCGGGTACTCATGGCCCAAGCAAACATACCATCTGGCATATTTCTTCTTGCCGACGCACTACGGTCGCCCATTCGGGCATCGGTAGTGATTGCAGACCCAGCTCGGCGCACCAGTGGACGTCGAATAGCAAGGCCAGAGGAGCTATTGCCACCATTACCAGATTTATTAGCCGCACATGATAAAACCCCAATTGCAGTCAAATGCGCTCCCGGATTGGATTTTTCTTCTTGGCCAGGATTAGTCAGCGTGGTTAGCGTCGATGGTGGGGTAAAAGAAGCCTGCCTATATTCCCCAGAATTTATCAAACAGTGGCGTAGAGAAGCGGTCGTGCTAAAAACTACCGCCTCTGGCGAGACTACTCAAGATCTCATTCATGACGCCATGTGTGATGATATTGATGCTGGTCCCATCGGCCAGTATGTGATTGATCCAGATGGTGCGATAGTACGAGCAGGACTGGTGCGTCACTATGGTTACCGGGAAGGATTATGGATGCTCGATGAGCGGGTCGCATATTTAACCGGCCCGCAGATTCCCGCCGGTGCTAGTGGATTTGAGTATTTAGAGACAGTACCAATAAAGAAACTCAAAACCGCACTGCGTTCCCATAATTGCGGATCAGTAGAAATCTTAGTGCGTGGGGTAGCGGTTGACCCCGACGAGTTGCGGAAACGGCTAGCCTTAAAAGGGTCGGTACCACGGACAGTGGTACTTACCCGAATCGGGTCCACTGCTGTGGCATTGGTGTGCCGAGCGCGGGAGACGACAACTAGTGAATAGAACTCCGCTTCGGCTCCGTGTTTATCGGCGCAGTGAGCTAGACTTTTGCAAGATACCCGCTCAGCTTTTCTAACTAGCAGGTCGGGTGTGGCACCCGTTAGGTGCTTTTACGGTTGTACGAAACACATCGAAAGGTGAGTGACAAGCCCATGCCCGCTATCGTGGTGCTGGTCAAAAATGTGCCAGATACCTGGTCGACCAAATCTTTAAATGAGGACTACACACTCAATCGGGAGGGTGTAGACAATATTATTGACGAAATCAATGAATTTGCGGTCGAGCAGGCGTTGCGGCTGCGTGACGACAATCCCGATCTTGGTTTTAGCGTAGTGGCATTGTGCGCCGGTCCCTCCGGCTCCGAGGAAGCACTACGCAAGGCACTAGCTATGGGTGCAGATCAAGCAGTATTATTGGCTGATCCCCGACTGGCAGGTTCCGATGTACTGGGCACCGCATGGGCACTAAGCAATGCTATCGGTCAAATTCCCGATGTGAGTTTGGTTATTGCAGGTAATGCCTCCTCCGACGGGGCTACAGGTGCACTACCAGGATTACTGGCAGAGTACCGCAACCAACCAGCATTGTCATCATGCAAATCGGTGCAAATCGACGGCACCATCGTCAAAGCAGTGCGAGAAACCCACGATGGCGATTTCGAAATTGAAGCACCCCTGCCAGCGATCGTGACAATCACCGATAAAGCAGACAAGCCACGATTCCCCAATTTCAAAGGAATCATGGCCGCGAAGAAAGCAGAGATCACCCAGCTGGATCTCGACACCATTGGTGTCGCCGCCCAGCAAGTAGGTCTAGACCATGCAGCTACTCGGGTTACTAGCGCTACAATTCGTCCCGCCCGTAGCCAAGGCGAGATCATTCACGAAGATCCCGCTACTGCTGCGAAGAAAATTGTCGATTTCCTCGCCACCGAGAACCTGATTTAGGAAAGGTCATTACTAATGTCTAATGCTTATGTTTTGGTCGAATACTCCGGTGACCAGGTCCAAGGTGCTACCGCCGAATTAATCGCCGCTGCCAAAGTCTTTGGTGACGTAGCAGCCGTAGTAGTCGGAACCCCCGGCGCATACCAACCACTGGTGCCGCAACTACAAGCCCTAGGCGCGGACCAAATCATTGCCGCCGAAGGCGATGACGTAGCAAACCGAGTCATCCTGCCAGAAACCGATGCTCTCTCTATGCTGGCAGCCGGTGCTCCCGCCCCAATCGTAGTTGATGCCGGTGCTCACGGTAATGAGATCGCAGGTCGGTTGGCCGCACGGTTGGCCTCCGGCGTGCTATTGAATGTGGTAGGCATTAACGCTGACCGCACCGCAATGCTGAGCATTTTCGGCGACTCCATCGAAGTATCAGCCGCAGTTGGCGGCACCAGCCCAATTTACACACTGCGTCCAGGGGCAGTACACGCACCAGAAAACCCAGCACCCGGGGCTGGTGTAGTTTCTACCTTCCAGCTGCCACCCGCATCAGTGAAAGATGTAAAGGTAACCAGCTTCCAACCAGCACCACAGCAAGATCGCCCAGAACTTGCTGCGGCAAAAGTCGTGGTATCTGGCGGTCGAGGTGTGGAAAGCGAAGAAAACTTCCACACCATCGTCGAGCCGCTTGCCGACGCCCTCAACGGGGCAGTTGGTGCCACCCGCGATGTCGTGGACTTAGGCTGGTACCCAGCACAGTTCCAAGTAGGGCAAACTGGCGTACATGTTTCTCCCGACGTGTACATCGGCCTTGGAGTCTCCGGTGCGATCCAACACACCTCTGGCATGCAGACCTCGAAAAAGATCATTGTGGTCAACAACGACGAAGATGCCGCCTTCTTCCAGATTGCCGACCTTGGCGTGGTAGGGGACCTACACGAGATTGTCCCCCTAGTAATTGCCGAAATCGAAAACCGTCGCTAAATTTTCTTCGGTGGTCACAAGACCGAAGTTGTATGATCGTTGATCATGCACTACTTCGATCATGCGGCCACTACTTTTATGCGCGATTCGGCCCGACAAGCATGGCTTGATGCGAGCCATTTTCTCAATCCAGCAGGCCAGTATCGGGCCGGCCGAGAGGCACGTCGCGCACTGGAAGAAGCCCGCGAACAGGTAGCCGCCCTATTAGGCTGCGAGCCAATTGAAGTAATCTTCACCGCATCTGGCACTGAAGCAGACAACATAGCAATCAAAGGCTTCTGGGGAATACGCAAAACAATCTCACCCCGAGTAATACTCAGCGAAATTGAACATTCCGCAGTGTTTGAAACCGCACGCTCCTTAGCCGATTCAGGAGCACAGCTAGCATACCTGCCAGTTACTGATGATGGACTGGTCACCGACTTTAACAAAGTACTAGCACAACCAGCTGCAGTCGTATCATGCATGTGGGCCAATAATGAAACCGGCGCAATCCAACCAATCACCGAGGTAGTCGCTGCAGCCCAAGCAACCAGTAGCCCTGTGCATATCGATGCAGTGCAAGTGGCTGGTAAACTGCCCATCGATTTTCATAGCCTTGGCGCTGATAGTTTGGCAATTAGTGGTCATAAATTTGGTGGCCCCCGCGGAGTAGGGGTGCTATTAACCAAACGTAGTCCCGCGCCGGGCCCGCTGTTTCATGGTGGCGGACAGGAACGCGGCATTCGTTCAGGCACTGTAGATGTCGCGGGTGCGGTCAGTTTCGCGGCGGCGCTACAAGAAGCTACTGATGAGATGACCAACCAGCAGACTCGGCTAGCACAGTTAAAGGAGCGATTGATAGCTGGTATTACTATTGCTATTGCTAATGTGCGAGTCAATACCCCACGGCAATCATTGGCGACACATGTGAATGTGAGCTTTTCCGGCGCTGAAGGCGATAGCCTGATTATGCTTCTCGACGCCCATGGCATCGCTGCTTCCACTGGTTCAGCTTGTGCAAATGGCGTGAATCGGGCCTCAAGAGTGCTGCTAGCCCAAGGAGTACCAGAACAGGTAGCACGCGGCACTTTACGTCTGAGCATGGGATACACCACCACCGAAGCAGATGTTGATTATCTTCTTACCGTACTGCCAGAGGCAGTGGCACAAGCGCGGAAAGCTGGTATGGCTTAGGCGTGTATTAATGCTTGGTTTCTAGCGGAAAAGGGGAAGGCCCAAGCCTAGTGGTGGCTTGGGCCTTAAGTATTAACTGCTAATGGTTATTCCATATCAGTCTTGGTCAGGTTGGGTTCACCAGATGGCGTGATGGTCTTATCTTCATCGGCGCTTTCATTTGCGATGCCTAGACCACGGGCGATAGTAGGCCAAGAGTCTTGTGCATCCATGATCCAGTAACGCCATGTGTGGACACCAGTATTGCGGAATTTATAGTCAGCAGGAATGCCTTTTTGGTCCAACTTTGCCTTGAAATCGTGGGTGCAAGCATTGGTAGCTGCCTCGATTAGACCACCTTCAATGGTTAGAGTGGAGGAGGTCTGCATTGCGTCTTGGGAACCGTTTTCAGCTTCTTCATCCAGCCAGTTACTGAAGGACTCGTTGGCACTGGCCAAACCAGAAGCATTAGAGATATAGATCTCGGAGCCACGTAACCCTTCAGCTTGGATCAAAGCATCGTGTTCTTTGGCACGCTGACTATCTGCAGGGCCGAAGACCCATTCAGGATCCACCCCATCACGATCAAGAGTGAACTGGGTAAACATGCTTGGGATGAGCTTGGTGGTAGCAGCACAGCCAGAATAAGAACCAACAGATTGATAAAGACCTGGGTTCCTAGCAGCCAATAAGAGCGAAGAAGTAGCTGACATAGACATGCCAATGATGCCACGTTTATCATTAGCCTGAATCAGCTCGTGGCTTTCCAAAGCATTGGGCAGTTCTTTGGTCAAGAACGTTTCCCACCGCTGTGGACCTTTATTATAGGTCTTGCCGTCATGGTCCTCGGCCCAGTCCACGTAATAGGAGAAGGCACCACGCATGGGGATAACCACATTGACGTTTTGGTCAAGATAGAACTTCACCACCGAGGCGTGATAGACCCAACCAATGGCTTGCTCACCACCACCAGCACCATTAAGCAAATAAACCGTGGGGCGATTTGGGTCTTTGGCCCGTAAGACCACCAAAGGGATTGACCGATTATTCATCGCCGGAGAGGTGGCAGAAAACTCGACTACTCGTGGTCGACCTTGACTGTCTTTATAATTCGCATATTCCTTTAATTTATTCCGCCACGCTGCATCGTTAAACTCAGGATTAGCGGGAGCAGGCGGGTTGGCGGTGATTACTGAGGTGCCCGCTGGGGTGGAACTATTACGCTGCGGCTCAGCAGTTGGCTCAGTGGTTTCGCTTGGAACTACAACGGGCTCACTTGCTTCAGCTTCGGTCGATTTCTGTTCATCTGCAGGGGTTTCTGAGGAAGCAGCTGGTGCTTCACTTTGTTCCGACGCCGGAGGGTTTTCCGTTGCAGTTGCAATGGGCAGCCCTAGGGCGCCGATTGTCATTAAGGAGGCAAGTGCAACACCAGTAGTCAGTTTCCTCATTACGAGCCTTTTCTGCGAGGGGCTTCTCGCGCTTGTCTGCATTAATTAATCAGAGTGATTAACCAAAGATAATATCAACATATTAACCCTGCTTTAAACCATATCGGGGTTGTGGCGATGCCCGTTACATGCTGACTGGTTGATCATTGTCGATTGGCATGTGTGAGATCTTTCGCCTAACTTCACTGGGATCTCACCGACCTTACTAGTGGTAATTGGCGTTCCTGCAGATAATGCGTTAGAAGTTGTTTTGATACTTCTTGTTGTTGCCGTATTTGGTTATGTGAAGTTGAAGATCATCCAAGTGATTTTGGGTGCTTGCTGTCCTCGATTGGGTTTGTTGTTACCTGCTTTTGGGTGTGGTCTTTTGTCTTGTGTTGGGGTGGGTTTGGTGGGATATTTTTATTCTTAGTTTTTATATAGGTCGGGCCTGTTCTTCTCTTATGTGGGGTTGCTACCTTCACACACCAAAGGTAGCGAAACATTTGAGTACACAAATTTAAGGATTGGATAGG
>JBHACV010000038.1:0-9946 GCA_041854705.1 Corynebacterium sp.
CGGCACCAAGTGACCAGCATGCAGGGAAGAACCTGTTGGATCAAATCCACAGTAAACAGTGATCGGCTCTTCGCAGGCAGCCTGAAGCTCGTCAAGGTCTGTGGATTGATTTATGAGTCCACGCCACAAAAGTTCATCAATGATGTTCATTGGGAGATTAGTATCCATTCAAGTAGTGAGTGATCGTTATTTTGGCCACGTGATTGCTTCATCGACCAACATGACTGGGATGCCATCGTCAATGCGATAGGCGATGCCAAGGCGCGGATTAACCAAAACCTGCTCTTCCTCGTGGTACTCCAATGGCCCTTTGTCTTGAGGACAGACCAAAACCTCCAGCAGTGCGGGATCAATACTCATAGCGCTTCATCCTACTTCATTAACAAAGGGTCCAGAAAAGATTTCCAAAGCCTCACCAGTTATTTTTGATCTACTTATTGTGGGCATGCAGCTATTATTGGCGGTCTTAACGTCAAAAGCCTTGGCTAGCCTGTCATGAAGGCTAAAACAAAACTGCACCTGACAGCAGAATCTTTCAAAACCACCAATACTGCAGCCGATCAGGCTGACGGAATCACAGCAGTAGTGGCCCACTGGCGATAACGCTTGGTGAGTTCTTCGATTCGACCACGTTGTTCGTCAACACGCACTTGGGCTGTACCACCACGAGTAGTCCGCGAAGCCACCGCCCCGTCAACTGTTAATACTTTACGCACATCTGCATGTAATCGAGGATCTACACTGGCTAATTCCTCATCGGTTAATTCATCGAGTGCGACACCACGGCTTTCCGCAATTCGAACACATGCTCCCGAGGCTTCATGTGCTTCTCGGAAAGGAACTCCTTCCCGAACCATCCATTCTGCAAGATCAGTCGCTAGGGTGTAGCCCGCAGGTGCAAGCTCCCGCATGCGTTCTGGGTGGAATGTCAGTGTTGCCACTAAGCCAGTCATTGCAGGTAACAACAGGTTCAGTTGATGTACTGAATCGACAATCGGTTCTTTGTCTTCTTGCAGGTCACGATTGTAAGCAAGTGGCATGGCCTTTAGCGTTGCCATCAAACCACTGAGATTACCAATCAGCCGCCCAGTTTTACCGCGGGTGAGCTCAGCTACATCAGGATTCTTTTTTTGCGGCATGATCGATGAACCAGTTGACCACGCATCATCAAGGGTGACATAACCAAATTCTGGTGTGCACCATGCAATAATCTCTTCGGCCAACCGTGACATATCTACTGCGATTTGCGCCAAAACGAAAGCAGTTTCGGAAGCAAAATCTCGGGAAGCGGTAGCATCTAATGAATTGTCAGCAGCGGAATCGAAACCCAATTCAGCGGCGATAGCTTCTGGATCCAGTTGTAAGGATGAACCAGCTAAAGCCCCCGAACCATAGGGGCTGACTGCCAGTCGCTTATCAAGGTCTTGCAGCCGCTCAATATCGCGTAATAGCGGATGTGCATGTGCCAATAGTGAATGAGCCAGCAATACTGGCTGTGCCGCTTGAAAATGTGTCTTCCCGGGCATGATGGCATCTGGATGAGCTGCGGCTTGAGTTGATAGCGCAGCCACCAAGTCTGTTACCTGAACAGCAATGTCACGGATGGCATCGCGTACCCACATACGGAACAGAGTCGCCACTTGGTCATTGCGGGACCGACCTGCACGTAATCGACCACCGACTTCTGGCCCAACAATCGCGATCAAACCGCGTTCCATCGCACCATGGACGTCTTCATCTGTGGGCTCGGGACCGAAACTGCCATCTGCTACTGCTTGGCCAAGCTGATCTAGCCCAGCCAACATAGTCGCAAGATCCTCATCACTGAGCAAATTAGCCTTGTGTAGCACTTTAGCGTGAGCTTTGGAGGCTAATACATCATAAGGCGCTAGCACCCAGTCGAAATGGGTAGAAACCGAAAGGGCAAACATGGCTTCCGATGGCCCACCCGCAAATCGACCGCCCCAGAGGGCTCCCTGATTGGTCCCGTGTTTAATCATGAAAACTCTTATCCTGGTTGAAAATGAAAGTCCCAAGAAGCTGACTCAACTCCTTGGGATCAAAGCTTCTTTAGGCCTCGCGATCGCGCTTGTTCGCAATCTTTGAGGACAATCCGTGCAATTCGACGAAGCCCTTCGCTAGGGTCTGATCGAAGGTATCACCAGTGTCATAGGTAGCCAGATTGAAATCGTACAGCGAGGTTTCAGAACGACGACCATTGACAACACAAGTGCCAGAATGCAGCACCATACGGATATCACCAGTGACGTTTTCTTGAGTCGATTCGATGAACGCATCAAGCGAACGCTTCAACGGTGCATACCAGAGTCCGTCATAAACTTCTTCAGACCACCGTGCGTCGATAAGGCGCTTATAGCGGGCCAATTCTCGTTCCACAGTGACATCTTCCAGTGCTTCATGAGCGGTAATCAACGCAACAGCACCAGGAGCTTCATAAACTTCCCGAGACTTAATGCCAACCAAGCGGTCTTCAACCATGTCCAACCGGCCCACACCCTGGGCACCAGCCCGACGATTAAGCTCTTCGATTGCTTCCAGCACAGTCACTGGACGGCCATCAATGGCTACTGGTACGCCAGATTTGAAGGAAACAATCACTTCATCTGGAGCATTGCCTAGTGCTGGATCTTCGGTGTAGGCATAGAGGTCTTTGGTTGGTGGATTCCATAGATCCTCCAGGAAACCGGTTTCTACCGCGCGGCCCCATACATTCTGGTCGATAGAGAATGGTGATTTCTTGGACTGCTCGATTGGTAGGTTGATTTCCTCAGCAAAAGCAATGGCCTTATCTCGAGTCCAGGCATAATCCCGTGCAGGTGCAATGATTTCCAGCTCGGGTGCTAGTGATCGGAATCCCACCTCAAACCGGACTTGATCGTTGCCTTTACCAGTACAACCATGCGAGACGTGGGTGCCATTGAATTCTTTCGCAGCTTCCACTAGATGCTTCACGATCAATGGACGCGAAATAGCAGAAAGCAACGGATATTGCTTCATATACATACCGTTGGCTTTGATAGTAGGCAAACAGTAGTCTTCAGCAAACTCATCTTTGGCATCAATCACAATGGATTCCACTGCGCCGCAATCAAGCGCCCGCTGACGTACTGATTCCATGTCCTCGCCGCCTTGGCCAAGGTCTAAGGAAACGGCCACAACTTCGCCGCCAGTCATTTTGGCCAAATAAGGGATTGCCACAGAGGTATCTAAACCGCCAGAATAGGCAAGGACGACACGATTGGACATGTGTTGGATTCTCCTTTTGAGGATTTTTAGGTTGTGAATGAATATTCTATGAAATTTAAAATTGCATCAAGCAAAGGCTATCTGCTACTGAGCATTTGGCCAAGTTCTTTTCCAGTCATGGGATCGCGAGCTAGGACAAAAACCGTGTCATCACCAGCAATGGTGCCTACCACTTCGTCCATGCCCACTCGGTCAATGAAACTGGCAAGAAACGCTGCTGCCCCAGGTGGTGTGCGCAGAACTGCGATGTTACCGGAGTAATCCGAAGACACTAGCAAATCATCGAGCATTTTCCGCAGCTTCTCTCTCGTACCGGCGGTTGTGGGAGCCGTGGTTTCGTCTGACGCACCAACTGCATAAAAGGCACGACCATTATCAGGTCGAACTTTCTTTGCTCCCAATTCATCCAGATCACGTGAAAGCGTGCCTTGGGTAATTTCAACACCTTTTTCTTTGAGCAGTTCGGAGAGCTGCATTTGGCTTGAAACGAGGTTCTGCTCCAGTAAGTCAAGAATTAAAGCTTGACGAACTGTACGAGTGATCGGACCGTTACCCATAGACTCTCCTTGGCTCTGCTCCGTCGTAGCATTATGGCTGATTGGCCAGTAACCATGCCATGAGGGCCTTCTGGGCGTGGACCCGATTTTCAGCTTCGTCAAAGACAACTGACTGAGGACCATCGATCACAGATGTGGTTACTTCATTGCCACGATACGCTGGTAAACAATGCATAAAGATTGCATTTTTATTAGCTGCTTTCATTATTTCATCGTTTACTTGGTACGGCAAAAATGGCGTGCGACGATCGATCCCATCGCCCTCCATCCCCATTGACACCCAAGTATCAGTCATAACAACGTCAGCCCCAGCGACCTCGGCGAGGTCATCGGTAACAACCACCGTGGCACCAGTTTCTGCTGCTCGGAGTTGTGCCCGGTTAATAAACTCCGGCTTCGGCTGAAACTCTGTAGGTGCAATGATAGAAATATCCATCCCAGCGGTAGCAAATCCCAACATATACGAGTTGCCCATATTGTTATCACCATCGCCAAGGTAGACTGCCTTGCGACCAGCCAAGCCGGACTGGCCTTCTGCTGGGCATAGGTTTTCAATGATTGTTTGTAAATCTGCCAGTACTTGGCAAGGATGGAAATTCTCACACAGAGCATTAATAATGGGAACCGTAGCAGTCTCTGCCATGTCCCAAAAGCCCTGGTGAGCATGGGTACGCCAGACAATTATAGCAACCATCCGTGATAACACCGCAGCAGTATCTTGATAGGTTTCCCCTTTGCCCATTTGCGATTTACCCGAATCGGTAATGATGGCATTACCACCTAATTCCGCAATCCCTGCCGCAAAAGAGAAGCGGGTACGAGTGGAAGTCTTGTCAAAGAGCACTGCTACTGACTGGGGGCCTGCTAGTGGTCGAACTGCAAAGGGATCTTGCTTTAAGCGTGCCGCAAGCTCGAGAACTTCCGCTTGTTCTGCAGGGGACAGATGGTCGTCAGCAAGAAAATGTCGCACCCCGTTGACCACAGGGTTTGTTGGATCATGATTGGTCATGAAAGCTCCTTTATCAGCGTGGCAAACCGCGAAACGGCTTCTTCAATTTCGGCTTCAGTAATAATCAACGGTGGAGTAAGGCGAATGACATTGTCATTGGGGGCATTGAGGATCAGACCATGATCGTAACCTGCTGCCACCGCTTTTTTAGCCACTGGTTGGTCTAGTACTACACCCAGCATTAAGCCCCTGCCACGTACTGCTGCTACCCCATCGACTGCGGCGAGCAGCTGTGCAAGGTGGGCACCTTTATGTGTGACTTCAGCCAGAAAATCATCATCAATCACGGTTAGCACTGCATTTGCAGCAGCGCACACAACCGGATTTCCGCCGAAAGTAGTGCCATGTTTGCCTGGACCAAGCAATTTCGCTGCTTTGCCATGCGCTAGGCAAGCGCCGATGGGTAGTCCACCGCCAAGGCCTTTGGCCATCGTCACTACATCTGGCTGTATCCCAGAATGTTGGAAGCCAAAAAAGTCCCCTGTGCGTCCTATCCCAGTTTGAACTTCGTCGCAGATGAGCAGAATGTCATTGTCGTCGCATAGTGAGCGCAATCCTGCTAAGAACCCTTCTGGTGCTGGTATTACACCTGTTTCACCCTGAATAGGTTCTAGGATTATTGCAGCAACATCAGTTGGGTTGGTAGCAATTTGTTTGGTAATGAAATCTAGATCGCCATAGGGATAAAATTCCACTCCACTAGGCATAGGTTCAAATGGTGATCGTTTATCTGGTTGGCCAGTCATAGCTAACGATCCCATTGTGCGCCCGTGAAAACCGTGTTCTGCAGCCAGAATGCGACGCTTGCCGGTGCTGCGAGCCAGCTTGAATGCTGCCTCATTTGCTTCGGCACCGGAATTGCAGAAAAATACCCGGCTCTGCTCAGCGATTGCAGCATCACCAGCAGCAAAGCGTTCAATCAGTGCCTGTGCCACAGCTGTTGCTGGTTTTGTAGCAAACAAGTTAGAGGTGTGCCCTAAAGTGGCTACTTGTTCTGCGACCGCCGCAACAACTGCGGGATGGGCATGACCAAGGGAGTTTACGGCAATCCCAGCAAGCATATCAATATGAATACGCCCGGTAGAGTCTGTAACGTAGACCCCTTCACCTTTTACCAATTCGATAGCTGGGGTGCCGTAGGTATCCATGATGGTCTTTGACCAAGATTCTAAGGTGTTCATGTTATTTCTCCTCACCCCTCTGTTGCCGATAAACAGTGGGACTTGCTGGGTCTGCGACAACATCGTCTGGTACTACCATGGTGCCAATACCGCCGGTGGTCAATAGCTCTAGCAGTACTGAGTGCGCGATTCGGCCATCAATAACGTGGGCAGCCCTGATTCCTTGTTCAACGGCCCGCAAACAGGATTCCATTTTGGGAATCATCCCAGAATCCAATTCAGGAAGCATATCAGCCAATTGTGTAACTGAGGTTTGAGAAACCAATGAACTGCGATCTGGCCAATCGGTGTACAGGCCCTCCACATTAGTCAAGATCAAAAGACGTTCTGCTTGCAATGCAACTGCCAACGCCCCAGCGGCAGTATCTGCATTGATATTATAGACTTCCCCATCAACACCGGGGGCAATAGTTGACACCACTGGAATACGACCAGCTTCAATAATGTCCATCAAGCTGCTGGCATCAACATGGACGATATCACCAACTAAGCCAATATCAGTTGGCTCACCTTCGACTGTGACCATGCGTTTTTCAGCGCGGAAGAGGCCTGCGTCTTCGCCAGAAGTACCAACCGCATAGGGGCCATGAGAATTAATAAGTCCCACAAGGTCACGCCCAACTTGACCAAAAAGCACCATTCGAACAATGTCCATTACTTCAGGTGTGGTGACTCGGAATCCACCTTTGAATTCACCTTCAATGCCGAGACGGGCCAGCATTTGATTAATCTGTGGTCCACCACCGTGGACCACCACGGGTTTAACCCCAACTGTGCGTAAGAAGACCATATCAGCGGCAAAAGCTGCCTTAAGATCTGCATCGACCATTGCATTGCCACCATACTTAATCACGACGATTTTGTCGCGTAGGTGCTGAAGCCACGGCAAGGCATCAGCGAGCACTGTTGCCCGGATTTGTGGTGTTAATTGTGCCATTGTGTACTTGTTCCCCTTTTAGGTGGTGTAGGCGGAATTGAAATCGACATAGCCCAACGATAGGTCGGTTGTCCGAACAGTGCCAGAACCAGTGCCACCAGTGCCAAGGTCAACCAATACATCAATGTCCATACCGCTAAGGTCTACCTGGCGGGCATTGGGGGTACCACAAGAATCAATGCACACGGCTTGACCATTGAAATAAACGGAAATCTTTTCCGGGTTCATATCAGCTTCAGCCATACCAACCGCAGCAAGTGTACGTCCCCAGTTCGGATCTGAACCGAACATCGCGCATTTAAACAAGGTATCGCGGGCAATAGTGCGGGCAGCATTAATCGCCATGGTGTTGTTGGTAGTGCCAGTCACCGTGATCGCTACTCGCTTGGTTACCCCTTCGGCGTCCGCTTGCATCTGAGCGGCGAGATCATCACAAACCTGCAAAACTGCGGCATCAAGCTGATCTTGGGTTGGAACAATACCTGAAGCACCTGAGGCCAATAGCAGCACCGTATCATTAGTGGAAGTCGAACCATCGATGTCGAGGGTATCAAAGGTTTGTGCAGCTGCTTTGCGTAAAGCACGGTCAGCCATCTCGCTGCTTATCGACGCGTCCGTGGTCAAGCACACCAGCATGGTCGCCAGCGATGGCGCCATCATGCCTACACCTTTACCCATCCCAGCAACACTCCACCCATCCCGTTGAGCGAGGGATTCTTTTCGTTTGGTATCGGTGGTCATGATTGCGGCAGCAGCATCAGAACCATGATCGCCGAGGTTATCAATTAGTGTGCTAGTGGCGTCGATAAGTAAAGAAACTGGTAGCGGCTCACCAATGATTCCGGTGGAGCAGGCCGCAACATCAATGATGCTAATGCCAAGGGTATCAGCAACTGCCCGAGCGACTGCGACTGCGTCTGCATCCCCTTTCGTACCATTGCAGGCATTGGCGTTTCCAGAGTTGAAAACCACAGCTTTGAGTTTGCCGTCTTTTAAGGCTAACCGCGAAAGTTTCACAGGTGATGCCACGACGCGATTACGAGTGAATAAACCCGCGGCGTGAAACTCTGGCCCATCGTTGACTACCAGAGCCATGTCTGGGTTACCAGAGGGTTTGATGCCAGCTGTTGCACTTGCAGCGCGAAAACCTTTAGGGGCGGTAATCATGAAAACTCCTAGTAGAAAGTGGACAGTTTAAGGGGCAACAGCATTGACTGGCAGGCCACTGGCCTCATCAAAGCCTAAGGCGATGTTCATGCATTGAACCGCAGCCCCAGCAGTTCCTTTGGTCAGATTATCGATGGCAGTAGTAACTAAAAGCCGGTTGGCTTGGGCATCGACTTCTACCTGAATATGGCACATATTCGTGCCTACCACGTTTTGGGTTTGGGGTTGCTGTCCAGTTGGCAGCAAGTGCACAAACAATTCTTGGTTATAGAAGTCTTCATAAACTTTGCGAGCAGTATCCACAGTAACTTGTGGTTTCAGTGGTGCGGAGGCAATAGTCAGAATCCCGCGCGGAAGCGGTGCCAGTACTGGGGTAAAGCTTACTGTCACTGGCTCGCTGCTGTATTCTTGCAGGTTCTGTGTAATCTCTGGATTGTGCCGGTGTTTGCCAGCGGTGTTATAGGCCTTAAGCGACCCCATTGTTTCCGAACCAAGCAGCCCGACTGCAGCTTTCTTACCACCACCAGAAACCCCAGTGATAGAAACGAAGTTAAGCTCAGGGATAACAAGCCCTTGGGCGATCGCTGGCAGCATAGCCAAAGTGGCGCCAGTAGGAAAACATCCAGGAACTGCTACCCGCTTAGTGTGAGCAAGCTTTTCACGCTGCCCAGGCATTTCGGGAATGCCGTAAGGCCATTGGCCAGCATATTCACCGCCATAATAGGCATGCCAATCGTCGGCATTATGTAGACGGAAATCTGCGGCACAGTCGATCACAAGCACTTCAGGCCCCAGTTGATGGGCGATTTCAGCAGAATGCCCATGTGGTAAACCGAGAAAAACCACATCATGGCCATGCAACGTTTCCAAGCTAGTCGGCTGGATTACTTTATCTGCCAGTTGCACTAGATGCGGCATTTGCTCGGACACAGGTTGCCCAGCGGTGGATGCGCCGCTAAGTGTTCCAATCTCTAGCTCCCCTGAGATTAGTTTGGGATGGTTGAGCAACAGTCGGAGGATTTCTCCACCTGCGTACCCGGATGCTCCTGCTACTGCTACCTTAAAACTCATGAAACCACTATAGCGAATATGCACAGTTTTGCAAATTATTAACAATAATTACATTTTTAATGCGGTAAAACCCCAGTTTATTCGATTAATACTCACAGATCTGCAAAAAATATTCCAAAGCTATCAACCTTAAACCTAGAGGAATATTGCAACACTGTCTTTTAAGGAGGATGTTCCATAAGGCAGGTTTCTAGCCCACCCCACCGACTAGCTACCAATGACGTTCATCTTTAAGCTCCCCTACGTTCTTGATTAGGGCAGGTTGATTACATGGCAGCCCCCTTCCCTATCACCAACGCCCATAAACCGCTAGTAAGCATATATCTAAATTGCATCGCTTTTCGACGCTTATTGCCAGCAATTTTCCCTAGTAGTGGTAGCGTTGAGCGATTTCTTCTGGCGTTGCACCTAAATTATAGTCCGTACACGGTGTGACAATAAGACCATCACCTGCATAATCAGTCTTATGAACAGCATCTCGTAATGTCTTCTCCGGCCAAAACTCCAAAGAAATCTGACACGGCAAACTCTCTGGACTACGCCCAGAATCCTTATAAAACGAAGGAAAAACCGCATCAGGATGGCCACCACAAACACCACCTGCCGCTTCAAAATCATAATCGCCATAACCACGCACCCGCCAAATACCAAAAGATGGCAACCGCCAATGATTAATACCCTCATCCAAACCAGCCAACTCACCCATCGGAGCAATGAAAAAAGGCCGATCACCAGCTAAAAACTCAACCGAAACCTC